>NZ_JACGWV010000001.1:1617206-1940647 GCF_014137995.1 Promicromonospora sukumoe
CCCGCTGGGGCGTCGAGACGTCGATCGTGGTGCCCGGCTCGTTCACGAGCGGCACCAACCACTTCGCGCACGCCGGCCACCCCGCCGACGCCGCGGTCGAGGCCGACTACGAGACCCGCTACGCCGGGCTGATGGGCCAGGTCGCGGAGAAGCTCGCGGCCCTGGCGCCCGACGCCGACGTCGCGCTCGTCTCCGACGAGATCGCCCGCATCGTCGCGCTGCCCGCCGGGCAGCGGCCGTACCGGGTGCACATCGACCCGGCCGACGACGGCTCCGAGGCAGTCTCGGACCTCGCCGACCGCACCCGCGCCGAGTTCCTGGAGCGCGTGGGCCTGCCGGACCTGCTCACGGTGCGCACCGCGTGACCGGCGCCGCGCCGGCCGTGCCGAGTGGTCGGCAGAACGTCAGGTGGTCGGCAGCCCGGACTACCGATCACCTGACATCCTGCCGATCACGCGGATCAGCGACGGGCACCCTCCTAGACTGCGGGGGCCAGGAGGAGGGGACATGACGGACCAGGTAGCGGCGTCCGACGTCGGACAGCCGGGCGCGCGGGCCCGGGGGCGCGGGCGGCGGCCCGCCGACGAGGTGCGCGCGGACGTGCTGCGCACCGTCGGCGAGCTGCTGCTGGCCGAGGGCATCGCCGACCTGACGTTCGAGCGCGTCGCGCGCCTGTCCGGCGTCAGCAAGACGACGCTCTACAAGTGGTGGCCCTCCAAGGGCGCGCTGGCCCTGGACGGCTACTTCCACGCCGTGCAGCAGACGCTCGCCTTCCCCGACACCGGCGACATCCGCGTGGACCTGCGCGACCAGCTCCGGGCGTTCGTGCACCTCATGACGACGACGCCCGCGGGGCGCATCCTCGCGGAGCTGATCGGCCAGTCGCAGACCGACCAGGACCTCGCCGTCGCCTACCGCACGCTGTACTCCTCCGAGCGGCGCCGCCTGGCGGCCGAGCGGCTGCGGGCGGCGCAGGAGGCGGGGCAGGTCCGCGACGACGTCGACGTGCAGGTGGTGGTCGACCAGCTCTGGGGCGCCGTCTACCACCGGCTCCTGGTCCCGGACGAGCCGGTCACGGAGTCGTTCGCCGACGCCCTGGTGCGCAACGTCCTGACGGGCATCACGCCCCGCTGAGCTGAGCCTCCGGCCGCAGCTGAGCGTAGGTCTGGTCGCACTCTGGGCGCCCAGAGTGCGACTACCCCTACGTTCGACGGCGCCGTTGTCGGCGCCGCCGGCGGCGTCAGCCCAGGAGCAAGGTCACCAGCAGGGAGACCGGCAACGCCAGGAGCATGCTCAGGAGGGTGACGTCGCGGACCGACGTCGTCGCCAGGCGGAAGTGTCCCGCGAACAGGAACACGTTCTGCGCCGTGGGCAGCGCCGCCATGAGCACCACGCCGAGCAGGTCCAGGCCGTCCAGCCCGAACAGGAACCGGCCGACCACCCAGGCCAGCACCGGCATGACCAGCGACTTGAGCACGGTGCCCAGCACCACCTCGGCGCGGGCGTCCCGGCCCAGCGGCCGCTGACCGCGCAGCGACATGCCGAACAGCAGCAGGAGCAGCGGCACCGACGCGTGGCCGAGCATCTCGACCGGCTGCCCGAGCACCGCGGGCAGGTCCACGGAGAACGCCGCGGCCAGCAGACCGAGCCCCGTCGCGACTGTGACCGGGTTCGCGAGCGACCGGGCGAGGGTCGCGCCGAGGGAGCGGGAGGGCCCGGCGCTGTCGGCAGCCGCGGCGGCAGCGCCGTCATCGGCACCGGCTCCAGCAGCGGCACCGGCGTCGGCAGCGGGGGAGGCGCCGTCGTCGTCGGAACGGGCAGGAGCGAACCGCCCCGCCCGGTGCCGGCACCACGCGAACACCGATAGGTACAGCGGCGCGACCACCAGGAGCTGCGCGATGAGCACCGACACGACCGGGGCGGCGGTGCCCACCGCGTACAGCGCGATGGGCACCCCGATGTTGCCCGCGTTCACGTACGAGCTCGCCATGGCGCCGGCCGCGACCGGCCCGGCGGGCCGCCGCAGCAGCCCGCCGGCGACCAGCGCGTAGAGCAGCCCCGTGGCCGCCGCCGTGATCAGCGCGATCGGGGTGTAGGTGCGCAGGACGGCGCCGAGGTCGGCGTCGGACATGAGCAGGAACATCAGCGCCGGGTTGGTGATGTAGTACACCAGCGGCGCGATGCCGCGCTGCATCGCGCGGGCCTCGCCGGGCAGTGCCCACGCGGCCACGAACCCCACCCCGACGAGCACGAGCACGATCGCGAACCCGAGCAGCACCCCGCTCATGAACCATCCCGCTGAGTGCTGGGTATCTGCGGGGTCGTGGGGCATTTGTCCCGCAAAAAGCCAGCACTCAACGAGGGGGTCAGCGGACCAGGCACGGGCGCTTCGGGTCGAAGGCCCAGCCCGGGACCAGGTACTGCATCGCCAGGGCGTCGTCGCGGGCGCCCAGGCCGTGCTTCAGGTACAGCTCGTGCGCGGCGGCCAGGCGCTCGCGGTCCAGCTCGACGCCGAGCCCCGGCGTCGTCGGCACCTGGATCGCGCCGCCGGCGATCTGCGGCGGGGCCGTCGTCAGGCCCTGCCCGTCCTGCCAGATCCAGTGCGTGTCCAGCGCCGTGATCTCGCCGGGCGCCGCCGCCCCGACGTGCGTGAACATGGCCAGCGAGATGTCGAAGTGGTTGTTGGAGTGCGACCCCCAGGTCAGCCCGAACTCGTGGCAGAGCTGGGCCACCCGCACGGAGCCCGCCATGGTCCAGAAGTGCGGGTCGGCCAGCGGGATGTCGACGGCGCCCGCGCGCACGGCGTGCGCCATCTCCCGCCAGTCGGTCGCGATCATGTTGGTCGCCGTCGGCAGGCCCGTCGCCCGCTTGAACTCGGCCATCACCTCCCGGCCGGAGAACCGGCCCTCGGCCCCGCACGGGTCCTCCGCGTAGGCGACGACGCCGCGCATGCGCCGGCCCAGCCGGATCGCGTCGGCCAGCAGCCAGCCGCCGTTGGGGTCGAGCGTGATCCGCGCGTCGGGGAAGCGCTCCTTGAGCGCGACGACGGTGTCCACCTCCAGGTCACCGGCCTGCACGCCGCCCTTGAGCTTGAAGTCGGTGAACCCGTACCGCTCGGCGGCGGCCTCGGCCAGGCGCACGACGGCGTCCGGCGTCATCGCCTCCTCGCGGCGCAGCCGCCCCCACGCGTCGGACTCGTCGTCGCCGCGCAGGTACGGCAGGTCGGTCGCGCCCGGGTCGCCCACGTAGAACAGGTACCCGAGCATCGGCACGGCCTCGCGCTGGACGCCGTCGCCGAGCAGCTCCGCGACGGGCACGCCCAGGTCCTGGCCGTGCAGGTCGAGCAGCGCGGACTCCAGGGCCGTGACTGCGTGCACCGTGGTGCGCAGGTCGAAGGTCTGGAGCCCGCGCCCGCCCGCGTCGCGGTCGGCGAACGCGCGGGCGACGTCGCGCAGCAGGGAGCGGTACCGCGCCACCGGCTGCCCGACGACGATCGCGCCGGCCTCCTCGATCGTCGCCCGGATCTTCTCTCCACCGGGCACCTCGCCCAGCCCCGTGCGGCCGTCGGAGTCGGTGACGATCGCGACGTTCCGCGTGAAGAACGGGGCGTGCGCGCCCGACAGGTTCAGCAGCATCGAGTCGTGGCCCGCGACGGGCACGACCTCGACGCGGGCGATCGGGGGGTGCGCGCTCACCGCGCGGTCCCCGCGGTCTCCGGGGCGGCGTCCGCCTTCGTGACGTCGGTCTCCGTCGCACCCAGCACGACGTCGAGCACGCCGTCGACCCGCCGCGTCAGGTGCCACGGGTTGTCCGACCGGACCGGCTCGGGCAGCAGGTACTCCGGCAGGTTCTGGTAGGCCACGGGCCGCAGGAACCGCTCGATCGCGAGCGTGCCCACCGAGGTGGTGCGCCCGTCCGACGTCGCGGGGAACGGCCCGCCGTGCACCATCGCGTGCCCCACCTCGACGCCGGTGGGCCAGCCGTTCGCCAGGATGCGACCGGCCTTGCGCTCCAGCACGGGAAGCAGGGCGGCTGCGGTCTCGCGGTCCGACTCGGTCAGGTGCAGCGTCACGGTGAGCTGCCCCTCCAGGCGTTCGACGGCGGACAGCAGCTCGTCGGCGTCCGAGTACCGGACCACGAGCGAGGCCGCGCCGAAGATCTCGGCCTGGAGCACGGGGTTGCTGAGCAGGGTCGGCACCGCGCTGGCGAAGACCGCGGGCGCGGGGGCGTTCTCCGTCGCGCCGGGGGACCCGGCCCCGACGAGCGAGACGCCGTCCTGCGCGGCGAGCGTGTCCACGCCGTCCTGCCAGGCCTGTGCGATGCCCTCGGTGAGCATGGTCTGCCCGGCCGCGGCGGCCGCTGCGCGCCCGGCGGCGGCCACGAACGCGTCGCCGCGCTCGTCGTCCGGCACGAACACGAGGCCCGGCGCGGTGCAGAGCTGGCCCGAGGAGCCGGTCACCGACGTGAGGTACGCGGCGGCCAGGGCGTCGACGTCGCCCGCGAGGGCGCCGTCGAGCAGGATCGTGGGGTTGATCGAGCTCATCTCGGCGTAGACGGGGATGGGCACGGGGCGGGCCGCGGCCGCCGCGACGAGCGCGAGGCCGCCGCCGCGGGAGCCGGTGAAGCCGACGGCCTGGATCACCGGGTCGGACACGAGCGCCTGGCCCACGACCTTGCCCGGCCCGTAGACCAGGGAGAACACGCCGGGGTGCAGCCCGGACGAGGCGACGGCGTCGGCCACGGCGCGGCCCACGAGCTCGGCCGTGCCGGGGTGCGCGTTGTGCGCCTTGACCACCACGGGGCAGCCGGCCGCCAGCGCGGACGCGGTGTCGCCGCCCGCGGTGGAGAAGGCGAGCGGGAAGTTGCTGGCGCCGAACACGGCCACGGGGCCGACGGGCACCTTGCGCTGCCGGATGTCGGCGCGCGGCAGGGGAGCGCGGTCCGGCAGGGCGGGGTCGATCCGCACGCCACGGTGGTCGCCCTGGCGCACCACCTGCGCGAACAGGCGGAGCTGGTTCGTGGTGCGGGCGACCTCGCCCGTCAGGCGGGCCGCCGGGAGGCCGGTCTCCTGCATGGCCCGCGCGACGACGTCGGGCGCGACGGCCTCGATGTTGGCCGCGACCTGTTCCAGGAAGCGCGCGTGGGGCTCGGGGGCGAGCGCGGAGAAGGAGGCGAACGCCTCCTGTGCGGCGGCCGTCGCCCGGGCGACCTGCGCCTCGTCGAGCAGGGAGTAGGCGGGTTCGAGCGCCTGGGCCGAGGCCGGGTCCTGCCCGGCGAAGGTGCCGGCGGTGCCCGGAAGGGGCGCGCCGGCGACGATCGAGTGGCCGGTGAGCTGGGTCATCGCATGTCTCCTTGAGGGCGTTCGGGTCAGCCGGCCAGGGTGTCGACGGCGGCGTCGGCGTCGGCCGTAGTGCCGGCCGGGGCGCCGTCGGCCGGAGCGGGCCGCACTCCGGCGGCGTCGAGCAGGGCGGAGAGGTCCGCGAGGTCCTGAGCGGTGAGGTCCTGCAGGGGCGCACGCACGCTGCCCATGTCGCGGCCGATGGCCTTCATGCCGCCCTTGACGATGGACACGCCGTAGCCCTTGGTGCGGTCGCGGATGTCGAGGTACGGCAGCACGAAGCGGCGCAGCTTCTCGGTGACGGCGGCGTGGTTCTGCGCCCGCACGTCCCGGTAGAACTCCAGCGCGAACTCGGGCACGAAGTTGTACATGGCCGAGGAGTAGGTGCTCATGCCGAGCTGGAGCAGCGGCAGGGCGTAGGTCTCGGCGGTGGGCAGGCCGCCCAGGTAGAACAGCCGGTCGCCGTTGGTGGCGTAGACGCGGGTGAGGTGCTCGATGTCGCCGATCGCGTCCTTGAACCCGATGAAGTTCGGGTGCCGCTCGGCGAGCCGGGCGACGGTGGTCGCGGAGTAGATCGCGTTGCCGCGGTTGTAGACGATGACGCCGAGGTCGGTCGCGGCGCACACGGCGGAGGCGTGCTCCAGCAGGCCGTCCTGGTCGGCCTCGGTGAGGTACGGGGGCAGCAGCAGGAGCCCCTCGGCGCCGGCGTCCTGCGCGGCGCGCGCGTTCTCGATCGCCTGGGCGGTGTTGCCGCCCGCGCTGCCGAGCACGGGGGTGCGCCCGCCGGCGGTCTCGACGGCGAGGCGCACGACCTGCGCCGACTCCTGCGGCGTCAGGCTGAAGCCCTCGCCAGTGCCGCCCGCGGCGAACAGTCCGCCGATGGGGAAGCTCGACTGCCAGTCGATGTGGTCGCGGTACCGCTGCTCGTCGACCGCCCCGTCCGCGGTGAACGGCGTGACGGGGAACGACAGCAGCCCGTCCTTCAGGGCGACGGCGAGCTCCTGCGGTGCATACGTGGCCAAGGTGGTGGCCCCCTCCTGTGACAGACGTCGACGATGGCGACTGGTCGGGCTAGGTTCTCGCGGCCACGGTAGGAACGCTCCACGATGCCTGTCCAAGCCCGATCGTGCATCAATTCATGCCCACGAGGTATCACCCGCCCGTGGGGCATTCGTTGAGTGCTGGGTATTTGTGGCTTCGAAACGATTCGAAGCCACAAATACCCAGCACTCAACGAGCGGGGTTCAGCGGGTGGGGTCGGGGTGGAGGTAGCGGAGGAACTCGTGGAGGGCCGGGTTCTTCGAGGTGCGGTCCCAGATCGCGTGCAGCTCGACGACGCCGTGCGGGACGTCGAGCTCCACGAACGTCACGCCCGGCAGGCCGAGCAGGCGGGCCGACTCCGGGACGAACGCCACGCCGCGCCCGGCCGCCACGAGCGAGCACATCGTCAGGATCTGGCTGACGACGTGCACCACGTTCCCGTGCTCGACGGCGATGTAGCGCACCACCATGTCGTAGAAGTACCGCGCCTTGGTGGGGTGGTGCCCGACGACGGGCTGGTCGCGCAGGTCGGCGGCGGTCACGGGCCGGTCGAGCCGGGTCAGTGCGTGCCCCGGCGGCACGGCCAGCACCAGGTCCTCCGACAGCAGGAGCCGGGAGTCAAAGCTCTCCTGGTCGAACGGCGGCCGGCCGAGCGCCAGGTCGAGCTCGCCGCGCCGGATCGCCTCGATCTGCTCGACCGTGACGAGCTCCTGGAGGTCCAGGTCGACGTCGGGCATGAAGTCGGTGATCTCCTGGACGAGCGTGCCCAGCAGGCTGAACCCGGACGCGGCGGTGAAGCCGAGGCGCAGCACGCCCGCGCGGCCCGCGGCGATCTTCCGGGCCAGCGCGGGGGCGGCGTCGGCGGCGGTCAGGAGGCGCCGGGCCTCCTCCAGGAACACCGCGCCGGCCGTCGTCAGCTCGACGTGCCGGTTGTCCCGTTCCAGCAGGGGGACGCCGACGGCGCGTTCCAGCTTCTGGACCTGACGGCTCAGGGGCGGCTGGGTCATGTTGAGTCGTTCTGCCGCGCGGCCGAAGTGGAGCTCTTCCGCGACGGCGAGGAAGCAGCGGACCTGATCGAGGGTGTACACGATGGCCTTTCCGGGATTGATGCATTCCGAGAATCAAGCAATGCAGTAAGAGGCTTAGACAGGCATCGTATGGGCTTCCTATGCTCAACGCCCGACCGGCAGATGCCCGTCGGAGATCTCAACGAGGAGAGCTGTGATGACAACTCCTACCCCCCGAAACCCGCGCCGCGGCGCACCTTCCGGTGCCCGCCGCAGCCCGCTGACCAGCAGGGTCGCGCTGGGCGCCACCGCCGCGCTGTCCGCCCTGACGCTCGCCGCGTGCGGCGGCAACGTTGGCGCCGCCGGCGGCGGTGAGGGTGAAGACTTCCCGTCCGGCCCGGTGACCATCACCGTGGGCCAGGACGCCGGCGGGTCGACCGACCTGATCGCCCGCGCCGTCGCCGAGGGCATGGCCGAGGACCTCGGCGTCGCCGTCCCCGTCGTCAACCGGGCCGGGGCCAACGGCGCCGTCGCGACCGAGGAGGTCGCGGGCAAGCCCGCCGACGGCTACGAGCTGGTGCTGCTGAACGCCTCTCTCATCACGATCACGCCGCTGGCCGTGTCCGAGGACGAGGCCGTCGACCTGGCCGACCTCGACGTGATCAAGGGCCTCTCGCAGGACGACTACGTGCTGCTCGCCAGCAAGGACTCCGGGTTCGAGACCCTCGACGACCTCAAGGCCGGCTCGGGCGACATCAAGTACGGCACCACGGGTGTCGGCACGGGCTCGCAGCTCGCTCAGGCGGCGCTGTTCGCGCAGGCCGAGATCGACGGCACGGCCGTCCCGTTCGACTCGGGCTCGCCCGCGCTGACCGCCGTCGTCGGCGACCAGGTGCAGGTGGCGACCGTGCAGCTCGGCGAGGCCAAGCCGCAGATCGACGCCGGGAACGTGGTGCCGCTGCTCGCCTTCTCGGCCGAGCGCAACCAGTTCCTGCCCGACGTGCCGACCGCCGTCGAGGAGGGCTACGACGTGCCCGTGTCGCAGTACCGCGCCCTGGCCGCCCCCAAGGGTCTGCCCGAGGATGTCAAGGCCCGCCTCGTCGAGTCGATCGACGCCGCCATCGCCACGGACACCTACACGTCGTTCAACGAGAACAACCTGCTGACCCCGCACGAGATCTCGGGCGAAGAGGTCACCACGGAGTGGACCGAGCTCGCCGAGAAGTACCAGGCGCTCACCGAGGAGTACGACATCAGCCTCGCGGAGGGCTGATCCCTCGTGGCAACGGCAACCAAGGAGGGTCGCGTGGACCGCGAACCGGAGGGTAGGGCGGGCGAGGACGCCGCCGCGCCGACGTCGGCCGGAGAAGCCGCCAAGGCGCTCGCCGACGAGTGGGCCGAGGAGGCGCCGCCGCCCGCGGGCCCGGTCGCCAACCTCGGCGCCTGTGTCGTCACGGCGGGGGTCGGCGTGCTGGGCGCGGTGATCGCCGTCGGCCTGGGCCTCGGCACGCCGACCCAGCCGGGCGCCGGCCTGTGGCCGCTCGCGATCAGCGTCGCCGTGGTGGTGCTGTCGCTCGCCCAGGTCGTCGTCGGACGGCGGGGTGGCGACGGGGAGAAGTTCTCCCGGTACTCGTGGCTCTCCCTGGTGGGCCTCGCGACCCTCCTCGGTCTCGTGGCGCTGCTGCCGGTGATCGGCTTCGAGATCCCCGCCCTGCTGCTGAGCCTGGTCTGGATGAAGTTCCTCGGCGGGGAGTCGTGGCGCTCCGCCGTCCTGTACTCGGTACTCGTGGTCGGGGCCCTCTACGGGGTCTTCGTCGGGGCACTCGGCACCAACGTCCCGCACCTCTTCTGACCGCACCGCAGGTCTGATCCGCAAGGGAAACGCACGTGGAATCACTGCAGAACGTAGCCGCCGGCTTCGCCGTCGTGCTCGAACCGACCAACCTCCTGTACTGCCTCATCGGCGTGGTCATCGGCATGCTCATCGGCGTGCTGCCGGGTCTCGGCCCGGCGGCCACCATCGCCATCCTGCTGCCGCTGACGTACGGCGTGGAGCCGGTCACCGCGATCATCATGCTCGCCGGCATCTTCTACGGCGCGCAGTACGGCGGCACCATCACGTCCGTGCTGCTCCGCCTGCCGGGCGAGGCCAGCTCGGTCGTGACCGTGCTCGACGGGCACGCCATGGCCAGACAGGGCAGGGCGGGCACGGCGCTCGGCGTCGCCGCCGTCGGGTCGTTCATCGGTGGCACCGTCGCCATCGTCGGACTGACCTTCCTGGCCCCCGTCGTGGCGGGCTTCGCCCTCGACTTCGGGCCGCCCGAGTACGCGGCCCTCGCCCTGCTCGGCATCCTGCTGGTCTCGACCATCGCGTCCGGCGCGAAGGTCAAGGCCCTGATCGCCGCGGCGATCGGGCTGCTGCTGGCGACCGTCGGCCGCGACGCCTTCACGGGCGCCGAACGTTTCACGTTCGACAGCCTCAGCCTGGCCGACGGCATCGACTTCGTCCCCGTCGCCATGGGCCTGTTCGGCCTCGGCGAGATCCTCTACAACCTGGAGGAGCGGCACCGCGCCGTGCACGCGCCCGGCAAGGTCGCCAACGTCTGGCCGTCGCGCAAGGACCTCAAGGAGTCCTCGGGCGCCGTGACCCGTGGGTCCGTGCTCGGGTTCTTCCTCGGCATCCTGCCCGGCGGCGGCGCGACCATCGCCTCCATGGCCGCCTACGCGGCCGAGAAGAAGCGCGCCAAGGACCCGAGCCGCTTCGGTAAGGGCGCCATCGAGGGCGTGGCCGGGCCGGAGACGGCGAACAACGCCGCCGCCACCAGCTCGTTCATCCCGCTGCTCACCCTCGGCATCCCCGCCAACGCGACGATGGCGCTCATGTTCGGCGCGCTGCTCATCCAGGGCATCACGCCCGGGCCGCAGCTCGTCACCGAGCACCCCGAGCTGTTCTGGGGCGTCGTCAACTCGATGTACATCGGCAACGTGCTGCTGCTGATCATGTCGATCCCGCTGGTCGGCCTCTTCGTGCGCATCCTGCGGGTGCGCGCGGCGATCCTGGCGCCGGTCACGGCCCTGATCACGATGATCGGCGCCTACACGATCAACAACTCCGTGTTCGACGTCCTCCTGGTCGTCGTGTTCGGCGCCGTCGGTTACCTGATGAAGAAGTTCGGCTTCGAGCCGGGGCCGCTCGTCCTGGCGTTCGTGCTGGGCTCGCTCCTGGAGTCCAGCCTGCGGCGCTCGCTGCTGATGTTCGACGGGTCGGCCGCGGGCTTCTTCACCCGCCCCATCTCCGCGACGCTGCTGGTGGTGTTCGTGGTGGTGGCCGTGCTGCCCCTGATCCGTGCCGTCCGCGACCGGCGGGCGGCGTCGTCCGAGGCGGCGGCGGGCGACGTGCCCGCGAAGAACCGAGAGGAAGAGTCCGTATGAGCATCGTCGTTGGCTACGTCCCCACGCCGGCGGGGGAGGCCGCCGTCCGTGCGGCGATCGCCGAGGCCGGGCTCCGGGACGAGGAGCTCCTCGTGGTGAACTCGGCGCGGGAGGGCTCCGTCGTCGAGACGACGGTCGCCGCCGAGGAGGACCTCGACCGCGTGCTCGCGCAGGCGACCGAGGCCGGGGTGCGGGCGCAGGTGGTGCGCGGGACGCACCGTGACGACTTCACCGACGAGATCCTCGACCTCGCCGAGAAGCACGACGCGTCGCTGATCGTGATCGGCCTGCGCCGCCGCAGCACGGTCGGCAAGTTCATCATGGGCTCGGTGGCGCAGCGCATCCTGCTGCAGGCCGACCACCCGGTCCTGGCGGTCAAGCCGCCGCGCTGACCGGCTGGCCTGCTGACCCGGTGCCGCCGTCGGGCCGCCGCTTGCCGGGGCCGCCGCTCCCGGTGTTGACCACAGCATTTACTGCCAGGTTGCCGTCCAGCCTGGCAGCAACTGCTGTGGTCACGTCGTTTCCGGCCGGCGGCGAGCCGGCGATGCGGCGGCTCGGTCCATGCGGCGGGCCGGTGTTGACCACAGCGGTTGCTGCCAAGGCGGCGCTTCGGCTGGCAGGGGCTGCTGTGGTCAACGGCTTTGCCCGACGGCGGCTCCGCGGCCCGGTCAGCCGGCGGCGTCGGCTCCTGATTCCTGGAGCAGACGGCGGCGGGACGACGCGAGGTGGACCCGCATCGCCGCGGACGCGGCCAGCGGGTCCTGCGCGGCGAGCGCGTCGAGCACGGCGCGGTGCTCCTGCACGACGCCGGCGAAGCGGCCGCCGCCGTGCGGGTCCGCGCCCGATGCGCCCGACGGGCCGCCGCCGGGGCGGCCGTTCCCCGCCCCGCCGTCGTCGGACCGGTCCAGGCGGCCGCGCGGCATGGCGATCATCTGCGGGCCGAGCCGGTCCAGGGCCTCCAGGAGGAACCTGTTGCCCGCGGCCTCCGCGACGAGGCGGTGGAACGCGAAGTCGTGCTGCATCGCGGTGGCGGGATGCCCGTCCGACGACGCGAGCGCGTCGAGCCGGTCGCCCAGCGCCGCGAGCTGCGCGGACGTGCGCCGGGTCGCGGCGAGCGCGGCGGCCTCGGCCTCCAGGGCCAGCCGGTACTCGACCAGGGCGAGCCGGTCGGCGAGCGACCGGGCGACGGGCGCCCCGCCGTCGTCGGCCTCCGCGGGAGGGGTCAGGGCGTAGCTGCCGCTGCCCCGCCGCGTGTGGACCAGGCCCTCCAGGTTCAGCCGCGCGATGGCCTCGCGGACCACCGTGCGGCTGACCTGGTGCTCGACGGCAAGTCGCGGCTCGCTGGGCAGCTTCTCGCCCGGGGCGATGTCGCCGTTGACGATGCGGGTCCGCAGCGCCTCCACGAGGGTGCCGCTCAGGGTCTGGGCCATGGGCTCATGCTTCCATCTCGGTGCATCTCCTGGCCTACGTGTCAGACGTACAGGTCCCTCGGGTGACCTGTACGTCTGACACGTCGCGGAGGTCGCGGGGGGACCAGGCGCGAGGTCAGGCGGGGCCGAAGGTCGCGGTGTCGGTGGTCCAGGCGCGGGCCTGCTCGCTGAAGGTGACGCCGAGGCCGGGGCGGTCCGGGACGAGCATGCGGCCGTCCTTGGTCTCCAGGCGCTCGTTGAACAGCGGGTCGAGCCAGTCGAAGTGCTCCACCCAGGGCTCGCGCGGGTACGTGGCGGCCAGGTGCAGGTGGATCTCCATCGCGAAGTGCGGCGCGAGGTCCAGCCCGGCCTGGTCGGCGAGCGTGAGCAGCCGCAGGAACTGCGTGATGCCGCCGACGCGCGGGGCGTCCGGCTGGATGATGTCGCACGCGCGCTTCTCGATGAGCCGCTCGTGCTCCGCGACGGAGGCGAGCATCTCGCCGGTCGCGATCGGGGTGTCCAGCGCGGCGGCGAGCGCGGCGTGGCCCTCGGCGTCGTACGCGTCCAGGGGCTCCTCGATCCAGACGAGGTCGAACTCCTCCAGGCGCCGGCCCATGCGCAGGGCGGTGCTGCGGTCCCACTGCTGGTTGGCGTCGACCATGAGCGGGACGTCCGCGCCGATGTGCTCGCGGACGGCGGCGACGCGGGCGAGGTCCGTGCGCCTGTCGGGCAGGCCCACCTTGATCTTGATGCCGCCGATGCCCTCGGCGATCGACCGGCTGGCGCGCTCCTTGACCTCCTCGATGCTCGCGTTGAGGAAGCCGCCCGAGGTGTTGTAGGTGCGCACGGAGTCGCGGTGCGCGCCGAGCAGCTTGGCCAGCGGCAGGCCGGCGCGCTTGGCCTTGAGGTCGTAGAGGGCGATGTCGATGGCGGCCAGGGCCTGGGTCGCGACGCCGGACCGGCCCACGGAGGCGCCCGCCCACAGCAGCTTCGTGTACAGCTTGGCGATGTCGTTCGGGTCCTCGCCGACGGCGGTCTGGGCGACCTCCTTGGCGTGCGCGTACTGGGCGGGGCCGCCCGCGCGCTTGGAGTAGGAGAAGCCGAGGCCCTCGAACCCCTGCTCCGTGGTGATCTCCGCGAACAGGAAGACGACCTCGGTCATGGGCTTCTGCCGCCCGGTGAAGACCTTGGCGTCGGAGATGGGGGTGGCCAGCGGCAGCGTGACAGTCGAGAGCTGCACGGTCCGGATTGCGTCGGGCTGGTACGTCATGGCGCTCCTTTGCGGCGGGATGTTCGTCGCCAATCATACAAGTCTGCAACCTGTATGACTACTATGGATGACACCCTGTGGTCATGACCTCCCACCTCGTCCTCGGTGCCGGGCCTGTCGGCACCGCGCTCGCACTCCGGCTCGCCCAGGCCGGCCGCCCCGTCGCCGTCGTGACCCGCTCCGGCGGTGGCCCGGAGCACCCGCGCGTCGAGCGGATCGTCCTGGACGCCACGGACGCGACGGCGCTCGCGGAGGCGGCCCGCGGCGCGGACGTGCTCTACAACTGCGCGAACCCCGGCTCGTACGCGACGTGGGAGCGCGGCTGGCCCCCGCTGGCCGCCGCGGCGCTGCACGCGGCCGAGACCTCGGGCGCGGTGCTCGTGACGCTCAGCAACCTCTACGGCTATGGGCCGCTCAAGCGGCCGATGACCCGCGACCTGCCGCTCGCTGCGTCGGACCACAAGGGCCGGCTGCGAGCGCGGCTGTGGGAGGAGGCGCTTGCGGCCCACCGTGCCGGGCGGGTGCGGGCCACGGAGGCGCGCGCGTCGGACTACATCGGGCCGTCGGTCCCGGCCTCGCACGGGCTGTTGCCGATGTACGCGGCGGCGACGCTCGCCGGCAAGCCCGCCACCGTCATGGCCGACCCCGACCAGCCGCACACCTGGACGGCCGTCGACGACGTGGTCTCGACCCTCATCGCCCTCGGCGCCGACGACCGGGCCTGGGGCTCGCCGTGGCTCGTGCCGTCCAACCCGCCGGCGACCGTCCGCGAGGTGCTGCGGGAGCTCGGCGCGCGGGCCGGGACGGGCGAGCCCCGGCTGCGCCGCATGCCGCGCGGCGTGCTGAAGGCCGGGGGACTCGTGGTGCCGCTCCTGCGGGAGGCGCTGGGCGTGATGTACCAGTTCGACCGGCCGTTCGTCGCTGATGCGGCGGAGACGAGCAACGTGTTCGACGTCCGTCCGACGCCGTGGGGCGACGTCCTGGACGCGACGGCCACGGTCTGGAGGGCGCGGGCTGTGGCGTGACGGTTTCGGGTTGGGGGTCTGGGGTTTGGCCTGGCGCCGTCGGGCGGGCGTGAGGTCTTGCCGACGTCGTCGGGCGGGGTTGGTTTCCGTCGTCGCCCACCCTCCCCTTCGAGACCGAAGTTTGTTGTCTTTGTAGGGCCGCAAAGCGAAGAAACTTAGGTCTCGAAGGTGATTGAGTTGGCCGTCCCTTCTGCGTCGGCCGATCGTCGTCGGACGACGTGCGTCGCGATCGCCGTCGGGCGGTCGCCGGCGTCGGGCAGCCGGCGTCGGGCAGTCGACGTTGGGCAGCCGACGTTGGGCAGCCGACGTTGGGCAGCCGACGTTGGGCAGTCGCCATCGGGTAGCCGACGCCGACGGGCCGGCGCCGTCGGGCGAGGCTGGTTTCCGTCGTCGCCCACCTTCTCCTTCGAGACCGAAGTTTCTTGTCTTTGGGGCGGCTCAAAGACAAGAAACTTCGGTCTCGAAGGTGAGTTGGGTAGTTGCCCCTTAGTTGGTCGGCTGATTGTCGTCGGGCAGCGGGTGCAGCGGGTGCAGCGGGTGCAGCGACCGGCGCCGGCGCACGGCTGGCAGTGCGCTGCGCTCCCCGCGCCGTGTCCTGCGCGCTCCCGTGCCCGACGGCGGTACACGTGCCCGACGGCGGCACCCGCGTCGGACGTCGCGAAACGTGCCCGACGACGTGGCCCGCAGCTGGGCGGTCCGCACGTGTCCGCCCCCCCCGCAACCGGCAACCCGCGAACGCCGCGTGCCGGGCCGGATCTACGCCCCCGGCACCCCGCACACCCGCTCGACCAGGTCGCGCCAGCCCTCTTCGAAGCGGGCGGTCGGCGTCGGGCCCTCCAGCTCCGGCCCCGCGAAGAGCTGGAACAGCAGCGGACCGTCCAGCGCGTACGAGAGCTGCCCGGCGAGCACGTCGACGTCGGCGCCGGGCAGGTCGACCTCGCGCAGCAGGACCCGCAGGTGGATCTCGGTCAACGGCCGCCGCCGCTCGCCCGAGCGACCCTCGCCTCCGCGCCCCCCACCCGAGCGCCCCCCGCTCCCGCCCCGCCCGTCGAGCGTCCCGCGCGCGACTTCGTGGTGCTCGGCGAGGAAGCGGACGCGCGCCGTGCCGTACGCGATGATGCGGTCGACCGCCGGTGCCCCCGGCCCGAGCGGCGGCGGCCCGCTGAGCACCCGCTGCTGCAGGTCGCGCTCGCTGTCGTCGAGCAGGGCCTGGAAGATGCCCGCCCGCGAGCCGAACCGGCGGAACACGGTGCCCTTGCCGAGCCCCGACCGTTCGGCCAGGAGGTCCATCGTGAGGCACTCCGGCCCCGCCTCGGCGAGCAGCTCGCGGGCGGTGGCGAGCAGCACCTGACGGTTGCGTGCGGCGTCGGCCCGCTCGGGCTGCGGGGTGCCCCACGTCATCGGCGTGCTCATGCCCGGATGCTATCGGGAATCGCTTAAGCGGGGTAAAGTCCGTTTAGGTCGGCACGGGGCCGGCGGAGGTCGGAGGAGGACCAGATGACAGACATGAACACCGGGATCATCGAGGCGTTCCGCGCGAACGCGGGCGTGCTGGGCGCGGACGTCGCCGGAGGGCACTTCGCCGGCAAGCGGCTGCTGCTCCTGCACCACGTCGGGCGCGTCAGCGGCAAGCAGTACGTGACGCCGCTGGTCGCCGCGACCGACGGCGACGCGTACCTCGTCGTGGGCTCCCTGGGTGGCGCGCCCAAGGACCCGGTCTGGGTGGCGAACGTGGAGGACGGCACCGGCGAGACGACCATCGAGGTCGGCGACCAGACGCTGCAGGCCACCACGACGGTCGTGCGCCCGACATCGCCCGAGTGGGAGCGCCTCTACGGGCTCTGGGCCGCGTACTGGCCCGACGCCAAGGAGTACGAGACGCACACCGACCGCAAGTTCCCGGTGATCCGGCTCGAGCCCAAGGCCTGAGTCGGGGCTCAGCCGCCGTCGACGCCGCCGTCGACCGAGCGGACGAACTCCCGCACGCGCGCCGCCATCTCGCCCGGCACCTCGCCGACCGTGAAGTGACCGCCCTCCGTCAGGCGGTCGAACACACGCAGGCCCAGGTAGTGGCGGCGCGCGAGCGACTCCGGGTAGGCGGCCTCGTGCCGCTGCACGAAGACCGCGGCGGGCACCGACGTGGGCGGGATCGGGTCGGGCTGGTCGGCGCCCTCGTAGTACGGGCGGAACGACGACGCGATCGTCTGCGTCGCCCAGTAGATCGTCGCCTCGGTGAGCAGGCGGTCGCGCGAGATGCGCTGCTCGACGGCGCTCGGGTCGCCGGGCGGGGTGTCGCTCCACTCGACGAGCTTCTCGGTCAGCCAGGCCAGCAGCCCGGCGGGGGAGTCGTTGAGCGCGGTCGCGAGGGTGTCAGGCCGGGTGGCCTGGACGTGCCCGTACGCGCCCTCGGTCTCGTGCCGCGCGGCGATGCCGTCGAAGAACTCCTTGACCTCGGGGTCGTCGAGCTCGGCACGCTCCGCCATGGTCGGGAAGTGCGCGTGCGTGGCGACGATGCCCGCCACGTGCTCCGGGTAGCTGGCCGCGATCAGGTCGCTGACGTTCGCCGTCACGTCCTCGCCGTACGTGAAGTAGCGGTCGTAGCCCAGCACGTCGGTCATGAGCGAGTGCATCGTCGCGGCCAGCCGCCGCTCCGACATCGCGCCGTCCGCGTACGGCGTCGACCAGGCGAAGCCGGGCAGGCTCGCGACCACCACGTGCAGATTCGGCAGCAGGTCCGCGAAGTCGAGCTGCAGCGCGAACGTGTGCGGCCACCCGTGCAGCACGAGCAGCGCCGGGGCGTCCGGCCGCTCGGCGCGCAGGTGCGCGAAGTGCACGTCCGCGTCACCGATCCGGGCCAGGAACTGCGGGTGCGTGTTCAGCCACGCCTCGCGCGCCCGCCAGTCCCAGCTGATCCAGTGGTCCACGAGCTCGTGCAGGTAGCCGGCGCTCATGCCCGACGGCGGACGCCGGGGCGAGTCCTCGGGAATCCTGCTGCGGGCCAGGCGCTCGCGCAGGTCGCCGAGGACCTGGTCGGGGACGTGGACCGTGAAGGGCCGGGGCTCGCTCATGGCACGACGGTAGACGTCACCACTGACATCCGCCCCCGGCCCACGACGTGTCAGACGTACAGGTCACCCGGGGGACCTGTACGTCTGACACGGCGGGGGTCAGGGCGGGGTCAGGGCTTGACCGTCACCTTGAGCGTGCCCGCCGGGCCGGCGCGGAACGTGAGCACCGCGCCCGTCGTCGGCTCCGTCCAGGACGAGCCCGCCGCGAACGGGGCGTCGTCCAGCCCGTCCGCCGAACCCGGCGTCGAGTCCACGACCCGGACCGGGCCCTCGCCCGACCGCACGGACGCGTCGACCGTGTACACGAGGGCGCCGCGGGCGCCGATGCCCTCGTCGTAGCCGACCGGCTGCCGGTTCTCGACGACGACGGCACGCGTCGCCGACAGCGGGTACACGACCATCGCGTCCTTCCCCGGGCTCGCATCACCCGAGCGTGCCACCGGCGCCAGCCGCGCCGACGTCGTCCTCCGGGGACCGGCGCACACCACCTGGTCGTCGTCGATCCAGCCGAGCTGCCACCGGTGCCAGGCGAAGTACTCCGGCCCCGCGCCCGAGATGAGGCCCATCAGGTCCCAGCCGCCGACCGCCGCGTGATAGTTGCCCGGGTCCTCCGGCGGCGCCTCGAACAGGTAGAGGTCCGGCAGCCCGAGCGTGTGCCCCGACTCGTGCGCCAGCACCAGGCCGCCCCAGCGCCACTGGTCGTAGCCGAAGGTCACGGCGTGCGTCAGGTGGTTGCCGTCGGCCGTCACGTCCAGGAAGTTCGTCGTCGGCGAGTAGGTGATGTTCGGCGCCTCCTTCGTGGCCGTCACCCAGACGACGTCGACGTCCGAGAAGTCGAACGTGTCGTCCGCCGCCGCGATGGCGTCGCCGATGTAGCGCACGTGGTCCGCGTAGCTCAGGCCCCGCTCGAACGGGTACGACGTCGACGGCTCGGGCATCCGCACCCACCCGTCCGACGCCGTCGTGGTGACGTCCAGCCGCCCGCCCGAGACCCGCTCCAGGTACTCGGCGCCCGACGCGAGGTTGGCTACCGCCTCCGGTGCGGAGCCCGGGGACGCCGGGTGGTCGTCGAAGTCCACCAGCAGCAGCGCAGCCTTCAGGGTGCCGACGGCGGGCAGCGCCTGGTCGTCGACCGGGAAGCCGGAGCCCAGCCCGCCGACGGCGGCGGGCAGGCGGCACGCGTCTACGGACGGCGGCGCGGACGGTGGCGCCGGCGGAGGTGGTGCCGCCGAGGCGCTCGCGGGCACTGCGCCGAGGGCGAGGGTCATGGCGGCGAACGCCGCGATCGGAAGGGCCAGGGACGGTCGGGCGGCTCGCTGGTGCTTCATGCGTGCACTCCTGTTCGCTGGTCGGGCGTCACTCGAACCTTGCCTGCGCCGCCGGGCCCGCGCTCGGGCGCACCCGGCGGCGTTGTCAGACGTACAGGTCCCCCGGGGGACCTGTACGTCTGACACGGGGTGGGTCAGTCGGCGTCGGCGGGCGGGAGGACCAGAGTGCGGACCGGCTCCTGGTTGCCCGCCCGGTCGGTCGCGGCGAACTCGATCACCTGGGGCACGTCGGACAGCGCCCGGCTGAATGGCTCGGCGAACGTCGCCCAGAACGTGTCCGGCCCCTTCCACCGAATGCTGTCGACGCCGGAGACGTCGTCGGCGGCGGTCAGGTTGATCTCGACGCCCCGCGGGCCCAGGCGCTTGGTCGTGACCTTGGTGCGCGGCGGCTTGGTGTCGACGCTCACCTCGCGGACGACGCGGCGCTCCCGCCCCTGGCCGTCGACGGCGCGGGCCGTGACGGTGTGCACGCCGTCGGCCAGCACGAGCGGCGTCTGCCCTGCGGGCGCCCACGGGCCGTCGTCGACCTGGATCTCGACGGCTGGCTCGCCGGCGTCGGCCCGTGCGGTCACGGTGAGTTCCGCCGGCCGGAGATACCAGCCGCTGACGCCGGGCGCCGCGCCGGGGACGATCTCGACGCGCGGCGCGGAGCCGTCGTGCGCGGCGGTGGGCGCCCGGGACAGGAGCGAGGCTTCCTCTGCGGCTGCCGCTTCCGCAGCCGCGGCCTCCGGCTCGCGCCCGCTCTCGTGCGCGACGTCGAACCGCGCGCTTTCCCGCCCGACGGCGTGCCGCCCGCTCTCCTGCCCGACGTCGGACCGCCCTCCCTCCTGCCCGACGGCGAAGCCCCCGCCCTTCCGCCCGACCTCGGACCGCGCCGCCGCCACCAGCACCGCGCGCCCCTCCGCGGCGCTGAGCAGCCCGAGGTCCACGAACTCGTGCGTCGCGCGCAGCACTGCCTCAAGAAACTCGGCACGGTCGGCGAACCCGCCGTCCGACCACAGCACGTCGAGGAACGTCCGCCCGTCCGCGCGCGCCGCGTTCGGCACGCCCGAGTCGGCCGCGGGGTCCGTCCCCGCGAACGCGATCCGGGCATCGGCCCGGCGCAGGTACATGTGGTACCTGGCGTCGGACCCGGACCACGTCGGCTCCAGGACGAGGTCGCCGAGCCGCCACGTGCCGTCGTCGGCCGGGGTGAGCGGGGCGTCGAGCGTGCCGTCGAGCCGCCGCCAGGTCGCGGCCTGGACCGGTAGCCAGGTCGTCGCGGCGCTGCGGGCCAGCAGCACCGTGGGGCCGAGCTCCAGGGACACGACCGAGGTGTCGTCCGGCGTCGGGACCTCGCGCAGGGTCAGCGGCATCTCGATCTCGACGACGGTGCCCGGCCGCCAGTCGCGCCGCAGGGAGACGTACCCGCCGTCGGCCCGGACGGACTGCGCCTCGCCGTCGACCCGCACGCGGAACCGAGGAGCACCCGTGTCAGACGTACAGGTCCCTCCAGGGACCTGTACGTCTGACACGGGGGAGCCTGTGACCCAGCCCGGGACCCGCAGGCGCAGGTCGAGGTCGCCCCTCGCGTCGACCAGAATCCGGCTGCGCCCCTCCAGCGGGTAGGCCGTCTCCTGCGTGAGCCGGACGTCCTCCTCGGCCCACACCGCGGTCGAGGCCACGTACAGGTTGACCCAGACGGTGCGGACGCCGCCGCCCGCAGCTTCGGCACCCCGGGTTCCGGCACCCACGGCACCATCACCCACGGCTCCGGCGGCATCCGCCGCCCCCGCCGCACCGACGCCACCAGCACCGCCGCCCGAACCAACCGACCGGAAGTACACCGAGTCCTGGTACTTCACGTGGTTCTCCAGCCCGGTGCCCCCGCAGCACGTCCCCACGTTGTCCCACTCGCGCAGCGCCCCCGGGTGCACGGGGAACATGTACGTCACCTCGGGCGAGTCGTCCGAGCCGACGTCGCGCCGCGAACCCAGGACCTGGTTCGTCACGGCCCGCTCGTAGTAGTCGGCGAACCGCGCCTCGCCGGTGCGCTCGAACAGCGCCCGCGCGATCTTGAGCATGTTGTAGGTCACGCACGTCTCGGCGTTCCGGTTGCCGATGTCGCCCGCGACGGCGCCCGCCGGCCCCCAGAGCTCGTTCTCGCCAGAGCCGCCGTGGGCGTAGGTGCGGCCGGGCACGAGCATGTCCCAGAGGTTGACGACGGCGTCCGTGTACCGGGCCTGGCCGGTCAGGTCGCCCAGGGCGAGGTAGCCGAGCAGCGTCGCGGCGTGCTGGTTGGCGTGCATGCCGTCCAGCTCGTCCCGGCCTGCCGCGGCGAAGTCGAGCATGGTGTCCAGGTCGAACAGCCGCGCCGTCTCCACGAAGACGTCGTCCCCGGTCAGCACCGCGAGGTCGCACAGCACCTCGTTCATGCCGCCGGCCTCGCCCGCGATGTACAGGGCCCACATGGCCGCGCGCTGCTCGGCCGGCAGCACGGACAGCCGCCCGTGCACCCACCGCCCCATCTCGGCGGCGATCTCCAACGCCACACCAGACCCCGTGTGCCGGTGCGCGTCGAGCAGCCCCGCCATGATCTTGTGGCAGGTGTAGTACGGCGCCCAGATCTCGCCGTAGGGCGCCAGGCCCTCCAGCCGCGAGAACTGCCACTCGCCGTACGCGGCCAGGAAGCCGGGGTGGCTGTAGCGGCCCGACGCCGCCAGCGCCTCCTGCACCTCCCGCAGCCCTTCGACCATCGCGTCGACCTTGGCCCGCAGCTCGTCCCGCACGACGGCGCCGTCCGCGCCGTCCGCCCCGCCCGCCGCGAGCGCCAGCATGGACAGGAAGTGTCCCGCGTAGTGCCCGCGCAGCAGGTTGGCGGTGGGCGCGGCCTCGCGACCGGGGTAGTCGTCGGGGCCCCAGGCGTCCTCGTCGGGGTGCCCGAAGTCCTCCCAGCCGCCCGGCGGCCGCGCCCCGCGCGTGTCCAGCCCGGCGTTCGCGCGAAAGACGGCGAGCAGCCGGTCGACCGGGTAGACGCGCGCCAGGTGCAGCATCTGGTCCCGCGCCCGCGTGAAGACGCCGCCCGTCACCGCGACGTCGGCCAGCGGGAACGCCTCGGCGACACGCGCCCCAGGGGCGACACGCGCCCCGGGGGCGACACGCGCCCCGGGTGCGACGTGCGCCCCGGGCGCGCCCCGCCCCGCCCGCCCCGCCGAGGTGAGCAGAGCCTCAGGCATCGCCGATCCGCTCGCTGGTCCACCGCTCGATGCCGGCGGCGTCGATCGGCAGGGCGTCGGAGAGCACCTCGGCGCCGTCGGCGGTGACCAGCAGGTCGTCCTCCAGGCGCACGCCGATGCCGCGCAGCTCGGGCGGCACGGTCTCGTCGTGGGCGTGGAAGTACAGCCCGGGCTCGACCGTCATGACGACGCCGGGCACCAGGGGCGCGGCCTGGTAGGTGGGGTAGTCGGAGTGGGCGCAGTCGTGCACGTCCAGCCCGAGGTGGTGGCCGATGCCGCAGACCAGCCAGCGCCGGTGCTGCTGCCCGCCGGGGGAGAGCGCCTCGTCGACGGAGACGTCCAGCAGCCCCCAGTCGTGCAGCCCCTGGGCGATGACCTCCATGGAGGCGTAGTGGAAGTCGAGGTACTCGACGCCCGGGCGGATCTGCGCCATGCCGGCGCGGTGCGACTTCTCCACCAGGTCGTGCACCTGGCGCTGGATCGGGCTGAAGGTGCCCGACGGCGGGATGGTGCGCGTCACGTCGGCCGTGTACAGCGAGTTGGCCTCGACGCCCATGTCGAGCAGCAGCGGCACGTCGGGCAGCACGGGGCCGTCGCAGCGCACCCAGTGCAGGGTGGGCGCGTGCGGGCCGGAGCCGACGATCGTCGAGTAGCCGGGCCCGTTGCCGAACGTGCGGGCGTGCCGGTCGAACGTGCCCTGGAGCCAGCGCTCGCCGAGCCCGCCGACGGCGCGCGGCACCTCGCGGGCCACGGCGTCGAACCCGGTCACGGTGTGGTCGATCGCCTCGCGGAGCTGGCCGATCTCCCAGTCGTCCTTGATCATCCGCAGGTCCGACAGGGCCCGGGCGAGGTCCTCGGACGGCTTGAGGCCGAACCGGCGCACCAGGTCGTCGTCGACCGACGGCGAGGCGAGCGCGCCGTCCAGCGTGTCCAGGACGGCGTCGAGCGCGGCCCGCGGCTCGACCGCGATGCCGTAGGCCTCGGCCCAGGCGGCCAGGTCCGGGGACGGCCCGACCCACAGCTCGCCGTATGCCGCGTTCGCGAAGAACTCGCTCTCGCCCGGCCGGGCGGGCGGCGGCAGGTACAGCGTCGCGTCGTGCCCGCCGTCGCTCGCCCGCAGCACCAAGACGCCGTCCTCGGCCTGCGTGCCCGTGAGCCACACGAAGTCGCTGTCCGCGCGGAACCCGAACATCGCGTCGCCGTTGCGCAGCGGCGCGCGCCCGGCGCTGACCACGGCGTCGCGCGCGCCGATCCGCTCCGAGAGCCGACGGCGGTGGTCCGCGGCGGCCTCGGGCGCCCCGGGGATCACGGGGACGACGACGTCCGGCGCGCCCCAGCCGCGCTCCATGTGGGCGTTGAACGCCGGGCTGTCGGCCAGGCGTGGTGCGCGGGTCCCCGCGTACGGGGGCCGGCCGGTGGTGTGGTGCGTGCTCATCGGATCTCTCCTCCTCGGTCGCGGACCAGCTCTTGCAGGCGCTCCAGCACGCGTGCGTCGCCGATCCCGTCGTGCTCGTACTCGTTGGTCACCCACGCCTGCGAGGACCCGACCCGCGAGAGCGTGTCGAGCTGCAGCCCGGAGTCCACGAACATGTCGTCGTGGTAGACGATCGCCGCCAGGGGCACCTCGTTGGCGGCCAGGCGGTCCAGGTCGTACAGCGGCGACCACTCCTGGCGCGCCGCCAGCTCGTGCACCGCGCCCGCGAACGGGCGCAGCAGGCGGATCTCGTCGAACATCCACGGGAACGCCATCTCGCCCGTGAACAGCAGCGGACGCCGGTCCGCGTCGAACTCCGGACGACGGTCGCGCTCGGCCTGCGCCGCCCAGCCCGTGGGGCCGTTGCCGCCGTGCCCGTAGATCGACTCCTGCAGCGTCCAGAACAGGGGTCCGTCCGCCTGCGCGGTGCGGACCATCGCCTCCTGCAGGAACCCCGCCGACAGCCGGCCGGACGTGGCGAACGCCTTCTCGACGAACCAGTGCAGCCGCTCCGGCCCCGGCTTCATGCCCAGGTCGATGCCCATGGACTGGAACCTGCGCACCGTCAGCAGGTCGCCGTCCGGCAGCAGGACGTCGCCCCCCGCGAGCCGGTCCGCGATGGCCGCCACCGCCTCGACGTCGGCCGGGTAGCGCCGGTAGAACTCCGCCGTCTTGCCCGCCACCCGGCCGAACGTGCGGCGGTAGACCTCCGCGGCGTCGGGCGGCGTGCCCGGGATGCCGCCCGCGACGTAGCAGGCGCGCAGCGCCTGCGGCGCCACCGACAGGTACGCCAGCGTGATCCAGCCGCCGAAGCTCTGCGCCAGCGTCGACCACGGCCGCCCGCCGTACACGTCCCGGCGCACGTCCTCCAGGTCCGCGACGATCGAGTCGGCCCGGTAGCACGCCAGCAGGTCGGCGCCCTCGCCCGCGCTCAGCCCGGCCAGCGCCTCGCCGTCCAGCGGCGAGCTGCCGCCCGTGCCGCGCTGGTCCACGAACACCACGCGGTAGTCGCGCAACGCCACGTCCAGCCAGCCGTCCCGGCGCAGCGGACGGGGGTTCGCTCCGCCCGGCCCGCCCTGCAGGTACACCAGCAGAGGCAGGTCCTCGTCGCCGCGCGTCGGGTCCACCAGCTCTCGGACCAGCAACGACACCTCGCCCGCCAGCCGGCCTGAACGGTCCAGCGGCACCGCGACGCGGCGCTCGCGGACGCCGATGCCCGGCAGCAGGTACGTGGTCCAGGGCTGCGCGGCCTTCCCCGCGCTCATCGGGCCCCCTCCGCGGTGAGCGCCGCGTTGCGCCGTCGGGCCGCCTCCCACTCGGGGCGGATGCGGGGCACGGCGTCGAGCAGCTTGCGCGTGTACTCGTGCCGCGGCGCGTCGAAGACGGCGTCGCGGTCGCCCTCCTCGACGATGCGGCCCTGCGTCATGACGGCGACGCGCGTGGCGATCTGCCGCACGACGGCGAGGTCGTGCGCGATGAACAGGTAGGTCAGGCCCTCCTCGCGCTGCAGGTCGCGCAGCAGGTTGATGACCTGCGCCTGGACGGAGACGTCCAGGGCGGAGACGGCCTCGTCGCACACCACGACGCGCGGCCCGACGGCGAGTGCGCGGGCGATGCCGATGCGCTGCGCCTGGCCGCCGGAGAACTGCGCGGGGTACTTCTGCGAGTGGTCCGGGTCCAGCCCGACCCGCTCCATGAGCGCGCGGGTGAACGCGCGCGCCCCGCCCGGGATGCTGCGCTGCTGGTAGAGCAGGGGAGCGGTGACGATCCGCTCCACGGTGTGCCGCGGGTTGAGCGACGAGTACGGGTCCTGGAAGACGACCTGCACGTCGCTGCGGAACCGGCGCAGGTCGGACCGCTTCAGCGCGGTGACGTCCTCGCCGTCCAGCTCGACGGTGCCGGAGGTGACGTCGAGCAGCCGGGCGGCCAGCCGCGCCGTCGTCGACTTGCCCGAGCCGGACTCGCCGACCAGGGCGAGCGTGTCGCCCGCGTCGATCTCGAAGCTCACGTCGTCCACGGCCCGGAAGGTGTCCGGACGGCGCAGCACGCCGCCCGTGCCCATGACCGGGAACTCCTTGACGAGGTGCGTGGCGCGCAGCAGGGGCGTGCTCATGCGGGGCCTCCGTCCTTCTCGTTCTTGCCGGGTACGACGTCGCCCGGCCCGGCGCCGGCAACAGCCCCCGGCCCGACGGCGCGCAGCTCGCCGATCTCGTCGTCGATGCGCGGCACGGCCTCCAGCAGCGCCTGCGTGTACGCGTGCCGGGGGTCGGTGAAGATCTGCTCGACGGCGCCGCGCTCGACGCACTCGCCGTCCTTCATGACGACGATGTGGTCGGTGACCTCGCTGACCACGGCCAGGTCGTGCGTGATGAGCACCAGACCGGTGCCGGTCTCCCGGCGGATCTCCTGGAGCAGGTCGAGGATCTGCGCCTGCACGGTGACGTCGAGCGCCGTGGTGGGCTCGTCGGCGATCAGCAGCTCGGGCTCGGTGCTGAGCGCCATGGCGATCATGACGCGCTGGCGCATGCCGCCGGAGAACTGGTGCGGGTAGTGGTCCACGCGCCGGGCGGCGTCGCGGATGTGCACCCGTTCCAGCGCCTCGATCGCGACCCGCCGGGCCACGCGCCGCGTGGTGCCGGGGCGGTGGGCGCGGTACGCCTCCTCGATCTGGAGCCCGACCGTGTAGTACGGGTTCAGGGAGGACAGCGGGTCCTGGAAGACCATGGCGACGCGGTCGCCGCGTACGCGGCGCAGCTCGGACTCGGACATCCCGACCAGCTCCTGGCCGCCCAGCCGCACGCTGCCGGTGCGCTTGGCGGCGCGGGGCTGGAGGCCCATGATCGCCAGGCTGGTCATGGACTTGCCGGAGCCGGACTCGCCCACGATGCCCAGCGCGCCGCCGGGCTCCAGGTCGAGGTCGAGCGAGCGGACGGCGTCGAGCGGCCCGCGCGGGGTGGGGAAGGTGACCGTGAGGTCACGGACCGTCAGCAGGCTCATGCGTTCACCCGCACTCTCGGGTCGATGGCGGTGTAGACGACGTCGACCACGATGTTGCCGACGACGACGAGGAACCCGGCCAGCAGCGTGACGCCCATGATCACCGGCTGGTCGTTGCGGGCGATGGAGTCGGCGGCCATCTTGCCGACGCCGTTGATGCCGAAGACCGTCTCGGTGATGAGCGCCCCGCCGAGCAGGCCGGCGAAGTCCATCCCGAAGATCGTCACGATCGGGGTCAGGGCCGGCCGCAGGGCGTGCCGCCGCCAGACCAGCGGCTGGGGCAGGCCCTTGGCGTAGGCGGTGCGCACGTAGTTCTCGCGCAGCACGTCGAGCACGTTGGCGCGGGTCAGCCGCGTGTAGGCGGCCGCGTAGCCGACGGCGAGCACGATCCACGGCATGACGAAGTTCGCGAACCACTGCCCGGGGTCGTCGGCGAACGCGACGGCCTGCGGGAAGGGCAGCCACTGCAGCTTGACCACCAGCACGTACTGCAGCACCAGCGCGAGCACGTAGTTGGGGATCGACATGCTGGTCAGCGTCAGGCCGGTGGTGAACCGGTCGAGGAACGTGCCCTCCTTGACGGCGCTGAGCAGGCCGCCGGCCAGGCCGGCGAGCAGCCACAGCACGGCCGCGCCCACGGCGATGGTCGCCGAGACGGGCAGGCGCTGGACGATCATGTCCCACACGGCCTGGCTGGACTGGAACGAGTAGCCCAGGCACGGCGCGGCGCACTCGATGGCTCCGGCGCCCTCGCCGTAGGTGCGGCCCGCGAAGATGCCGACGACGAAATGGAAGAACTGGGCCCAGAACGGCTGGTCCAGCCCGAGGTTGCCGCGGATCTGGTCGATCACCTCGGGCGTGCAGTTCTTGCCGCAGATCTGCACGGCGGGGTCGGGCGAGAGCGCGAAGAACACCACGAAGGTGAACAGGCACACCAGCAGCAGCACGCCGAGGCCGGAGGTGACCCGGGTCAGCAGGAACCTAGGCATCAGCGGCCCTCCTGGGCGTCGACGACGGCGCGCAGGCGGTCGCCGAGCACGGTGAACGAGAGCACGAGCAGGAACAGGCACGCGCCGGGGAAGACGAAGTACGCGGGGTCGACGGCGTACCACTTCACGGACGCGGCGATCATCTGGCCCCAGCTCGGCGCGGGCGGTACGACGCCGACGCCGAGGAAGGACAGGCCGGCCTCGGTGCCGATGTAGCCGGGCACGGCCAGCGTCGCCATCACGATGATCGTGGAGCGCAGGTTGGGCAGGATCTCGCGGAACACGATGCGCGTGCCGCTCGCCCCGGCGGCGCGGGCCGCCTCGACGAACTCCCGCTGCGCGAGCGACATGGTCTGCCCGCGCACGATGCGCGCCAGGTACGGCCAGCCGAACACGGAGATCACCACGACCAGCAGCGCGGAGCGGTTGCTCGCCGGCAGGGCGGACAGCACGGCGATCATGAAGATCAGCGCGGGGAAGGCCATGAGGAAGTCCATGACGCGCGAGATCACCAGGTCGACGCGGCCGCCGAAGTACCCGGCGACCAGGCCGAGCGAGACGCCCAGCACGGTGGTCAGCGCGGTGGCGGACAGCGCGATGCTCATGGACACCCGCGCGCCGTAGACGATGCGGGCGAAGATGTCGCGCCCGCTGCCGGGCTCGACGCCGAACCAGTGCTCGGCGCTGACGCCGCCCCAGGGGCCGATCGGCATGCCGCCGAGGTTGGGGTCGATGGCGCTCTGGTCGAACTCGTACGGCGTCCAGCCGCTGATCGAGGTGAGCACGGGCGCGAGCACCGCGACGAGCGTGACGAGCACGATGTAGCCGAGGCCGAGCATCGCGCCGACGTCGCGGCGCAGGGCCTGCCAGGTACCGCCGGCACCCGCCCGGACGGCGCCGGCGGCTGGTGCCGCCGGCGCCTCGGGGGTGTCGTCGGTCCCGGCCTCGACGGGCTTGGCCGTCGTGAGATCGGTCGGGAAGGACGTCATGGGTCAGCCCTTCTCGGGGTCCTTGAGACCGACGCCGACGTAGTCGATGCCGCCGGTCGCGGCGTTCGCCGACGAGTAGAGGCCGGTGACGTTCTCGCCGGGCAGCGACACCGTCTTGGCGACCATCAGCGGCACGACCGGGGCCAGCCCGACGATCTCCTCGTCGAGGTCGCCCCACTGCACGTTGGCGGCGTCGATGTCCGTCATCGCCTTGATCTCGTCGATCCGGGTGTTGACGTCCTCGTCGTTCAGCTGCGCGAGGTTCGAGTTGCCCTTCTCGTAGATGTTGCGGCCGTCGAACAGCGGCGGGATGAACGTGGCGGCCGACGAGGCCCAGTCCGGGCACCAGCCGGTGATGGCGGCGTCGTGCTGCTGCGACGGGGTGCCGATGGTCTCGTAGTACGTGGCGGTGTCGATCAGGTTGAGCTCGACGGTGATGCCGATGCGCTCCAGCGCCTGCTGGACCGCCTCGCCCTGGGCCTGCATGGACTCCTGGGCGCGGATGTCGAGGGTCAGGGTGAAGCCGTCCGACAGGCCGGCCTCGTCGAGCAGTGCCTGCGCGGCCTCGACGTCGCCGGTGCCGTCCGCGGACGGGTACAGGTCGAAGTCCTTGTGGCCGGCGACGCTGCTCGGGAGGATCGTCGTGGAGGGCTCACCGAGCTGCGTGCCGCCGCTCGCGTTGACGATGGCGTTGCGGTCGATGGCGTAGCTGATGGCCTGGCGCACGCGGACGTCGTCGAGCGGCTCCTTGGTGGTGTTCAGGCCCATGTACGTGGTGCAGATGCCCGGGAGCTGCAGGGTGCGGTCCTGGAGCTGCGGCGTCTGGAGGCGGGGGAGCGTGGCCGGCTGGACGGTGCCGGAGATCGCGTTGACGTCGGCCCCCTGCCCGGCGATGAGGCGCTCGTCGATGGTGGCCGGGTCGAGGCCGATCGTGAACTCCCAGCCGTCCGGCTTGGCGGCGCGCACCTCGTCGGTCGCGGCGTCCCAGTTCTCGTTGCGCTCGAGCTTGATGGTGCTGCCCGGCACGTACTCGGCCAGCTTGTACGGGCCCGAGGCGATGATCTCGTGGATGAACTCGTCGCCCTCGCCGCTGCCCTCGGGGAACGGGGTGGCGTTCACCTGGGAGAGCACGGCGTCGAACTCGGGGAACGGTTCCTTGAGGTGGAAGACGATCGTCTTCTCGTCCGGCGTCTCGACGGTGGGCAGGTCACCGGTCTTGTAGGGGCCCTCGTAGTCCTCGGGGGCGTCGATGACCTGCTTGAGGTACGGCGAGCCGATGCCGATCTCCGGGTCCCAGGCGCGGGAGATGCCGAACTTGACCTCCGCCGACGTGATCGGGTCGCCGTTGTCGAACTTCAGCCCGTCCTTGAGCGTGTAGGTCCAGGTCAGGCCGTCGTCGGACACCTCGCCGAGGCTCTCCGCGAGGTCGGGGACGATCTCGGTGGGGTTCTCCGCCGAGCCCGGCGCCGACGTGGTGAGCTGGCGGTAGACGAGGCGGTAGAAGTTGTTCACGCCGCCGTCCCAGCCGCGCGCCGGGTCCAGGTAGGAGAAGTCGGCGTTCTGCAGCACCTGGACGGTGCCGCCCTCGGCCGGCTCGGCCTCGAACCCGCCGCCGCCCGAGGAGGAGGCGTCCTGGCTGCCGCCGCCGCACGCGGCGAGCGCGAGCGTCGCGGCGACCGCCACGGCTGCTGTCGTAATCCGATGGAGCTTCACGATGTGGCCCTTCGATCAGTGACGCGGGTGCGTCGGGTGGTCTACAGGTACGGCCCCGGCGCGGCCACGGTCGTCGTCGACGCGGCCAGCCTTCGATATGTGATGCGTGATATGTTACTGAGACAGTACAGCGGTGTCGATGGGGTGATTGTAAACGTCGCGTTTCGGCGGGATGACGCCAGTTCTGACGGGCGAAAGCCCGGCGATCGAGCCCTCGCTCAGGTACCCTCTGGCGGCATTGACGACGGGTTTCCTGTCGTGTGTAATATTCTACTGTCGAAGCCTGGCACCCCTGGAGAGCATCATGAGCTCAGTTTCACCGACCCCGTCGGTCCGCCGTCTGGCACCCGTCGCGAGCCTGCGCGAGCAGGTCCACCGCGCGCTGGTGGCCGCGATCGTCGCCGGCGAGCTGGAGCCCGGCGAGCTGGTCTCCGTGCCCACGCTCGCCGCGCGCTTCGACGTGTCCGCGACCCCCGTGCGCGAGGCCGTGCTCGACCTGGAGCGGCGCGGGTTCCTGGAGGCCGTGCGCAACAAGGGCTTCCGCGTCACGCGCGTGAGCGACCAGACGCTGCGGCACGTCGCCGCCGTCCGGCTCGTGATCGAGCCCGTCTGGATGGAACGGCTCGCCAAGTCGTTCCCCGTGGGGCAGCTCGGGGAGTTCCGGGCGCTCGCCGACGAGATCGTCGAGGGCGCGCGCACCGGGGACCTGGTCGCGTACCTCCAGGCGGACCAGGCGTTCCACCTGCGGCTCATGGGCCTGCTCGGCAACCCGGTGGCCGGCGAGATCGTGGCCGACCTGCGCGACCGCGCGCGGCTGCTCGGGCTCTCGACGATGGTCGCCGCAGGCACGCTGGCCGCCTCCGCCCAGGAGCACCACGAGCTGCTCGACCTGCTCGCGGCCGGCGACGGCCCCGGCGCCAAGGCGCTGATGGAACGGCACATCGGGCACTCGCTGGGCACGTGGGCGGGGAAGCCGGAGGACTGAGCGGGACCGCTCGGGGTTTCCTGGCCGCGCGCCCGGGGCAGGCAGTGAGACAGACACAGGACTAGGCAGACACAGGACTACGCAGCGATGGAGGGGGTGGACGTGGCGACGGACGTCGTGATCGTGGGCGCCGGGATCGTGGGCGCCGCGTGCGCGCGCTCCCTGGCGCTCGCGGGCGCCTCGGTGGTGGTGCTCGACCGCGGGGCCGCGGTCGCCGGGACGAGCGCCCACGGCGAGGGCAACCTGCTGGTCTCGGACAAGGGTCCCGGGCCGGAGCTGGTGCTCGCCCAGGAGTCGCTGCGCCGCTGGACGGCGCTCGCCCAGGAGCTGGCCGACGAGCTCGGCCCCCGGTTCCCGTCGATCGAGCACGATGCCAAGGGCGGCCTGGTCGTGGTGTCGTCGGACGACGGCCTGGCCGGGCTGCGCGACTTCGCCGCGGGCCAGCGCGAGGCCGGCGTCGAGGCGGTCGAGGTGACCGCCGACCAGGCGCGCGCCCTGGAGTCGGATCTCGCGCCCGGCGTGCTGGGCGGGGTCCACTACCCGCAGGACGCCCAGGTGCAGCCGGTCGCCGCCGCCGAGGCGCTGCTCGCCTCCGCGCGCCGCGCCGGCGCCGTCGTCCGCACGGGCGTCGAGGTGACCGGGCCCCTGCTCGGCGCGGACGGCCGGCTGGCCGGCGTCACGACGACGCGGGGCGACGTCGCCGCCGGTGCCGTGCTGGTCGCGGCCGGGCCTTGGTCGGCGGACGTCGCCGAACGGCTCGGCTCGTGGGTCCCGGTGCGGCCGCGCCGCGGCGTCGTCCTCGTGACCACGCCCATGCCGCAGCGCATCCACCACAAGGTGTACGACGGCGACTACTTCGCCGCCACCCAGTCCGCGGGCGCCGAGCTGCAGACGTCCGCCGTCATCGAGTCGACGCGCGGCGGGACGGTGCTGATCGGGTCGAGCCGCGAGCAGGTCGGCTTCGACGAGCGGTTCCGCGCCGAGGTGCTCGCGCAGATGGCGCGCCGCGCCGTCGCGGTGTTCCCGTTCCTCGCCGAGACCAACGTGATGCGCTCCTACCTGGGCTTCCGGCCCTACATGCCCGACCACCTGCCCGTGATCGGCGCCGACCCGGCCCTGCCCGGGCTGTGGTTCGCGACCGGTCACGAGGGTGCCGGCGTCGGCCTGGCCCCGGCGACGGGCGACCTGATCGCGGCTGCGCTGCTGGGGACGGAACCCGCCGTCGACCCGTCCCCGTACGCCGCGGACCGCCCCACGCTCCAGACCCTGCGCCCCACCCCCCACGTGTCAGACGTACAGGTCCCCCGGGGGACCTGGGGGTCTGACACGTCGGAGAGCGATCCCGAGGGAGCACGATCATGACGTCTCGCCGCATCCCGGCCGGCGCCGACCCGGTGCGGCCGGGCCCCGACCGGCCCCTGACGATCTGGGTCGACGGCGAGGCCGTCACCGGCACCGCCGGGCAGACCATCGCGGGCGTCCTGCTGGGCGCCGGCCGGCGCCAGTGGCGCACCACGCACCAGGACGGCGCCCCGCGCGGAGTGTTCTGCGGCATCGGCGTGTGCTTCGACTGCGTGGTCGAGGTCAACGGCCTGCGCGACGTGCGGGCCTGCCTGCGCCGCGCGCAGGACGGCGACGTCGTGGTGCGGCAGGGCGGGCCCGTCGCCGTCGGCGAGCGTGCGGGCGAATCCGGCGGGACCGTCGCGCCCGCCGCGGGCCGTGACGGGCACGGCGAACCGGAGGTGACCCGATGACCGGGGCGAACACCAGGCATGTCGTCGTCGTGGGCGCCGGCCCTGCGGGCCTGGCCGCCGCGCGCTCCGCCGCCGACGCCGGGGCGCGCGTCACGCTGCTCGACGCCGCCGACGTGCTCGGCGGCCAGTACTGGCGACACCTCCCCGAGGTTCGGCCCGCCGGGCGCGAGCACCTGCTGCACCACAAGTGGGGCACGTACCGCGCGCTGGCCGACGCCCTGCGGGAACACCCGGCTGTCACGGTGCTCCCGAACGCCCAGGTGTGGTCGCTGGAGCGGCTCGACGACGGCGTCCGCCTGAACGTGCTCGTCGGGGAGCCCGACGCCGCCGGGCGCGAGGCCCGCACGTTCGAGCCCGACGCCCTCGTGCTCGCTACCGGCGCCCACGACCGGACCCTCCCGTTCCCCGGCTGGCAGCTCCCCGGGGTCTACTCCGCGGGGGCCGCACAGGCGCTGGCGAAGGGGGAGCGGGTCGCCGTCGGGCGCCGCGTCGTCGTCGCCGGGGCCGGACCCTTCCTGCTGCCCGTCGCGTCGTCGCTGCTGCGCACCGGCGCCGACGTCGTCGGCGTGCACGAGGCGAGCCGGCTCGGCCCCCTCGCGCGCGGCTGGCTGGACCGGCCCTGGGAGCTGGCCGGCGCCGCGGGCAAGTCCGGCGAGCTGGCCGGGTACGTCGGCGAGCTCGTGCGGCACCGCGTCCCCTGGCGCCCCGGCGAGGCCGTGGTCGCCGCGCACGGCGACGGCCAGGTCGAGGCAGTCACGGTCGCGCGGCTCGACGCGCGCTGGGCGCCGATCGCGGGCACCGAGCGCCAGGTCGAGGCCGACGCCGTCGCCGTGAGCCACGGCTTCACGCCGCGCCTGGAGCTGGCGATCGCCGCCGGGTGCGCGTTGGCACCGAGCCGGTTCGTCGTCGTCGACGACGCGCAGGCCACGTCCGTGCCGGGGGTGTGGGCCGCGGGCGAGATCACCGGCATCGGCGGGGCCGACGCGGCCCTGGCCGAGGGCGCCGTCGCGGGCACGGCCGCGGCCGGGGGAGACCTCCGGTCCGGGGCCGCCCGCCGCGTGAGCCGCGCCCGGGACCGTGCCCGCGGCTTCGCCGCCCGGATCGAGGCCGCCCACGGCATCCGCGGCGGCTGGGTGCGCTGGCTGCGCGACGACACCGTCGTCTGCCGCTGCGAGGAGACCACCTACGGCCGCATCCGCGAGGTCGTCGACCTCACCGCCTCGCGCGAGACCCGTTCCGTGAAGCTCACCAGCCGCGCCGGCCTCGGCCCGTGCCAGGCACGCATGTGCGGCCGCACGCTCCAGGAGCTGCTGGACGACGACGGGACAGCCGCCGACCGCCGTCCGATCGTCGTGCCCGTCCGGCTCGGCGACCTCGCCGCCCCACCGACCTCACCTTCCCGCATAGCATCGCAACCACAGGAGACCTGACATGAACCAGCGATTCGACCTCGGCGGCGTCATCGTCGCCACCACGCTCGCCTTCACGCCCGACGAGTCCGCGCCCGCCGGGCTGGCCGTCGACTACGAGAAGTTCGCCGCGCACTGCGAGTTCCTCATCGACAACGGCTGCCGCGGCGTCGGCCCGAACGGGTCGCTCGGCGAGTACTCCTCCCTGACCGACGACGAGCGCCGCAAGGTGATCCAGACCGCCGTCGCGGCCGTCGGCGGGCGCGGGCTCGTCGTGGCCGGCGTGCACGGCGTCGGCTCGCACCAGGCCAAGCACTGGGCCGAGCTCGCCGCCGAGGACGGCGCCGACGGCGTGCTGCTCCTGCCGCCGACGATCTACCGCGCCAACCGCTCCGAGGTGATCGCCCACTACGCCGCGGTCAACGAGGTCGGCCTGCCGATCATGATCTACAACAACCCGATCGACACCAAGGTCGACCTGACGCCCAGCATCCTGGCCGAGCTGGCCCAGCTCGAGAACGTCGTGGCCGTCAAGGAGTTCTCGGGCGACGTGCGCCGGGTGCTGGAGATCAAGGAGCTCGCCCCGGAGCTCGACGTCATCGCGGGCGCCGACGACCTGCTCTTCGAGTCGCTCGTCGCGGGCGCCGTCGGCTGGTTCGCGGGCTACCCCAACGCGTTCCCGCGCGAGGCCGTCGAGATCTACACCCTGGTCACCGAGGGCAAGATCGACGAGGCGCGCGAGCTGTACCGCCACCTCGTGGCCGTGTTCCGCTGGGACTCGCGCACCGAGTTCGTGCAGGCCATCAAGCTCTCGATCGACATGGCCGGCCAGAGCTACGGCGGCCCCACCCGCCCGCCGCGCGGCCCGCTGTCCGCCGAGCACGAGGCGCAGGTGCGCAAGGACACAGAGGCGGCGCTCAGCTACATCGCCTCCCGCAGCCCCCGCTGAGTGCTGGCTATTTGCGCGGTCGAGAGGATTCGACTGCGCAAATGTCCAGCACTCAACGAAGAAGGAGCAAGCATGCGCAGCAGCAGGACCATCACCGCCGTCGACTCGCACACCGAGGGCATGCCCACGCGCGTCGTCACCGGCGGCGTCGGGCCCATCCCCGGCGCCACGATGAACGACAAGCGGCTCTACTTCATGGAGCACCTGGACGAGCTGCGGCACTTCCTGATGGACGAGCCGCGGGGGCACGGTGCGATGAGCGGCGCCATCCTGCAGCCGTCCATGCGGCCGGACTGCGACTGGGGTGTCGTCTACATCGAGGTGTCGGGCTGCCTGCCCATGTGCGGCCACGGCACCATCGGCGTGGCCACGGTGCTCGTCGAGACAGGCATGGTGGACGTCGTCGAGCCGGTCACCGAGATTCGGCTCGACACGCCCGCCGGGCTCGTCGTCGCGAAGGTCGCCGTCAGCGACGGCCACGCCGACGCCGTGACCATCGAGAACGTGCCCAGCTTCGTCACGGCCCTCGACCAGGAGGTCGAGGTGCCCGGCTACGGCACCGTGCCCTACTCGATGGCGTTCGGCGGCAACTTCTACGCCCTGGTCGACCTCGACGACCTCAAGCTGCCGTTCGACCGCGAGCGCCAGCAGGACCTGCTCGCCGCCGGGCTCGCGATCATGGACGCGATCAACGAGACCGCGAAGCCCGTGCATCCCGAGCTCGACGGCGTCGAGGGCTGCCACCACGTCGAGCTGATCGCCCCCGGCTCCGACGCCACGCTGTCCCGGCACGCGATGGCGATCTACCCGGGCTGGTTCGACCGGTCGCCGTGCGGCACCGGCACGTCGGCCCGCATGGCGGAGCTCTGGGCCCGCGGCGAGCTCGCCCTGGACACCGACTTCGTCAACGAGTCGTTCATCGGCAGCCGGTTCGTGGGGCGCCTGGTGGGGGAGACGACGGTCGCGGGCCTGCCCGCCGTCCTGCCCACCATCACCGGGCGGGCCTGGGTGACCGGCACCGCCAACTACCTGCTCGACCCCAGCGACCCGTTCCCCACGGGCTTCGTGTTCTGACCTGCCTTTTGTCTTCGATCCTGCCTTTGCCTTCGATGAGGAGCCCCATGACCGCCACCGCGGCGTCCGACCTTGACCGCACCGTCGACGACGTGGCCCACCGGGCCACCGAGGCGTTCGCCGGGTTGTCCCGGGCCACGCCCGCGACCCGCGCCGAGGGCCTGCGCCGCGCCGCCGCGGCCCTCGGTGACCACGCCGACGAGCTCGTCGCGACCGCGCAGGTCGAGACCGGTCTCGCCGAGGCCCGGCTGCGCGGCGAGCTCAAGCGCACCCAGGTGCAGCTCCGCCTCTTCGCACACGTCGTGGAGGACGGCGCCTACCTCGACGTCCGCATCGACGAGGCCGACCCCGAGTTCGTGCTCGGGCCCCGCCCCGACCTGCGCCGCGCCCTGTGGCCCGTGGGCCCCGTGCTCAACTTCGCGGCCAGCAACTTCCCGTTCGCGTTCTCCGTCGCCGGCGGCGATACCGCGGCGGCGCTCGCGGCGGGCTGCCCGGTGATCGTCAAGGCGCACCCGGGGCACCCGTGGCTGTCGGAGCGGGTGGCGGCGCTCGTGGCCGGCGCCCTGGTCGAGGCCGGGCTGCCCGAGGACACGCTCCAGCTCGTCACGGACCAGGACGCCGGCGTGGCGCTGCTGGAGCACCCGTCCGTGCGGGCGGCGGCCTTCACCGGGTCGCAGCGCGTCGGCCAGCTCCTGGCCGCCCGGGCCGCCGCGCGGCCGGAGCCGATCCCGTTCTTCGGCGAGCTCGGCAGCGTCAACCCGGTGCTGGTCTCCGCGGCGGCACTGGACGAGCGCGCGGACGCGCTGCTCGCCGGGTTCGTCGGGAGCGTCTCCGGCTCGGCGGGCCAGCTCTGCACCAAGCCGGGCTTCCTCCTGGTCCCGGAGGGCACGGCGTACGACGACGCCGTGGTCGCCGCCGCGGCCGACGTGCCGGAGCACCGGCTGCTCAACCCGTCGATCGCGGACGGGTACGAGCGGCGGGTCTCGGAGGCGCTGGGGGTGGGCGGCGTGCGCGTGGTGCGAGCCGGCGGGTTCCGGCGCGACGACGACGGGCAGGCCTGGGTGACGCCGACGTTCGTCGCGGCGCCGCTGGACGTGCTCCGCTCCGCCGGGGAGGCGCTGCTCGACGAGGTGTTCGGGCCGTTCTCCGTGATCGTGGAGTACCCGGCCGGCACCGACCTGGCCGCCGTCGTCGGCGAGCTGTTCCCCGGGAACCTGACGCTGACCCTGCACCTGGGGTCGGGGGAGACGGGCGCTGGGGAGACCGGTGGTGAGCAGGGCGCGCTCGTGGCCGCGCTGGGCCGGTACGCCGGGCGGGTGCTGCTGGGCGGCTGGCCCACCGGTGTCGCCGTCACCCCCGCGATGCAGCACGGCGGGCCGTCGCCCGCGACGACCACGGACGGCACGTCGGTGGGGACGGCCGCGATCGGCCGGTTCCTGCGCGGCGTGACGTTCCAGGACGCCCCACAGGACCTGCTGCCGGCGCCGCTGCGCGACGACAACCCGTGGGGCGTGCCCCGGACGGTGTCGCCGCGGGGTGCGTCGGCGGAGTGGTGATGTCGGCAGGCGTCAGCGGGCCCGCCGGCTGATCAGCGCCTCCACGCCGTCGAGGATGCGGTCGAGGCCGAACGAGTAGTCGATCTGCCGGTCGTCCTCGGGGACGTCGGCGGGGTAGTCGTAGGCGCCCGCGTCGACGGCCCGGCGCAGGGCGGGGAACCGCTCGGCGTCGGCGAGCCGGCCGAGCAGCGTGCTGTAGGCGGCCACGGACTCGCCGGACGCGGCGTCCCCGAGCCCCGCGCTCAGCCGGGCGCTGTTGTGCAGGTACGTGGCGACCAGCAGGACGACGCCCGCCTTCTCGCTCTCGGCGAGCCCGGTGTCGCCGAGGGCGGCCAGGGCGCGGTCGGTCCAGGTGAGCTGGTTGGGCGTCACGGGCGGGCCGCTGATGGGCACGTCCACGATCCAGGCGTGCGCCCGCAGCATGGTCCACTGGGCGGCGCACCAGCGCTCCAGCCCGAGGCGCCAGTCGCCCGGCGGCTCGTCGAGCGCCGGGGGCACCGCCGCGACGGCGTCCAGCATGAGCAGGAGGATCTCCTCCTTGCTGCGCACGTGCCGGTAGAGCGACATGGTCGTGAAGCCGAGCCGCTCGGCGATCCGCGCCATCGACACGGCGTCGAGGCCGCCCTCGTCGGCGAGCTCGACGGCCGCCGCGACGATCCGGTCGGGGGTCAGGCCCTGCCGGGTTGCCGACGTCGCAGTGCCGGACGTCGCGCTTCCGGGCGCCCCGGTGCCGGCCCCCCAGAGCAGGTCGAGCCCGGTCGGGGGCTTGGCGTTCATGTCGTGGTGCTCGCTCTCGTGCCGGTGTCGAAAGGGTCTGGCTCGATCCCGAGTGTATGCCATACGCTGATGTGTATGACATACACAGCGATGGTGGTCGGCGGCGGAATCGCCGGGATGACGTGCGCGATCGCCCTGGAGGCCGCGGGCAGCAGGGCGACCGTCTACGAGGCGTACGACCGGACGGCGGAGAACGCGGGCGTCTACCTGACCCTCGCGGTGAACGCGCTGGACGCCCTGCGCGCGGTCGACGTCGACGTCCGCGGGCTCGGGTTCGACACGCCGCGGATCACGATGACGAGCGGGTCGGGCCGCAGGCTCGGCGAGCTGCCCTACGGCACGGGTGTCGAGACGGCCGGCGACGGCCTGACGAGCCGCACGGTCAAACGCGCCGACCTGTACTCCAGGCTCCGCGACGAGGCGCTGCGGCGCGGCGTGCGGTTCGAGCACGGCAGGCGCCTGGTCGGCACCTGGCCGTCCGACGCCGGGGTGGTCGCCTCGTTCGCGGACGGCACCACCGCCGAGGGCGACCTGCTGATCGGCGCCGACGGGCTGCGGTCGCGGACCCGGGAGCTCATCGCCCCGGACGCACCCGGCGCCCGGTACAACGGGCTGCTGAACACCGGTGGTTACGCCGCGGGGATCACGGTCGACAGCGAGCCGGGCATGATGAACGCGATCTTCGGGCGGCGCTGCTTCTTCGCATACACGCCGCACCCGGACGGCGAGGTGTGGTGGGTGGCGAACCCGCCGAGCCCGGTCGAGCCCACCCCGGCGGAGCTGGCTGCGATCACCCCGGAGCAGTGGCGGCGTCGGCTGGTCGACCTGTTCCGCGACGACAAGGGGCCCGCCGCCGACATCATCGGCGCCACCGAGAGGATCTTCGCGGGCTGGAACACCTACGACGTGCCGTCGGTCCCGGCCTGGCACAAGGGCCGCATGATCATCGTCGGCGACGCCGCGCACGCCACGGCTCCCTCGATCGGGCAGGGCGCGGCCATGGCGATCGAGGACGCCGTCGTGCTGGCGAAGTGCCTGCGCGACCTGCCCACCGTCGAGTCGGCCTTCGTGGCCTACGAGGGGCTGCGGCGCGAGCGCGTCGAGCGCGTCGTCGAGCAGGGCCGGCGCACCGGCGGGTGGAAGGCGGTCCACCCCCTGGCGGCGGTGCCGCGCGACCTGGTCATGCGGCTCGGCATGGCGCACATGGCCCGCACGGGCAACGACCCGAGCCGGTGGATCTACGAGCACCACATCGACTGGAACGAGCCCGTCGGTGCCGTGCCCGCCTGACGTCAGGCGCCGCGGTAGGGCCGGAAGAAGTCGCGCAGCTCCTGTGCGTACAGCTCCGGCTCCTCGAACGCCGCGAAGTGCCCGCCGCGCTCCGGCTCGGTCACGTGGACGGTGTTGGCCGTGCGCTCCAGCCAGGCCCGGGGCGGGCGCACGATGTCGCCGGGGAACAGCGAGAACCCGGACGGCACCTCGACCCGCCGCGTGACCTGCCGGGCCGGGATCGCGCCGTTGGCGTGGTACATCCGCATCGACGAGCCGATGGTGCCCGTGAGCCAGTAGATCGTGATGTTCGTGAGGATCTCGTCGCGCGTGTACGCGTCCTCCAGGTCGCCGAAGCTCCAGGCCCTGAGCTTCTCGACGATCCACGCCGCGAGCCCGGCGGGGGAGTCGTTGAGTGCCGCCGCGACCGTCTGCGGCTTGGTGCGGTGCAGCGCGCCGTACGCGCCCTCGGTCGCGCTCCAGGTCGCGGTCTCGGCGAACCACGCGCGCTCCTCGGCCTGGAGGGTGGCCGGGTCGCCCGCGAAAACGGGCAGGCCGCCGTCCGTGCGGTGCACCGCGACCACGCGGTCGGGGTGGTCCAGTGCCAGGTACCGGCTCACGTGGCTGCCGATGTCGCCGCCCGCGGCGCCGAACCGCTCGTAGCCGAGCGTCGTCATCAGCTCCGCCCAGAGCCCCGCGACGTCGATCGAGCTCAGCGGCGCCCCGGCCGGCCGGTCCGAGTACCCGAAGCCCGGCATGTCCGGGACGACGACGTCGAACGCGTCGGCCGGGTCGGCGCCGTGCGCCCCCGGATCGGTCAGCAGCGGCACCGCCTTCGAGTACCGCCAGAACGAGTCCGGCCAGCCGTGGCTCAGCACCAGCGGCAGCACCGGCCCGGCGGGCTCGACGGCGCGCGCGTGCACGAAGTGGATCCCCAGCCCGTCGACCGACGTCCGGAAGCGGGGGAGCCGCGCCAGCGCGGCCTCCTGCGCGCTCCAGTCGAACGCGTCCGCCCAATAAGCGACCAGCTCGCGGAGGTAGTCGAGATCGGTGCCCAGCGACCAGCCGGCGTCCTCGGGCGCGTCGGGCCAGCGGGTGGCCCGCAGCCGCGCCCGCAGGTCCTCGATCGCCTCCGGCGCGGCCTGCGGCGAGAACGGCTCGGGGGCGGTGGTCGGCGGCACGGCACACACATTACGTGCGGCGCGTCGCCCGGGCCCGCCGCCTTCGTTGAGTGCTGGATATTCGCCCTTTCGCGGGCTCCGGAAGGGCGAATATCCAGCACTCAACGACGACGGCGCGGCAGGCGGCGACCGTCAGTCGACAGGTGAGACGCGGATCAGGTTGCCGTCCGGGTCGGCGACCACGAACGTGCGCCCGAAGACGGCGTCGTGCGGCTCCTCGACCACGGTGGCCCCCTTGGCGACCCACGTCGCGTAGACGTCGTCGACGGCGGTCGACGACCGGGACACCATCAGGCCCACCTCCGACGTGCGCGGGGTGTCCGCGGCGACCTCGTCGCCCTGGCCGCCCCACAGCGAGAACAGCACGCCGGGCGCGACCTCGAACGGCACGTAGCGCGGGGTGACCGTGACGGGCTCGATCTCGAACAGGTCGCCGTAGAACGCGGTCGCGCGCTCGACGTCGGTCACGTAGACGAGGAAGAGGTTGGGTGCGGGCATGGGTTGCTCCTTCCAGACGCCGCCGGCTTTCGGCGACGCACCCACGCTCGCGCCATAATGCAACAGAACCTGTCAGGTTTATCTCGGCGAGAGCGAAACGGGAGCAAGCCCATGACCTCGGCGCAGCGCCTCATCGGCATCCTCGGTGCCCTCCAGGCCCGCCGGCACACCACCGCGGAGGCGCTCGCGGACGAGTTCGGCGTGTCCACCCGCACGATCCTGCGCGACGTGCAGAAGCTCGTCGACGCCGACATCCCCGTGCTCACCGAGCGCGGCAGGTACGGCGGCATCAGCCTGCTCCCGGGCCAGCAGGTCGACCTCAGCCGGCTCACGACGTCGGAGGCCGACGTGCTGCGCGCCGTCGGCGTCGACCTGGAGCGGGCCCGGGTGCTCGGCGCGGAGACCGCGGCGCGGGCCGCCGTCGGCAAGTTCGCGACGCGGCCCGGGTCGCCGGCACCCAGGCGCGGGGTCGCGCCGCTGTCCCTCGCGGACGTCGTCACCGTCGAGAACCGCGCCTGGTTCGCGCCGCGGGAGGAGGGCGAGCCGCCCGACGTCGCCGCGCTCGCGCGCGACCTGCGCCAGGCCCGGCGCCTGCGTGTCACGTATCGCCGCAGCGGGGAGAGCGCGGCGCGGGACCTGGTCGTCGACCCGTACGGGCTGCTGCTCCGGGTGGACCGCTGGTACCTCGTCGCCGACGTCGCCGCCGCGCCCCGTCTCTTCGCACTGACAAGGCTCGACGGCTGGGCGCTGCTCGACGAGGCCCGCCGCCTCCGCGCCGGCACCACGCTGGCCGACGTCGCCGCCGGGCTGGGCCAGGCGCTGGAGACGCGGCACGAGGTCACTGTCACTGCGCTTCTGGACGCCGACGGCGTGGACCTGGCGCGCCGCATCCTCGGCTCGCGGCTGCGCACGGTCGGCCCGGCGGACGCGTCCGGCCGGGTGCCGATCACCGTCGCCTACGCGCAGGTCCAGGCGGCCCGGCAGCTCCTCCAGTTCGCCGACCACATCGAGGTCACCGCCCCGCCGGAGGCCCGGTCGCTGCTCCGCCGTCTGGCCACGGAAACCGCCACCCGCCACACCTGAACCGCCTCGTTGAGTGCTGGGTATTTGTCCTTCCACGGCCCGCGGAAGGACAAATACGCAGCACTCAACGAGGGGTTAGGGGGCTAGGCGGCGGGCCGCCTCCAGGAGGGCTCTCGTGCCCTGGGTGAGGGCGCGGAGGTCGTCGACGTCGAGCAGGTTGAGCAGGTCGGGCGGCAGGTCGTCCTCCAGCGCGACGATGCGCCGGATCGCCTCGCTGCCCCTCTCCGTGCTGGTCACGCGGCGGACGCGGCCGTCGTCGGGGTCGGGGGTGCGCACGACCATCCCGGCGGCCGTGAGCCGGTCGAGGATGCCGGAGACCGTGGCCGCGGAGACGCCGAGCGCCTCGGCGAGCCGCTGCGGCGTCGAGTCGCGGTCCACCTGCACGAGCGCCAGCGCTCTGAGCTGCTGCACCGTCAGGTCCGTCTCCAGCAGGGGCCGGAGCCGGGAGGCGAAGAACGCCTCACCGAGCCGGTGGTGCAGGTCGGCGAGCTCGGCGGCGAGCTGCGCACGCGTCTGGTCGGTCACGCAGTGACTTTAGTCGGCGTACCGGCCCGGGTGAACCGGAGTTGCGGGCCGGGAACCCGGGCGCGATCCTTTGCGTTAGGCAAAATACTGCGCCGACGGAGTCGTGGGACCCCGGCGTGAACCCCAGATCTGGAGGCAGTGTGTTTCGTCTTGCCCGAATGTCGCTCGCGAACCGTGCCCTTGTGGCACTCGCGACGATAGCCGTCTTCGTCGTCGGCATCTTCAGCATGGGGCAGCTCCGCCAGGAACTCATACCGTCGCTGAACGTGCCCGTGGTGGCGGTCACCGCGACCTACCCGGGCACGTCGCCGGAGCTGGTCTCGGAGCGGGTCACCGGCCCGGTCGAGACCGCCGTCGAGGGGGTCGACGGCGTGACCGGTGTGACCTCGACCGTCTCCACGGGCATCTCGATGACCACCGTCGAGCTCGAGTACGGCACCGACATCGACGAGGCCAGCCAGGAGATGACCTCCGCGCTGGGCAACATCCAGGACCTGCCGCAGGACGTCGAGCCCGAGGTCATGGCCGGCTCGTTCGACGACCTGCCCGTGGTGCAGCTCGCGGTGTCCGGCGACGGCACGGAGCGCGAGCTGACCGAGACGATCGACTCCGTCCTGGTGCCCGAGCTGTCGGGCATCACCGAGGTCCGCGACGTCACCGTGACCGGCACCACCGAGCGCCAGGTCGTCATCGAGCCCGACGACGACAAGCTGGCCGCCGCGGGCCTCACCGCCGCCCAGCTCTCGTCGCTGCTGCAGGACAACGGCACGGTCATGCCGGTCGGCTCGGTCACCGAGGACGGCCGCACCAGCAGCGTCCAGGTGGGCACCACCGTCAGCACCGTCGAGGAGCTCGAGGACCTGCCGATCGTCCCGTCGGCCGGCGCCTCCGCCGGAGCGACCGGAGCGGCCGGGGCCGCGGGTGCAGCGGGAGCGGGCGCAGCAGGCGCAACCGGCGCCACCCCAGGCGCCCCCGACGCCGAGACCCCCTCCGCCCCCGACGTCGTCCACCTGGGCGACGTCGCGAAGGTGAGCCTGCAGGACGTCGACCCCACCTCCTTCTCGCGCCTGGACGGCGAGCCGTCCCTCGCGATCGCGCTGACCAAGACGCCCGACGGCAACACGGTCGACGTGTCGCACGCGGTGCAGGACGTGCTGGCCGACGTCGAGGACGAGCTCGACGACGCGGGCGTGAACACCGCCGTCACGTTCGACCAGGCCCCGTTCATCGAGGAGTCGATCGAGGGCCTGACCACGGAGGGTGGCCTCGGCCTGCTGTTCGCGGTGCTCGTGATCCTGGTGTTCCTGGCCTCGCTGCGGGCCACGCTGGTCTCGGCGATCTCGATCCCGCTGTCGCTGGCCGTGACGTTCGCGGCGATGAACCTGACCGGCTACACGCTGAACATCCTCACGCTCGCGGCCATGACCATCTCGATCGGGCGCATCGTGGACGACTCGATCGTCGTGATCGAGAACATCAAGCGGCACCTGTCCTACGGCGAGGACCGCGTGGACGCGATCGTCACCGCCGTGCGCGAGGTGGGCGCCGCCATCACGGCCTCCACGGTCTGCACCATCGCGGTGTTCGCGCCGATCGCTCTGGTGGGCGGCATGGCGGGCGAGCTGTTCCAGCCGTTCGCCGTCACCGTGGCGATCGCCATGGGCGCCTCGCTGATCGTCGCGCTCGTGGTCGTGCCGGTACTCGCGTACTGGTTCATCAAGGTGCCGGTCTCCGCCGACGGCGGCGCCGCGATGCGGGAGGCCGCCGAGCTCAAGGAGCGCCGCGGCATCTGGCAGCGCGCCTACGTGCCGTCGCTCGCCGCCTCGCTGCGCCACCCGGCGGTCACGCTGACGGTCGCGGTCGCGCTGCTGGCCGGAACGCTCGCGCTGGTGCCGCGCATGGAGACCAACTTCATCGGGGCCGCGGGCCAGGACACGCTGTCGGTCACCCAGGAGTTCGAGCCGGGCACCTCGCTGGAGCAGCAGGACGAGGCGGCCCAGGAGGTCGAGGAGGTGCTCGCGGGTGTCGCCGGCATCGCGACCGTGCAGACCACCGTCGGCTCAGGCGACGGCATGGCCGCCGCCTTCGGCATGGGCGGCGGCGGGAGCAGTGCGTCGTTCGCGATGACGCTGGACGAGGACGCCGACGGCGAGGCCGTGCAGGACGACGTCCGCGACGCGCTCGACGCCGCCACCCTGGACGGCGATGTCACCGTCGCGGCCGGGGACGCCGGCTTCGCCAGCTCTACCGTGGACCTGGTGGTCACCGCGCCCGACGCCGCCGACCTGTCCGACGCCGCGAGCGCCGTCGAGGACGCCGTCACCGGCGTGGACGGCGTCGAGAGCGTGACCAACAACCTGGCCGCCGAGCAGTCGACCGTGCAGGTGACGGTGGACCGGGACGCCGCGGCCGAGGCCGGGCTGACCGAGGCGGCCGTGTCGGGCCTGGTGGCCGGCGCGATGAACGAGGCGAGCATCGGCACGGTGGACCTGGACGGGTCGTCGCTCGACGTCGTCGTCGCGGGCGACGTGCCGGCCACGGCGGCGCAGATCGAGAAGATCGACGTGCCGACGGCGGCGGGCGTGGTGCCGCTGAGCGACCTGGTGACGGTCGAGGAGGTGTCGGCCCCGGCGTCGGTGACGCGGGTGGACGGCGAGCGCAGCGCGACCGTGGCGGTGACCCCGGCGGGGCAGGACCTCGGCACGCTCACCACGGCGCTGACCACGGAGATCGACGGCCTGGACCTGCCGAACGGCGCCGAGGTGAGCGTGGGCGGTGTGGCGGCCGACCAGGCCGACGCGTTCGCCGACCTGGGCCTGGCGCTGCTGGCGGCGATCCTGATCGTGTACCTGGTGATGGTGGCGACGTTCCGGAGCATCGGGCAGCCGCTGATCCTGCTGGTGTCGGTGCCGTTCGCGGCCACGGGCGCGCTGCTGGCGCTGCTGCTCACGGGTACGCCGCTGGACGTCGCCGCGCTGATCGGCGTGCTGATGCTGGTGGGCATCGTGGTGTCCAACGCGATCGTGCTCATCGACCTGATCAACCAGTACCGGGCCGACGGGCGGCCGCTCGACGAGGCGGTGCGGGAGGGCTCGCGCCAGCGTCTGCGGCCGATCGTGATGACGGCGGCGGCGACGATCCTGGCGCTGACCCCGATGGCGTTCGGCCTGACGGGTGGCGGGGCGTTCATCTCGCAGCCGCTGGCGCTCGTGGTGATCGGCGGGCTCGTGTCCTCGACGCTGCTCACGCTGTACGTGGTGCCGGTGATCTACACGCTGTTCGAGCGCCGCTCGGAGGGCAGCACGCCGAAGCGGGCCGCCAAGGCCGCGCGACGGGCGGAGAAGGCGCAGGTCAAGGCCGCCGAGGCGGCGGCCGTCGCGCAGCGGCTGGCGGCGGACGCCGGGTAGCCGGTCAGGCTCGCTCGGCGAGCCAGGACGGCGGGTGGGACCTGGCCAGCTCGGTCAGGTCCCGCCGGTCGCGGACGTGCAGCACCGCGTAGATCTGGCGGAAGCGGTTGGCGACGGTGCGCAGCGAGACGTAGGCGATCCGGGCGATCTGCGCGTTGGTGGTGCCGCGCAGCGCGAGGCGGACCAGCTCGCGCTCGTCGTCGTCGAGCTCGTCCCAGACGTGCTCGTTCCGGGTGTCCGGGCCGGTCAGGCAGGCGTCGACCGCCACGCCCCAGCCGGGCACCCCGGTGAGGTGGGCGAGCGTCCGGGCCTCCCGCAGGGCCGGCTCCGCCGAGGCGCGGTCCCCGTGCGCCACCTCGTGCCGGCCGTAGGCGATCAGCGACCGGAGCCGCTGCCAGGGCGAGACCGGCGCGGGCTCCGCGGGCAGCCACCCCTCGACGCCGCTCCGCCCGGTCTCGTCGCCCTCGAGCGCGGCGAGCACGGCCAGGGTCCGCGCGTGGGCGGCCGCGGTGTCGGCGTCGGTGCGCTCGTCCGGGGGTACTGGCGGGTCGACCAGCCGCCGGGCCTGGTACGGCAGCGCGCCGCGGAAGGGCTCGTGGAGCATGTGGGCCTCGACCAGGTCGGCGTGGGCCTGCGCCCGGCCGCGGTAGGGCCAGGCGCAGCGTTCGAGGCCGATGGTGAGCAGCTCGGCGGCCCGTTCGGCCTGCCCGACGGCGAGGTGCGCGGTGCCCAGGTCGACGGCGAACTCGCCCAGCGCCCGGGTGGACCACGCCCCCGGCCGCGCGGGCAGCGCGCTCCCGGGCGCCGCGCCGTCGAGCACCGCGGCCGCGACGGCGCGCAGGCCCTGGACGGGGAGCCACTCCTGGGCGCTGGGCCGCAGGTCGGTCGCGTGCGCGAGGTGGGCGCGGGCGTCCGCCGCCCGGCCGTCGAACATCGCGACCCGCGCCGTCGCCAGGTCCCGGGCGACGACCTCCGCCACCGTGCGGCCCTCGGCCGGGCCCGCCCGGTTCTCCAGGAACCGGCGCGCCCCCGACCCGTCGCCCAGCAGCAGGTGCCCCCTGACCTGGAGGCACAGCCCCAGCCAGTGCGGGTCGGGGCCCGACCCGAGGCGGCCGAGGTCGGCGCGCAGCGCGGCCGGGTCGGCGAGCCGGCCGGTGTGCTCCAGCTCGATCAGCGCGGCGGCGGCCCGCACCCCGGCGGCCCGGGTCGCCCGCCCGACGCCGGAAGGGTCCCGCCACCACAGGTGGTCGGTCCACTGTGCTGCGGCCACCGGCGGCGCCCACCGGCCGGCGCCCTCGGCCCAGGCCGACCCGGTCAGCAGCGTGACGCCGGCCGCCCGGGCGGCGACGCGCGGTTCCGCGCCGGCGTCGGCCAGCGCGGCGACGTCGTCGAGGTGCAGCCCGTCCAGGATCGTCTCGGCGACCGTGCCGCCGACGCACACCCGCCCCACGGCACCGCCGTCGGCCGCCGCCCGCTCCTCGCGCAGCAGGCCCAGCAGCGGGTGGCGGGCCGCGTCCGCCGCCCCGGCCTCGTCCGCGAGGCCCCGGTACGCGCGCCGCGCCGCGAGCCCCACGGTGCGCGGGCCGGCCCACCCGACGTCGCCGCGCCGCTGGCTCTCGCTGAGGCCGTCGGCCAGCTCGAGGGCGACGCGCGGGTTGCCGGCGCTCCACCGGTGCAGCCGGTCCGCCACGTCCCTGGCGACGGGCAGCCCCGGGCGCTCGTCCAGCAGCAGCCGCAGCGGCCGGACGGCGAGGGGGCCCAGCTCGACGAGCTCGACGTCGTCGGGCAGCCGGGCGCGCACGACGCGCCGGGCGGCGAGCACGACCCGCCAGTCGCGCTCGTACGCCGCGTCGCCCAGGCGCTCGAGCCACGCGATGCCGCCCGGCGGGAGCAGCTCGACGTCGTCGACGAACAGCACCCGGGGACCGCCGCCGGCGTGCGGGACGCCGCGGTCCACCGCCTCCAGGAGCCCGGCGGGGTCGAGCTCGTGTCCCGGCCCGGGGTCCGCCGGGGCAGTCAGGTCCGAGAGGTCCAGGCGGTCCCGGCCCACCAGGCCCTGCGCGTACGGCCGCGCGGAGCTCGACCGTACGACCCGCACGGCCGACAGGTGCGCGCCGGTCCGGCGCAGCGCGGCCAGCACCGTCGTGCTCCTGCCGATCCCGCTGGGACCGCTCACCACCAGGGTGCTCGGGTCCAGGCTGGTCGCGAAGGCCGCGATGACCCGCAGCTCCGGATCGCGACCATGGACCGCCCGGTCCAGCCCCCTGCTTCCCTCGGCTGACGCCCACCCGGAGGACTCGTGCGGCGGCGTCGGTGCCGGGGGTCCGCTTTCTGGACCCACGTTCAATTCCTTTCCAGAAGACCCCATGACTTTCCGTTGAAGCCTCCTAGTGGAGCATATGGCACCGGGTGAATTGTGCGAGATATCGGCACCTGCTCTCGCGGCGGTTTCCGGCCCCGCATCCGCCGCTGCGCTGGCCGGAGCGGCGGAGGCGAGGTATTTTTCACCCGCTCCTTGTCGCGGCCCCGGGCGCATTGCGCGCCCCGTTCCCCTTTGCCCGGCCTTCAGCGCGTCGAATTGTCCTTCGTTGCACCGACGCAACGGAAAGTGCACCGGAGTGCACCTGTGCACGATTGGCGTTGCGCGTGGCAAGTCACCGCGAACGTGTGTCTTCTGGACCGGGGCGCGCACCACCGACGCGACCCGCAGTCACCCGGACGCCGTCCCCGGACGCGCGAGCGTGAGGAGCGATCTCTTGGTTTCGAAGCATGTGCCGACAGGCCGGAGGCGAGGTGGCGCGACGTGGCGCCGAGGCTTCGCCGTGGCCGTCACCTCAGCCCTGATCGTGACGAGCGCGGGCCTACCCGCCGTCGCGGTGGACAACTACCCGGACGAGCCGGCCGAGGCCGCGGCCTCGGTCCTGGACTCGGACCTGCTCGAGGAGGCCCTGCTGGGCGCCGCGAGCTCCGACGCCGGCTCGGAGAGCAACCCCGGCCCGAACACGGAGAACATCGACGTCGACCTCCTCGGGTCCCAGCTGCTCCAGATCGGGGACCTCGAGATCCCCGTCGACCAGATCCTCGACTTCGGGCAGGTGGGCGCGCTCGCGAGCACGAGCGAGGCGTCCGGCCCGCAGGACGCGGACGCCGTGTCCGGCCTGGTGGGCGCCGACGGCGGCGTCACCCTGGACGGCACCGACGACGAGTTCGGAGCCGCGAGCCTCGACGTGCTGTCGCTGGCCCGGCTCGCCGGCGCCGACGGCCTCACCGACGAGATCGTCGACGAGCTCACCGTCGAGCTCGGCGCCGCGGCATCGCAGGTCACCGCAGAGGACGGCGTGTTCCTCGACCCCGACGGCGGGGTCACCGGCCCGGGTCAGTACCGGCTGGGCGACGCGGACCTCCAGCTCCACTCGCCCGCCATCGAGGACGCGGCCGGCGCGGTCTCCGACATCGGCGGACTGGTCGACACGGAGATCGAGTCGCTGGTCAACGACACGCTGGACCTCTCGGCGCTGACCGACCTCCTGGCGGCGGTGCCGGGCATCCCGGAGCCGACGCTCACCGTGCAGTCGGACCTGCAGGACACGCTGGTCGAGGCCGTGGTCGGCGAGCCGATCACCTCCGAGAACCAGCTCGTGACCATCGACCTGTCCACCGGCGAGCTGCAGCTCCACCTGGAGCACCTGGTGGACGGCACCGACCCGTGGTCCGGGGACGACGGCGTCGGGCTGAACGGGCTCGCCCCCAACACCGAGGTGCTGGACGAGCAGACCACCGCCCAGGTCCTCGACGCCGTAGCCGAGATCCTCCAGGAGGTCACGCAGATCATGACCGGGGCGGTCGAAGAGGCCCTGGACGCCGTGACCGTCAACATCGCCTTCTTCGACCAGTCCGCGCTCGGCAGGCTCGACGTGTCCTGGTCCGTGCCGCTGGTCGGTGCCGTGAACGGCGACTTCCCGCAGGCGGTCAACCGGAGCACCGGCGTGCAGGCGGCGACCGGCGCCCTGCTGACGACGACGATCAACGGCCTGGGCAACACGGCGGCGCCGATCTTCGGGGCGGTCTACGACCTGCTCATCAGCGACGCGGGCGACCAGATCTTCGAGGAGCTGATCGACCCGCTGACGGAGGGGATCTCCGACACTCTCGGCGAGGCCCTGTCGCCCGTGTTCGAGGTGCTGGTCCAGGTCGTCTCCCTGCAGATCAACCGCCAGGTGACGGAGACCTGCACGACGGCGGACGGCGAGGAGCTGCTCGCCGACGTCGAGGTCTCCGCGCTCAGCCTGGGCCTGGTCGAGTCGGCCGACGCCGGCCGGGTCGGGCTCGGCAACTCCGGTGCGCGGATCGACGCCTGCGAGCTGGCGATCGAGCCCACGCTCGCGGTGGACCCGGGCGAGGTCGGCCCGGGCGGGACGACGACGGTGACGGGTGAGGGCTACACCCCTGACTCGACCGTGACGGTCCAGCTCACCGACGCCGACGGCGATCCCGTGGGGGAGCCGGTCGTGGTGGACACCGACGAGAACGGCGCGTTCGAGACGCCGCTGACGGTCCCGGACGACGCGGAGCCGGGTGACTACACCGTGGTCGGCACGGACGACAGCACGGGCACGCCCGCCGAGGCCGCCCTGACGGTCATCCCCGCCGCGGAGATCGACCCGACGTTGACGGTCGACCCGGCCGAGGCCGTGCCGGGCGACACGACGACGGTGACCGGTGAGGGCTACACGCCCGACTCGACCGTCACCGTGCAGCTCACGGACGTCGACGGGAACCCCGTGGGCGAGCCGGTCGTGGTCGACACGGACGAGGACGGCGCGTTCACCACCGACCTGACGGTTCCGGAGGACGCCGAGCCGGGTGACTACACCGTCGTCGGCACGGACGACACCACGGGCACGCCCGCCGAGGCGGCGCTGACGATCGTCGCGGCACCCATCGAGCCCACCCTGACGGTGGACCCGACGGAGGCCGTGCCGGGCGGTACCACCACGGTGACGGGTGAGGGCTACACGCCCGACTCGACCGTCACGGTCCAGCTCACGGACGCCGACGGCAACCCCGTGGGGGAGCCGGTCGTGGTCGACACCGACGAGGACGGCGCGTTCACCACCGACCTCACCGTCCCCGAGGACACGGAGCCGGGTGACTACACCGTCGTCGGCACGGATGACACGACCGGTACGCCGGCCGAGGCGGCGCTGACCGTCGCCGCCGTACCGATCGAGCCCACCCTGACGCTGGACCCGGCGGAGGTCGAGCAGGGCGGCACCACCACCATGTCCGGCACGGGCTACACGCCGAACAGCACCGTCACGGTCCAGCTCGTCGACGCCGACGGCGACCCGGTCGGTGGGCCGGTCTCGCTCGGCACGGACGAGGACGGCGCCTTCACCACCGACGTGGTGATCGCGGAGACCGTCGAGCCGGGCGAGTACACGGTGGTCGGCACGGACGACACGACCGGTACGCCGGCCGAGGCGGCCCTGACGATCGTCGCGGCACCGATCGAGCCCACCCTGACGGTGGACCCGACGGAGGTCGTCCCGGGTGACACCACGACGGTGACGGGCGAGGGATACACGCCCGACAGCACCGTCACGGTCCAGCTCACGGACGCCGACGGGAACCCCGTGGGCGAGCCGGTCGTGGTCGACACCGACGAGAACGGGGACTTCACGGCCGACCTGACGGTCCCTGAGGACGCAGAGCCGGGCGACTACACCGTGGTCGCCACGGACGACACGACGGGCACCTCTGCGGAGGAGACCCTGACCGTCGTCGCGGCGCCGATCGAGCCCACCCTGACGGTGGACCCGACGGAGGTCGTCCCGGGTGACACCACCACGGTGACGGGCGAGGGATACACGCCCGACAGCACCGTCACGGTGCAGCTCACCGATGCCGACGGCAACCCCGTGGGCGAGCCGGTCGTGGTCGACACCGACGAGAACGGTGACTTCACGACCGACCTGACGGTCCCCGAGGACGCCGAGCCGGGCGACTACACCGTGGTCGCCACGGACGACACCACGGGCACCTCCGCCGAGGAGACCCTGAACGTCGTCGCGGCACCCATCACCCCGGAGCTCACCCTCGCGCCGACCGAGGTCGCGCCGGGCGGGAGCACGGCGGTCTCCGGCACGGGCTTCACGCCCGACAGCACCGTCACGGTGCAGCTCACCGACGCCGACGGCAACCCCGTGGGCGAGCCGGTCACGGTCGACACCGACGACAACGGCGCCTTCTCGACGCTCCTCGCCGTACCGGAGGACGCCGAGCCGGGCGACTACACCGTCGCCGCCACGGACGACACCACCGGCACCTCCGTGGAGGCGGCGCTCGCCGTCTCCGACGAGGCGCCGGCCGTCAACCCGGCGGTCACGGTGGACCCGTCCGAGGTCGAGCCGGGCGGCACGGTGACGGTGAACGGTGCGGGCTACACGCCCGACAGCACCGCCACGGTGCAGCTCACCGACGCGGACGGCAACCCCGTCGGCGAACCGGTCACCGTGCAGACCGACGAGAACGGCGCCCTCACCACCGACCTGGTGGTCCCCGAGGACGCCGAGCCGGGCGACTACACCGTCGTCGTCACGGACGTCACCAGCGGCGAGGCCGCCGAGGCCCCGCTCGTCGTGGCCCCGGTCGACCCCGGTGAGCAGTGCACCGACCCGACCCTCACCGTCGACCCGAGCACGGTCGAGCCGGGCGGCGAGGTCACCGTCACCGGTACCGGCTTCCCGGCCGGGGTGGACGTCACCGTCACGCTGACCGACGCCGCGGGGGAGCCGGTCGGCGAGCCCGTCGTCGCGGTCCCGGACGACACCTGCGGGTTCACCGTCACCATCACGGTGCCGGAGGACACGGAGCCGGGCATCCACGTGATCGTCGCCGAGCCGTCCGACGGCAGCGAGGGCGCGGAGGTCCCGGTCGAGGTGACCGGCGGCGACGCGCGCACGCTCACGGCGTGGTTCGAGGACGAGTCGGTGGCCGTGGGGGACAGCCAGACGTTCTACGCGTCCGGCTTCGAGCCCGGCGAGATGGTCACCGGCGTGATCCGCTCGCGGGAGATCGTGCTCACCGGCACGGCGGCGGACGAGGACGGCACGGTCTCGTGGACCTTCACCGTCCCGGCCGACTTCGGGACCGGGACGCACTCCGGCATCGCCACGAGCGCCGAGGCAGGTGACTCCGCCGTCGCGACCTTCGTGGTGGAGCCCACGGCCGGCGGCGGCTCGGGCAACGACCCCGGGACGGGTACCGGTGCTGGGACCGGTACCGGAACCGGTGGGGGTGGTCTGGCGCAGACCGGCGCCGACGTGGCCACCCTCGTGACCGGCGCCCTGCTGCTGCTCGCCGCGGGCGGGCTGCTCATCCGGCGCCGGCGTCAGCTGGGCGAGGCACTGGCGACGGCCGTCGGCCGCACGCCGGGCGGGGAGGTGCCGCGCACGCACTGACCGCCGCCGTCCGGCAGCACCGGGCCGGCCTGGTACGACTGGGGTCGTACCAGGCCGGCCCGCGTGCGTCGTCGTCCGGGTGCGTCGTCGTCCGGGTGCGTCGCCGTCCGCAAGCGCGCGGGGCGCCGGGCGCGCCGCGCTACGCGGCGAGCGAGGTCGCGAACTGCGTGAAGAACCCGTCGATCTCGTCCTGGTCGTGGACCTGGCGGCCGAGCACCAGCGCGGCCTCGTCGCAGCAGTGCTCGGTGCACCAGGAGCGCACCTCGGCGGCCTCGAACAGGTCCCAGGAGGGGCTCAGGTTGGACAGCAGGCCGGCGCGCACGAAGCCGGCCGCCGGCGCCAGGCCGTCGAAGAAGGCCCACCCGCAGCCGACGTCGACGGCCGCTCCCCGGAGCACGCTGAGCGTGGCCGTGTCGCGCGCCGGCGGGAGCGGCGCGTGGTCGACGACGGCGGAGTACCCGCCGTGGTCCGTGTCCGTGGTCCTGGCCCCCGGATGGTTCGCCCAGCTCCGGCAGATCGACGTCCCGTGGTCGCTGTCGACGGTGTGGCTGTCGACGGTGCGGCTGCCGTCGATCAGGCTGGTGGTGAGGGCCTGGGCGAACATTGCGGTCCTTTGCGTTCGAGGTCCAGGTCGTCGGCGCGACTCAGGGCAGAGCGGACCAAATGGTCGAACCTGGCGTCGGCGGCAGCGTAACGACAAGTAGGGCAATTCGCCTCCGGAACGATTCCGGAGCGATTCCGGGCGTATGACAGCGGGGGCGCACGGTCGCCCGTACGCCCCCGCCGCGGGTCAGGTCAGCTGTTCCAGGTCGAGACCTGGTACCGCTCGCCGTCGACCATGAACGCGACGTCCGCCCCGTTGTACTTGGAGCTCATGAAGCACGAGAGCGTCCGGGACCCGCTGGACCCGTTCATCGCGTACTTCGTGCTGCCGCTCCAGGTGTTGGCGTGCGGCGGGTGGATGTCGTGCCAGTAGGTCGGGCTGTCCTGGTCGTACTTCTGCGTGTTGCCCGCCCAGCAGGCCGCCTCGTGGTTGCCCGAGTCGAAGCCCGACCAGTTCAGCACCCAGTTGCGGCAGCTCGAGCAGTCGCCGCTCCCGCCGCCCACGGTCACCCAGGCCTTGGGCGTCAGGGCCGCCGCCGAGTCGCAGGCGCTGGCCTTCTTGCCCGTGGAGTCGGTCACCTCGACGCACGCCTGCCGGGACTGCCCGGCGCCGGCCGTGGCCGACTGGGTGCCGCTCTTGGACGTGCTGGTGATCGAACCCGTCACCCGGGCGGTGGTGGGGCGGCCGTTCTCCGTCCGCGCGTCCCAGGTGAACGTCACCTTGCCGCCCTCGCCGGTCGCGGTGATCTTCGGGACCGGCGGCGGCCCGTACGGGGTCACCGCGTTCGACGCGGACGACCAGCTCGAGCAGGCGTCGGCGTTGCACGCCCGCACCTGGAACGTGTACGACGTGCCGTTGTTCAGGCCCTTGTACACGTACGTGGCGTTGTTGCCCGCGCTCGGGGGGTTGGGCTCCCCGTTGGCCGTGACCTCGTAGTGGGCCCCCGCGCCGCGGAACTCCGTGACACGGTTCCAGCTCACGTTCGCCTGGCCGCTCGTGGTGGAGCCGAGCTTCGCGGTCGGCTTGCCCGGGACGTCGGGGACGCCGAAGGGCACCACCGCGTTCGAGAAGGGGCTCGCGTCGCCCTTGCCGGCCTTGTTGATCGCCCGGACCCGGAACGTGTACGTCGAGTCGGTCGACAGCTCCTGCACGACCTCCGTCGTCCGGATCGTGTCGATCGCCTTGACCAGCTCGCCACCCGTGTAGACGCCCAACCAGTACTTGTCGATGGCGTCACCGTTGTTGGCCGGCGCCGTCCACCTCACGGTGATCTGCCCGCCCACGGCGGTGTCCACCCGGGTCGCGGTCGGCACCGCGGGTGCGGCCGGGGGAGCGGCCGGCGTCTCCGGTGCCGACGGCGCGGACCAGTCGGACGGGTCCGGGGCCTTGTTCTTGGCCTGCACGCGCACCGTGTACGCCGTGCCGTTCTCCAGGCCGCTCCACGTGGTGCTGGTGCCCGGCTGGCAGGTCTTCTGCGTCACCCCGCTGGGGGCGGGGCTGATTTCCAGGTTGACGCACTCGATCGGGGACCGGTCCGAGTAGGACTTGTTCTTCCAGGACACGGTCAGCTTCTTGTCGCCGAACTTGAGCGTCGGCGGCGCGGGCTGGTCCGGCTTCGCGTCCGGACGGACCGCACGTGACGCGGGGGACGGCGCGGACTCGCCGACCTCGTTCGTGGCTGTGACGGTGAACGTGTACTTCACGTTGTTCTTGAGCCCGTCGAACGTGCAGGTGGTCGTCTTGCACGCGTGCTCCTGACCGTTCTGTGTCCGCAGCGTGTAGCCGGTGACGTCGGAGCCGTTGTTGTTGGGCTGGTCCCAGCTCAGCACCACGGTCTCCGAGCGCACCTCCTCGACCCGGGGAGCGCGGGGCGCCTCGGGCTTGCCCAGCACGGTCAGCTTCGCGGTGCCGTCGACCTCGCGGTCGGGGTCCCCGGTCGCGTCCTGCACGCGGTAGCGCACCGTCATGACGCCGGTGAAGTCCGCGCCCGGGGTCACGACTACCTCGGACTCGTTGAACGAGACGTCGCCCTGGCCCGTCTCGCGCTGGGCGCCGACCACCTTGAGCGGCTTGTCGGGGAACGGGTTGGTGTCGTTGGCGAGGACCGGGATGGTCGTCGCCTCGCCCTGGTGGGCGTCCAGCACCACGTCCTGCGCCGTCTTGGCGAGCTGCCGGGTCGACGGCACCACCTCGACGGTCAGCACGGTCTTCACCGCCGGGTTCTTGCCGTCCGAGACCGTCATCGGCAGCTCGCGGAAGGTGCCCTTGGGCACCGACGCGTCGACCTCGCCGGTCACGACCGCGCCCGACACCGTGGTGGTGACGCCCTCGGCGCCCTTGACGTCGAAGGTCAGCGGGTCCTTGTCGGGGTCGGTGACGTACCGCGACAGGTCGACGTCGGCCTCCTCGGCCGCCGCGACCTTGAGCACGGGCCGGCCCGTGACCTTGGGCGGCATGTTCGTCGACGGCGTCACGTCGATCGGCAGCGTCAGCACCGCCGACAGGCCGTCGGCGTCGTCCGGCCCGTCGCCGTCGGTCACCTCGAAGCTGACCGACGCCGCGCCGGCGTAGTCCAGCTCCGAGGTGTAGACGATGGTGTCGTGGTCGGCGACGTCGGCCGAGCCCTCCAGCGCCTTGACGGTCTTCTCCTCGGTGATCCGCGGCTCGCGGCCGTCGCGCACCACCACGTACTCGGCCAGGTCGATCGTCAGCGGCTCGCCGCTGGTCGCCTTCAGCGGCTCCAGGCCGGGCTTGACGTGTGGCCGCGCCTGGTCGCCCGGCACGCGGACGAACGCCTTGGCCTCCAGGCCGTCCATGTCGGTGACCGTGTAGGTGATCACCTGGGCGTCCTGGGTCAGCTCGACCCGGATGCCGTTCGACTCGGTGACGGTCACGCCCGTCAGGTCCGGGTCCACGGACACGGCGAGGTCGGCGGCCACGCCGTCCGGGTCCACGTCGTTGGCCAGCACGTCGACCGTGACGCTGGTGGAGCCCTCCACGTCGTCGACCGTCACGACGTCGTCGTGGGCGATCGGCCGCAGCAGCGGCGCGTTCCGGTCCACGTTCACCGTGACGGCGCCGCTGGCCTCCGCCTTGAACGTGTCCTGGATGGCGTAGTAGAAGGAGTAGGCGCCCTCGTCGTCCGGCGCGGTGACCACGACGTCGTCCTCCACCGCCTTGGGCTTCAGGTCGCCCGTGCCCTCAAAACCCTTCGCGACCAGCGAGATCTGGTCGCCGTCCGGGTCCGAGTCGTTCTCCAGGGCCGCGACGGCCACCGTGCGGCCGGGCCGCACCGTCGTCACGTCGTCGATCGCCTGCGGTTCCTGGTTCGACGCCGGGGGCGGCGCGATGCCGACCCGCACGACGCCCTCGGCCGGTGCGCCGCGGGTGTCCGTGACCTGGTAGGTGAACGTGTCCAGCCCGCTGCTCCCTTCGGCCGCCTGGTAGTCGATGAACCCGTCGACGATCGTCGCCGTGCCCTTCGACGGCGCGGCCGAGATGGCGCTCAGCGTGACGTGGTCGCCGTCGGGGTCGGTGCCGTCGAGCGGCAGCGGGATGCGCACGACGCCGTTGCCCAGCACCCGTGCCTCGATGTCGGGAAGCTGCGGCGCGGAGTTCTCCGGCGCGTCGAGCACGTTGATCGTGACCTGCGCCGAGTCCTTCTGCCCGTTGGCGTCCGCGACCTCGTAGACCGCGTGGTACGTCCCGGCCTCCTGGCCGGCCCGGAACCGCACGGTGTCCTCGGAGACGAAGGCCTCGCCCGCCTCGGCCGGGGGCGCCTCCTGCAGCTCGTCCGTGAGGGTGAGCTCCAGGCCGTCCGGGTGGTTGTCGTTCTTCAGCACCGGGATGGTCACGACGTCGCCCACGTGCACGGTCGCCTCGTCCGGGCCCGCCTCCGGCGGTCGGAGCTGGGCCGGCGCCGGGATCGGCACCACACGCACCTGCCCCTTGGCCGTGCTCGTGCCGTTGGCGACCGTGTACGAGATCGTGACCGGCCCCTCCAGGCGCTTGACCTCGGAGACCTTGAGGATCTGGTGGTTGAGCACCGAGACGCTCACGGGTGCGTCGGACGGCACGCTGACCCCCTGCACCACGAGCACGCCGCCCGCGGGGTCGGTGTCGTTGGCGAGCACGTCCACGAGGGCCGTGCCGCCCGCCGGGAGCAGCACCTGGTCGGAGACCGCGACGGGCGCACCCGCCTCGTCCGGCGGCGGCACGACGTCGACGCGCACCAGGCCCATGGTCGGCTCGGGGCCGTCGGTGATCTCGTAGGTCACGTCGTACGAGCCAGGGGTCTCCGAGCGGAACCGGAACGTCTGGGCGGTCGAGCTGGTCGTGATCTCCGCGCCCTGCTTGTCGTCGACCCGGGTCAGGCGGATGTCGTCCCCGTTGGGGTCGAAGTCGTTGACCAGCGGGTCCACCGTCACGGGCTCGCCGGCCAGCACGGTCACGTGGTCCTGCACAGCGACCGGCGGCACGTTGGCCGCGACCACCTGGATGATCAGCGTGCCCTGGTACGGCATGCCCAGGGCGTCGGACACCACGAGCTCGACGACCTTGTTGCCCGTCACGGTGCCGCCGTCGCGGAACTCGACCGTGCCGTCCGGGCGGAACCGCACCTCGTCCAGCGGGTCGGCGGTGCTGGCGCTGGACAGGAACATGTCGTCGCCGTCGGGGTCCTTGAAGTACGGCAGCACCTTGATGGTGCCGATGCTGCCCTGGCCCACCACGAGCACCGGCTTGCCCGGCTGCTCGGGGGCGTTGTTCTCCTCCAGCGGCACGACCTCGACGTCCACGGACGCCTGGTCGCTGCCGCCTCGGCCGTCGTCCACCTGGTACGTGAAGGTGGAGGTTCCGGTCGCCTCGTCGGGCACGTCGGCCTGCAGGGCGGCGCCGCCCAGCACGCGGTCGACCCTGATGTCGCCCTCGACCTCGCCCTTGACGGCCGCGACCATGACGTCGCCGTCCAGGTCGGAGTCGTTGCCCAGCACGTTGAGCACCGTCGTGCGGCCCGGCCGCACGCCGAACGTGTCGGGCTTCGCCACGGGCGGGCGGTTGGCCCGGTTGCGGTCGGCCACGGCCTGGTCGACCTGCTCCGGGGTCGCCTCCTCCGTCTCGGTCTTCTCGCCCTCGGCGTCCTCGGGCATCGTCTGCTTCCAGTCGTCCACCTTCTCGAACTCGTCGGCGGCCATCCACAGCGAGCCGTTCGCGACGTCGTTCAGGACGATGATGTTGCGGTTGACCCGGTAGACCAGGTTCGCGGCGGGGTTGATGCCCTCCAGCACCTGGTTCACGTCGTCCTCCCGGTCCCCGCACTCGCGGATGACCTGGCCGCCCGCCCAGGCGCCGTAGAGGCAGCCGCCGAGCTGCACGGGCGCCGACGGCTGCCCGCCGGTCCCGCCCGCGAAGCTGTGCTTGACCGGGTCGCCCCCGCCCAGCGCCACGGTGACCAGGCCCGTGGGGGTCGCGAGCGCGACGTCGTCCGCCTCGCCGGAGGGCTGCTGCAGCATGCCCTGGGAGCCGTCCTCGATCTGGACGGAGTCGCCGCCCGGCAGCACCAGGCTGCCCGTGGACTGGTTCAGCACTACGGGCTGGTCGCCCACCGCCGTGACCTGGATCTTGGCGTCCGCGGCCAGGGCCAGCGACGACTCGTCGGCGTCCTCGGCGACGCCCTGCGTGCTGGTCGGGACCGTGTATAGCTTGCCGTCGCCCGGCACGGCCACGTGCACGGTGCCGTCCCTGCCCACCGCGAGCGTGCCGCCCGTGCCGACCGTGAGCGTCGGCTTGTTCTCCTTCTCGTCGAAGGTGGCCGCGTCGAACGGCATGACCCACGTGCGACCGGTCTCGCCGTCGTAGACCGCGGTGGTGGCGCCGCCCGCGGCGACCTGCGCGCCCGCGGGGAACTTCATCGTGTTGTCCAGCGACAGCTGCGCCGGGTTCACCGGGCTCGCCGAGAAGTCGCTCACGCTGTCCAGGAGCACGCGCTGGGCGTCCTGCTCGACGTCGAAGCTCGTCGAGTTCGCCAGCAGCACGCCGTCCAGGGCCTTGGCCTCGTAGTTGAACCGGCCGAGCTGGCCCTGCGCGGTCTGCGTCACCCAGACGCCGGAGTCGTTCAGGTCGACGTCCGCCGTCGCCTCGCCGTCGTACAGCAGCGCGAAGCCGAGCAGGCCCGCGCTGAACAACGTCACCACACCCACCGACACGACCGACCGACGGTTCTCAAATACGCGTGAGGCAAAGCTCATGCGTCCTCCTGATCATCACTCCACAAAAGAAAGCCCGCCCGGACACAGACACAGGCGCGGCGATCGTCACCCTACCGATGGAGGAGGTGAATTGTCGCCGAATTACGGTTCTTTCGCGCGGTGAACGGCCAGGTCAGGGGGGTGGGGGCTGCGGTCGGGTCGCTTTAGCCGCTCTGGTCGCGGGGAGGATCAGTAGGACGCCGCGCGGCGGTCGACCCATTCCTTCGCCTCCAGCAGACCGTGGCCGGTGGCCTCCCGGTACAGCTTGATGGCCTCGATCCGCCGGTCGGACCAGATGCACCGGTCGATCTCGGCCAGGGCCTCCGGCGGGATGCCCTCGGCGGCCGGCCCCTCGATGCCGAGGTGCTTGATCACCATGTCCAGCTTGCGCTCGAGGCGCTCGGTCGTCTTCGCCCGGGAGCTCATGTTGCCGCTGACCGTGATGAACAGCAGGAGCAGGAGCACGAGTATCGCGGCCGGGATGATCTGCAGTTCGAACATCCCTGCACCGTAGCGGTCAGGCGGCGTCGGGCCCTGCCGAACGCCGGCGCCGTCGAACGTAGGCGCCGTCGGCTCATGGCGGCTCATCCGCCGACGGCCCCTACGTTCGGCTGCCGGGCCGGCGCCGAGTCGGGCGTCGTCGATGAGCGCGGGTCTGGTTGCGGAATCGGCGCTCAGAGTGCCACCGGGCCCGCGCTCGACGTTGCGCGGCATACCCCGCAGGGGTATATGGTGAAGCGCATACGGTTACCCCCTAGGGGTAGCACGCTACCAATCCGAGAGGCAAGACGATGGCGACGAGCGAGTACCAGGTGACCGGGATGACGTGCGGGCACTGTGAGACGTCGGTGCGCGGCGAGGTGAGCCGCCTGCCCGGCGTCGAGCAGGTCGACGTGAGCGCGGCGACCGGCCGGCTCGTGGTCCGCAGCGCCGCGGTGCTGGACGAGGCCGCGATCCTGGCCGCCGTCGACGAGGCGGGTTACGAGGCGGCGCGGGTCTCATGAACGCGCCCCAGCGGCTCGGGCTGTACGGCGGCGGGCTCGCGGCGCTGTTCGCCGTGACCTTCGCCGTCGCGGGCGCCGTGGTGCCGCAGGCCTCGGTCGACGCCTGGTCGGCGTCGGCCGAGGCCGGGTCCGGGCCGGACGCGATGGAGATGGACGGCACCGAGATGCCCGGCGACGCCGGCGGGCACGGGCAGGACGAGGCGGCGGACGCCGACGGCGCCGCCGACGCCCACGGCTCCGGCGCCCCCGGCCCGGCATCGGTCCGCGGCCTGGCGCTGGAGCAGGACGGCCTGCTCCTGAGCCCGGTCACGGCCCCGGACGAGGTGGGGGAGCGCGGCACGCTCTCGTTCTCGGTGACCGACGCCGACGGCGCCGCGGTGACCGCGTTCGAGACCGAGCACGACAAGGAGCTGCACCTGGTCGTGGTGCGGTCCGACGGCGAGCGGTTCCGGCACGTGCACCCCACGATGTCGGCCGACGGCGTCTGGTCGATCCCCTGGACCTGGGCCGAGCCGGGCACCTACCGCGTGTTCACCGATTTCGTGCCCGCGGCGTCGGGCGAGAACGTGACGCTCAGCCGGGCCGTCGAGGTCGCCGGACCGGTGGACCCGCGCCCGGCGGCGGCGGTCTCGGCGTCGGACACGACCGGCGGCTACACCGCGACGCTCACGGGGGACCTGAGCACGGACGCGGAGTCGACGCTCACGGCGACGGTCACGCGCGACGGCGAACCGGTGACCGGCCTGGAGCCGTACCTCGGCGCCTACGGGCACCTCGTCGCGCTGCGCGACGGCGACCTGGCCTACCTGCACGTGCACCCCGAGGGCGACGAGCCCGAGCCGGGCACACGGTCCGGCCCGGACGTCACGTTCATGACCGAGGCGCCGACGTCGGGCCGCTACCTGCTGTACCTGGACTTCAAGGTCGACGGGGACGTGCACACCGCGCGCTTCGTCGTGGACACCGAGGGGAGGGGCTGATGGGCACCACGGCCCGGGCGGACGAGCAGGTGACGACCGTCGACCTGGAGATCGGCGGGATGACCTGCGCGTCGTGCGCCATGCGGATCGAGAAGAAGCTGAACCGCCTGGAGGGCGTGACGGCCAGCGTCAACTACGCCACCGAGAAGGCGAAGGTCACCGCGCCCGCCGGGTACGACCTGGACGCGCTGGTGGCCGAGGTCGAGAAGACCGGCTACACCGCGGCGCTGCCCGCGCCGCCGGAGGCGCCCGCCGACGGCGGCGACGCGGCCGACCCGCGCGACCGCGAGCTGGCCGCGCTGCGCGACCGGCTGATCACGTCCGTCGTGCTCTCCGTGCCGGTGATCGCGCTCGCGATGGTCCCGGCCTGGCAGTTTACGTACTGGCAGTGGGCGTCGCTCGCGCTGGCGGCCCCGGTCGCGCTGTGGGCGGCCTGGCCGTTCCACCACGCGGCGTGGACCAACCTGCGGCACGGCGCCGCCACCATGGACACGCTCGTCTCGCTGGGCGTACTGGCCGGGTTCGGCTGGTCCCTGTACGCACTCTTCTTCGGCACGGCGGGTGAGCCGGGGATGACGCACGGGTTCGAGCTGACCGTCGCGCCGTCGGACGGCGCCGCCAACATCTACCTGGAGGTCGCCACCGGCGTCACGATGTTCGTGCTGGCCGGGCGGTACTTCGAGAAGCGGTCCAAGCGGCGGGCGGGCGCCGCGCTGCGCGCGCTGCTGGAGCTCGGCGCCAAGGACGTCGCGCTGCTGCGGGACGGCACCGAGACGCGGGTCCCGGTCGAGAGCCTGGGCGTGGGCGACGAGTTCGTCGTGCGGCCGGGGGAGAAGGTCGCGACCGACGGCGTGGTCGTCGCCGGCTCCTCCGCGATCGACGCGTCGCTGCTCACGGGGGAGTCGGTCCCGGTCGAGGTGGGCGTCGGCGACACCGTGGCCGGCGCGACGGTGAACTCCGGCGGCCGCCTCGTCGTCCGCGCCACGGAGGTCGGCTCGGGCACCCAGCTCGCGCGGATCGCCCGGCTGGTCGAGGACGCGCAGTCCGGCAAGGCCGAGATCCAGCGGCTGGCCGACCGGGTCTCCGGGATCTTCGTGCCGGTGGTCATCGCGGTCGCGGTCGCGACCCTCGCCTTCTGGCTCGGCGCGGGGTTCCCCGCAGCGGCCGGGCTGACCGCCGCCGTCGCGGTGCTGATCATCGCCTGCCCCTGCGCGCTCGGCCTGGCCACGCCGACGGCGCTGCTGGTGGGCACCGGGCGCGGCGCCCAGCTCGGCATCCTCATCAAGGGGCCGGAGGTGCTGGAGTCCACGCGCAAGGTGGACACCGTGGTGCTCGACAAGACCGGCACCGTCACGACCGGCCGGATGACCCTCCTGGAGGCGGTTCCCGCCGACGGCACCACGCGCGAGGAGCTGCTGCGGCTCGCGGGCGCCCTGGAGGACGCCTCCGAGCACCCCGTGGCCCAGGCCGTCGCCAAGGGCGCGACGCAGGAGGTCGGCGACCTGCCGGTCCCGGAGTCGTTCGAGAGCGTCCAGGGCAAGGGCGTGCAGGGCGTCGTCGACGGGCACGCCGTCGTCGTCGGGCGGGAGAGCCTGCTCGCCGACTGGTCCCTGCACCTGCCGGCGGACCTCGCCGCGGGCAAGGCCCGCGCGGAGGGCGAGGGTAGGACCGTGGTCGCTGTCGGCTGGGACGGGCAGGCGCGCGGCATCCTGGTCGTGGCCGACGCCGTCCGGCCGACCAGCGCCGACGCCGTCGGGCAGCTCGTGGCCCTCGGGCTCACGCCCGTGCTGCTCACCGGCGACAACCGCGTCGTGGCCGCCCAGGTCGCCGCCGCGGTGGGCATCACCGAGGTGATCGCCGAGGTCATGCCCCAGGACAAGGCCGACGTCGTCGCTCGGCTCCAGGCCGAGGGGCGGGTCGTCGCGATGGTCGGGGACGGCGTCAACGACGCCCCCGCGCTCGCGCAGGCCGACCTGGGCCTGGCGATGGGCACGGGCACCGACGCCGCGATCGAGGCCGCGGACATCACGCTGGTGCGCGGCGACCTGGTCTCGGCCGCCGACGCGATCCGGCTGTCCCGCCGGACGCTCGGCACCATCCGGACCAACCTGTTCTGGGCGTTCGGCTACAACGTCGCCGCGATCCCGCTGGCCGCGCTCGGCCTGCTCAACCCGATGCTGGCCGGTGCCGCGATGGCGTTCTCGAGCGTCTTCGTGGTCGGCAACAGCCTGCGCCTGCGCACGTTCCGCCGCTGACCCCCTCGTTGAGTGCGGGATATTCGCCCTTCTGAGCGGGCCAGAAGGGCGAATATCCCGCACTCAACGAGGCAGTTTGTGCGGTGGGTCAGGCGTGCAGGGGCTCCAGGGCGCCCGACCACGCGACCGTCTGGTCCAGGAGCGTGTTCAGGGCCGGGGTCAGGTGCTCGCCCGGCTTGAAGACCGAGTAGTTCTCGAACTCCGTCATCAGCGACAGCGCCACCTGCTGGCGCACGGTCGCGACCTGCAGCTCCGCGAGGATGAGGCGCAGGTGCTCCGCGGCCCGGGCGCCGCCCACACCGCCGTACGAGACGATGCCCGCGGCCTTGTTGTTCCACTCGTTGTAGACGAAGTCCAGCGCGTTCTTCAGCACGCCCGACGTCGAGTGGTTGTACTCCGGCGTCACGAACACGTAGCCGTCGAACTCGGCGACCTTGGCGGCCCACTCCTTGGTGTGGTCGTGGGCGTACTGCCCCATGGCCGGCGACATCGGCTCGTCGAGGTGCGGCAGGGGGTAGTCCGCCAGGTCGACGAGCTCGAACTCGGCGTCCGTGCGCTGCGAGGCGATCTCGTAGACCCACTTGGCCACGGCCTCGCCGTTCCGGCCGGGGCGGGTGCTGCCGAGGATGATGGCGATCTTGAGCATTGCTGGTCCTTCGCGTCGAGGAATGCTGTCGGTGGACCTGCCCGGTCGCGGGAACGAACGCGGTACCGGTCTGGTTGGTCCACGTGAGACAACAGTGCGGAGAAGCCGGTAATCCAGCTTTCAAATACGCACTTTGCAGTTCGTCGGTTACCCGAGAGGAAGCAATGCGGCATGACGCCGATCTCGCGTGAAGCGCGTCTGGAGAGCCTGACCGCCAAGATGCCCGGGGGCCCGGACTCGCCCTGCGACAGCGAGACGCACGAGCTGACCCGGGACCTCATGGGCCAGGTCGCCGACCGCTGGACCCTGCTGGTCGTGGCGTCCCTCTCCGACGGTCCGCAGCGCTTCTCCACGATCCAGGCCGTCGTCGCCGGGGTCTCGCACCGGATGCTCAGCAAGACCCTGCGGGGCCTCGTGCGCGACGGCATGGTCACCCGGACCGCCTACGCCGAGGTGCCGCCGCGCGTCGAGTACGAGCTGACGCCGCTCGGCTGGAAGCTCATGGACCTCGCCCACGGCTTCGTCGACTGGGCGCAGGACCACGGCCAGCAGCTCCGGGACAGCCGGGAGCAGTTCGACCGGGGGAGCGCGGCGGGCTGACGACGCCGGCTCTCGCCGGCCGGGCCCGCGCTGGCAGGATCGCCGTCAGCCGCCGATGACAGTCAGCGCGAGCAGCTGCTCCCGCAGCCGGGCCAGTTGCTCCGGCGTCGACTCGTCGCCCCAGGCGGGCTGCGCGCTCGCGCCGTCCGCCGCCGCGACCACGAGCGTCAGGACGTCCTCGGGCAGGCCGTCCGCCCGCAGCTCCTCGTTCCAGCGGCGCGCGTCCGCGCGGGCCAGGTCGATGACGGCGTCCACGCTCGACAGGTGCGCGATCACCACCAGCGCGTCCCGGGAGGCCGCGGCGTCCAGCGCGCCGTCGATCGAGGCGCGCACGTAGGCGCGGGTGAGGCGGCCGGGGGCGTCGTCGTCGGCCGGGATCGCAGTGCGCACCGCCGTGCGGAACCGTTCCAGCCACTCGGTCGCCAGGGCGAGGTGCAGGTCGTGCTTGTTCGCGAAGTGGTACAGCAGGCCGCCCTTGGACACGCCCGCCCGGCGCGCGACGTCGTCGAGGCTGGCCGACACCCCGCGCTCGCGGACCAGCCGGCTCGCCGCCTCCAGGATCACCGCCCGTGTCTGCTCCGGGCTCCTGCCCGCCGTCCTGCCCATCGCCCACCCCCTCGCACCCGTCGCACCGCACTATAGGCCGCGTCACACGCCTGGTCCTAGAAAACTGTACCGGCTAGACGGTACAGTTACTCGGGTGACCGCACCTGCTCCCCTTCTCTCCGTGCGCCGCCGGTGGGCCGCGCTCTCCGTCCTCGTGCTCGCCGTCGGCCTGCTCGCGATCGACGGCACCGTGCTGTACCTGGCCGTCCCGTCGCTGACCCGCGACCTCGCGCCCACCGCCACCCAGGTGCTGTGGATCGGCGACATCTACTCGCTCGCCATCGCCGGGCTCCTGGTCACCATGGGCACCCTCGCGGACCGGATCGGGCGCAAGAAGCTGCTGCTCATCGGCGCGACGGCGTTCGGCGCGGCCTCGGTGCTGGCGGCGTTCGCGCCCGACGCGGAGACCCTCATCGCCGCGCGGCTGCTGCTCGGCGTCGCGGGCGCCACGATCATGCCCTCGACGCTGTCCCTCATCCGGACGCTGTTCCCCGACGCCGCCGAGCGCAGCCGCGCCATCGCGGTGTGGTCCGCGGCGGCCGGCGGTGGCGCCGCGGTCGGGCCGCTGGTCGGCGGCCTGCTGCTGGAGCACTTCTGGTGGGGCTCCGTCTTCCTCGTCAACGTGCCCGTCGTGCTGGTCCTCGTCGTGGCCGGCGCGGTGCTGCTGCCCGAGGCCAAGGACCCGCACCCCGGCCGCCTCGACCTGCTCTCCGTGCTGCTGTCGTTCGCCGCCGTGATGCCGCTGGTCTGGTCCATCAAGCACGCCGCGTCCGAGGGCGTCGACGCGCTCGCCGTCGGCGTTCTGGCGCTCGCGGTCGCCTCCGGCGTCTGGTTCGTGCGGCGGCAGAACCGCCTCGCGGCCGACGGGCGCGGCCCGCTGCTCGACGTCGGCCTGTTCAAGGTGCCGGCGTTCAGCGGCGCGGTGGCGGCCAACCTCATCGCGATCTTCGCGCTGACCGGCATGCTGTTCTTCTTCTCGCAGTACCTGCAGCTCGTGCGCGGGTTCTCCCCGCTGGTCGCCGGCATCGCCGAGCTGCCCGCCACGGTCGCGTCCATCGCCGTCGTCGTGGTGGTCGGCTGGTCGCTGCGTAAGTTCGGCCGGGGGCGCGCGATCGCGCTCGGGCTCGCGGTCACGGCGCTGGGCATGGTCGGCATCGCGGTCGCGGAGGGCGCCGAGCACTACGTGTGGCTCGGGCTCGCCCTCGTCCCTGCCGGTCTCGGCGTGGGGCTCGCGATGACCCTGACGACGGACGCCGTGGTCTCCGCCGTCCCGCCGGCCAAGGCGGGCGGGGCCTCGGCGATCTCCGAGACGGCCTACGAGCTCGGCGTCGCGCTGGGCGTCGCCGTGCTCGGGTCGCTGGTCACCCTGGGTTACCAGGCGCGCGTCGCGCTGCCCGCCGGGCTGCCGGCCGACGCCGCCGCCCAGGCGGGCGACTCGCTCGCCTCCGCGGTCGCCGTCGCGGGCGACCAGGCGGCCGCCGTCGAGACGGCCGTCCTGGACGCGGCGCGCGAGGCGTTCGTCGCCTCCCTGCAGACGACGTGCGTGGTCGCGGCCGTGCTGGTCGCGATCGCCGCCGTCGTCGCGTGGCGGCTCATCCCGAACGAGCGCTGATCCTGAACGAGCGCTGACGAGGGGGTCCCTGGCAGAACCTGCCGGGGACCCGGGAGCGGACGTAGCGTCGAGGTGACACCTTCGAGTGACACCTACGAGAGGACTCGTCGCATGCCCACCATCGCCATCATCGGCGCCGGCCCCGGCGTCGGCCGCGCCGTCGCGCAGCGTTTCGGACGCGAGGGCTTCGCCGTCGCGCTGGTCTCCCGCAGCCAGGACAAGGTCGACGCGCTCGCCGCCGAGCTCGCGGACGACGGCGTCACCGCGCGGGGCTACGCGGCCGACGTGCTCGACGCCGACGCCCTGACCGCGGCCCTGGAGGCCGCGGCCGCCGACCTGGGGCCGGTCTCCGTGCTCCAGTACAGCCCGCTCCCGGCGCGGCACTACCTGCGGCCCGTGACCGAGACGCCCCCGGCCGACATCCTGGAGGCCGTCCGGTTCTCCGTGCTCGGGCCGGTGGCCGCCGTGAACGCGGTGCTGCCCGGCATGCGGGAGGCGGGCGCGGGCACGCTCGTGTTCGTCAACGGCGGGACGTCGGTCCGCCCGCGCACGCAGTACGCGGGCACGTCCATCGGGTTCGCGGGGGAGAGCGCCTACGTGCAGATGCTGCACGAGGCGCTGGAGCCCGCGGGCATCCGGGCGGTCCAGCTCGTGATCCCCGGCGCCATCCAGGGCGACGACCCCGAGCGCGGGCACGACGCCGTCGCCGAGCGCATCTGGGGGCTGCACACCAGTCCGGGCGAGTTCCGTGAGCTCCTGTCGCCGCTCGACTGACCTGCCGCGCCGCGGGCCCGGGCCGACGTCGGGCCCGGCGCCCGGGTGTGACGCGCGGGGCGTTAAGAAACCGTCAATGCCGCGCCGGGCGCGGCGGATGCGCCTTAGGTTCCACGGGTGACTACTGCTCTTCGCCCGCCCGGCCTGGTGTCGCGGCCCGCTGACGTCCTGCGGCTCGCCGTCGTCGTCGGCGCGCTCGGCGTCGTGTTCGGCGACATCGGGACCAGCCCGATCTACACCCTCCAGACGGTCTTCAACCCGGAGGACCCGCACCCCGTGCCGGCCACCACGGAGAACGTCTACGGCGTCGTCTCGCTGATCTTCTGGTCGGTGATGCTCATCGTCACCATCACGTACGTGCTGCTGGCGATGCGGGTGGACAACGACGGCGAGGGCGGCATCATGGCGCTCATCACCCTGCTGCGCCGGTGGGCGAAGAACGGGTCGACGCGTACCGCCATGACGCTCGCGGGGCTCGGGCTGTTCGGCGCCGCGCTGTTCCTGGGCGACAGCATGATCACGCCGGCCATCTCCGTGCTCTCCGCGGTCGAGGGCCTCAAGATCATCAACCCCGAGTTCGAGGGCTGGATCGTCCCGGTCACCGCCGTGATCATCGTGCTGCTCTTCGCCGCCCAGAAGTTCGGCACGGCGGCCGTGGGGCGGCTGTTCGGCCCCGTGATGATCGCGTGGTTCACCGCGATCGGGGCGTGCGGCATCTGGGGCGTGGCGAACGAGCCCGGCATCCTGCGCGCGCTCTCGCCCACGTACGCGATCGGCTTCCTGGCGGGGCACTTCGACCTGGCGTTCTTCGCGCTGGCCGCGATCGTGCTGTCCGTGACCGGCGCCGAGGCCCTGTACGCCGACATGGGGCACTTCGGCCGCAGGCCGATCTCCGTGGGCTGGATCTTCCTGGTGCTCCCGGCCTGCGCGCTGAGCTACCTGGGCCAGGGCGCGCTGATCCTCCAGGACCGCGCGAACGTGTCGGCCCCGTTCTTCCTGCTCACCCCCGAATGGGCCCTGATCCCCATGGTGGTCCTGGCGACCGCCGCCACGGTGATCGCGTCCCAGGCCGTCATCACCGGCGCGTTCTCCGTGACCGCACAGGCCGCGCAGCTCGGCTACCTGCCTCGCCTGCGCATCCTGCACACCTCGCGGTCGGAGCGCGGCCAGATCTACGTGCCGTTCATCAACTGGGTGCTCATGGTCTCGGTGCTCACGCTCGTCTTCGCGTTCCGCAACTCCGCCTCGCTCGCGTACGCCTTCGGCATGGCGGTCACCGGCACCATCACGATCACGACCGTCCTGTTCTTCTACGTCGCGTGGAAGACCTGGAACGTGCCGCGCTGGGCGCTCGCCTCGACGGCCGCCGTGCTGCTCACCGTCGACCTGCTGTTCGTCGCGGCAAACCTGACCAAGCTCGTGCACGGCGCCTGGCTCACCCTCTTCATCGCCATCACCGCCTTCACCGTCATGACGACGTGGCAGCGGGGCCGCGAGATCGTCACGGCCAAGCGCGAGGCCATGGAGGGCCCGCTGCGCGAGTTCGTGGAGAAGCTGCGCACCGGGACAGCGCCGGTGCAGGTGGTCCGCGGCACCGCGATCTTCCTGAACCGCGCGAGCCAGACGGCGCCGCTGGCCCTGCGGGCCAACGTCGAGCACAACCACGTGCGCCACGAGCAGGTGGCGGTGGTGGCCGTGGAGACGGCCATCGTGCCCCGGCTCGCCGACGAGGACCGCGTGACCATCGAGCACCTCGGCGAGAGCGACGACGGCATCACGCACCTGACCGTGCGCTTCGGGTACGACGAGCGGCCCGACGTGCCGTGGGCGCTCGCCCAGCTCGCGCCCGAGGACACCGAGGGGCGCCTCGACCTCGACAACGCCACCTACTTCCTGTCGCGCATCGAGCTGCAGCTCGGCGACGAGCCCGGCATGGCGGCCTGGCGCAGGCGTCTGTTCATCGCGACGTCGCACATCACCGCCGACGCCGCCGAGCACTTCGCCCTGCCCCGCGACCGGACGGTGCTGCTCGGGTCCCACGTGGACGTGTAGGCGGTCTTGGGCCCTGGCCTGCGGCGCTGACCTGCGGTGTTGCACGGAGTCTCAACCTCGACCTGAGGTCGGGACCCGGGTGAACCTTCAACCTCGACTTGAGACTGAGTCGGGGAGTGCGACGGTCGAGATCCGGGCCCGGGTAACTGTACGAATTCGAGGTGTGTTGCTCTGCGTGGACATTGTCTACGTGGAGCAACACACCTCGAATTCGTATGCCTGCCACCTGGGCGCGTGGGTCACGGACGACCTGGGTTCCCGGTTGACGTTGATACCCCCTAGGGGTATATATGGAGTACTGCCGCCCCACGGGGCATGCTCTGCTCAACCCAGGAGCGATCCATGAACGAGCCACACCAGCACACCTCCGGACACACCGCTGCGCCCGGTCCCGACCTCCACCAGGGTCACGCGCACCCGGCGCCGTCGCACGAAGACCACGCCGGCCACACGGGCCACGCCGACGACGCGTCGCACGATGTCGCGCACGCCGCGCACGTCGAACACACCGGCCACGAGAGCCACGCGGGCCACGCGGGCCACGGCGGGCACGCGGGTCACGGCGACCATGTCGGCCAGTTCCGACGGCTGTTCTGGATCATGCTGGTGCTCGCCGTGCCGGTCGTCGCGTTCTCCGGCATGTTCGCGATGATCCTCGGCTACGACCTGCCCGACGCCGCCTGGGTCACGGCGATCCCGCCGGTGCTCGGCACCGTCATGTACGTGTGGGGCGGCTCGCCGTTCCTGACCGGCGCCGTCAGCGAGCTGCGGTCCCGCAAGCCCGGGATGATGTTGCTCATCGGGCTCGCGATCACCGTCGCGTTCGTCGCCTCGATGGGCGCGAGCCTGGGCCTGCTCGACCACCAGCTCGACTTCTGGTGGGAGCTGGCGCTCCTGATCGTCATCATGCTGCTGGGCCACTGGATCGAGATGCGCTCGCTCGCGCAGACGACGTCGGCCCTGGACTCCCTCGCGGCCCTGCTGCCCGACGAGGCCGAGCGGGTCGAGGGCGACCTGGTCGTCACGGTCGCGCCGGGCGACCTCGTGGTCGGCGACGTCGTCGTGGTGCGGCCGGGCGGGAGCGTCCCGGCCGACGGCCGCGTCGTCGACGGCCGGGCGGAGATGGACGAGTCCATGGTGACGGGGGAGTCGCGCACCGTGCCGCGCGGCCCGGGCGAGCCCGTGACCGCGGGGACCGTCGCCACCGACTCCGGCCTGCGCGTCGAGGTCACCGCCACCGGCGACGACACCGCCCTGGCCGGTATCCAGCGGCTGGTCGCCGACGCGCAGGCGTCGTCGTCGCGGGCGCAGCGCCTCGCCGACGTCGCCGCGGGCTGGCTGTTCTGGTTCGCGCTGGGCGCGGCCGCGATCACCGCCGTCGTCTGGACCCTGCTCGGCCTGCCCGACGACGCCGTGATCCGCACCGTGACCGTCCTCGTGATCGCCTGCCCCCACGCGCTGGGCCTCGCGATCCCGCTCGTCGTCTCGATCGCCACCGAGCGGGCCGCCCGCGGCGGCGTGCTCGTCAAGGACCGCCTCGCGCTGGAGAGCATGCGCACCGTCGACACCGTGCTGTTCGACAAGACCGGCACCCTCACCAAGGGCGAGCCCACCGTCGCCGAGGTGCGGTCCGCCCGTGACCCGGGCCAGGACGACACCGACGCGGGAGGCACACAGACCGACATGCTCCTGGCGCTCGCGGCCGCCGCCGAGCAGGACAGCGAGCACCCGCTGGCCCGGGCGATCGTCCGCGCGGCGCAGGAGCGCGGGCTGACGGTCCCGCGGGCCACGGGCTTCGAGTCGTCGCCCGCCGTCGGCGTCACGGCGACCGTCGACGGGCACGAGATCCGGGTCGGCGGCCCGCGCCTGCTGGAGGAGCACGGCCAGGACGAGCTGGACGCCGTCGACGCCTGGCGGCAGGACGGCGCGATCATCCTGCACGTCCTGCGCGACGGCGTCGTGGCCGGCGCGATCAAGCTCGCCGACGAGGTGCGGCGCGAGTCCCCGGCGGCCGTCCGGGCGCTGCACGACCGGGGCGTCCAGGTCGTCATGATCACGGGCGACGCCGAGGCCGTGGCCCGGTCCGTCGCCGACGAGCTCGGCGTCGACCGGTACTTCGCCGGCGTCCGGCCGGGGGACAAGTCGGCCAAGGTCGCGGAGCTCCAGGCCGAGGGGCGCAAGGTCGCGATGGTCGGCGACGGCGTCAACGACGCCCCCGCGCTCGCCGAGGCCGACGTCGGCATCGCGATCGGCGCCGGCACCGACGTCGCCATCGCCTCGGCGGGCGTGATCCTCGCCAGCGACGACCCGCGGTCCGTGCTCTCGGTGATCGATCTGTCGCGGGCGAGCTACCGCAAGATGAAGCAGAACCTGTGGTGGGCCGCCGGGTACAACCTCATCTCGGTGCCGCTGGCCGCCGGGGTGCTGGCGCCGGTCGGCTTCGTGATGCCGATGTCCGCGGGGGCGGTGCTCATGTCGCTCTCGACCGTGGTGGTCGCGCTCAACGCCCAGCTCCTGCGCCGCCTCGATCTGCGGCCGGGGCACTGGCAGATCCGGCGGTAGGCCGCCGGTAGGTTCGCCGGTCGGTTCGCCGTCAGGCCCACCCACCAGGGGCGGGAACGCCTGTTGACCTGGTCCGGTGCGCCGCCTAGCCTGCTGGGCGGCGCACCGGCCGCCGTGCTCCGAAGCCGCAGCACGACGCAGCCGCACCACCACACAACCGCATCCGAAGCAGCGCACTCGACGTCAAGGGAGACCTCGTGCAGCTCGTACCAGCGTTCCGTCCTGCCCTTCATCTGGTGACAGCGGTGTCAGTCCTCGCGCTCGTCGCGAGCGGGCTGGTGGTCGCGGGCACCGCCAGCGCGGCCCCGGCGGGCACCGGGCCGGGTGGCGGACCGGGCGGGTCAGGTGCGGCGGCGTCGGAATGGCGCGTGGACGGCCCGCGCGGCTCGCACCTGGACGGGCTGCTGCGCCTGGACGAGGCCGGTCAGGTCGCGCTCGACGTGCGGTCCGACGGCGGCACGGTGCTCTCGGCCACGCGCCTCGGGCTGCGGGGCAGCGACGGCGACCTGACCACCGGCCTCACCTTCGCCGGCCGCAGCGACCGCACGGTCCGCGACGCCTACGCCATGTCCACGGGCAAGCGTGAGCGCCGGGCCTATACGCACCGCGAGTCGGTGTTCACGTTCGACGGCGCGGCCGGCGGCCGCCTGCGCATCGCGGTCCGGGTGGCCGACGACGGCGTCGCCTACCGCTACCTCGTCGACGGACCGGGCGAGCACCGGGTCGACGACGAGTCGGGCGCGTGGGAGCCGGCCGCGGACGGGCCGGCGTGGATGCAGCGCTCCTACGCCGTCAACTACGAGGCCGAGTGGAGCACCACGACCGCGGCGGCGGGCAACGGCTCCGGCAGCGTCGGGTACCCGGTGCTGTTCGGCCAGGGCGACACGTACGCGCTGGTCACGGAGGCCGACCTGCACGGCGACTACTCCGGCACGCACCTGGCCCACGAGCCCGGCTCGCTGCGCTACGACGTCGAGCTCTTCGAGGGGCGCCCCGTGACCACGACGGGCGACCTGTCGACCCCGTGGCGGGTCGCGGTCGTCGGGGACCTGCCCGGCGTCGTCGGCTCCACGCTGGTGGACGACCTGGCCACGCCCGCCGCCCTGGACCCGGAGGCGGACTGGATCAGGGTGGGCCGGTCGAGCTGGAGCTGGCTGACGGACGCGGGCAGCCCGCGTGACGAGGCGCGCCAGCGCGACTTCGTGGACCTGTCCGCGCGCAACGGCTGGGAGTACGTGCTGCTGGACGAGGGCTGGGACGCGAGCTGGGTGCCGCGCACGGTCCGCTACGCGCACACCCGCGGCGTCGACGTCATCGTCTGGTTCCACAGCCGCGACCTGCGCACGCAGGAGCAGCGCGACGAGTGGCTGCCGCGCCTGAAGTCGTGGGGCGTGAGCGGCATCAAGGTCGACTTCATGGACTCCGACTCGCAGGAGATCCACCGGTGGTACGACGACGTGGCGCGCGACACCGCCAGGTACGAGTTGATGATCAACTTCCACGGCGCGGCCCTGCCCACGGGCCTGCAGCGCACGTGGCCGCACATCATGAGCTACGAGGCCGTGCGCGGCATGGAGAACGGGATCAGCCCCGAGCGCAGCCTCATCGTGCCGTTCACGCGCGGCGTCGTCGGGTCGATGGACTTCACGCCCGTGGTGTTCTCCCGCGACAACGACCGCACGTCCAAGGCGCAGCAGGCCGCGATGGGCGTCGTCTACGAGTCGGGCTGGCAGCACATCTCGGACAAGCCCGAGGGGTACGACGACGAGCCCAACGCGCTGCCGTTCCTGCGGAACCTGCCCACGACCTGGGACGAGGTGCGGCTGCTCAGCGGCACGCCGGGCCAGGACGCGGTGCTCGCTCGGCGGTCCGGCGACCGGTGGTTCGTGGGCGGCATGCGGGCCGGCTCCGGCGACCCGCTGCGCCTCCCGCTGGAGGGCCTCGCGCGCGGTTCCAAGGTGGTGGTCGACCTGCTGACCGACGACGGCGACGACGGGTCGGCCACCGTGCACTCCACGGTCCGCACCACGACGCGGGACACGCTGCGGGTGCCGACGGCGGAGAACGGCGGCTTCGTGGCGGTCGTGTGCGCCGCGACGGGCGGACGGGAGTCCTGCCTGGAGCCGCTCGAGGCGCGGCCGGACGCCGCGATCACGGTCGACCCGGTCGAGGCCGACGTCGCGCCCGGCAGCACCGTGGAGGTGACGGCCGCGTTCACCGTCGCGGACCGCGCCGTCACGCGCGTGCGCCTGACGCCGGACCTGCCCGCGGGGTGGACCACCGACCAGGGCGCCCGCACCGTGGCGCGGCTCGCCGCCGGGCAGACCGCGCGCTTCACCTGGCAGGTCAGCGTGCCGGCCGACGGCGCCCCGGGCACGTACGAGGTGCCCGTCGACGTGGACTACCGGGCCGGTGGTGCGACCGGGGGCGGCGCGACCGGTCGCGGCGAGTACGTCGCCGCGAGCCAGGCGACCCTGTGGGTCACGCCGCCCGCCCCGACGGGCAGCCCGTACGTCTCCGACCTGGAGTGGACCGAGCAGTCGAACGGCTACGGCCCGGTCGAGCGCGACCGGTCCAACGGCGAGGCCGCGGGCGGCGACGGCAACCCGCTGCGGATCGCGGGCGTCACCTACGCCAAGGGCATCGGCATGCACGCCACCGGCTCGGTGACCGCCTGGCTGGGCGGCGCCTGCACGGCGTTCACCGCCGTCGTCGGGATCGACGACGAGGTGCTCGACAAGCCGGGCGACACCGGCGTCGGCTCAGTGCGGTTCGCCGTCTACGGTGATGGCGTGCTGCTCACCGAGACGCCGGTCCTGTCCAACGACGACGGCGGGGTGCCGCTCGACGTCGACGTCACCGGCGTGCGCCGTCTGCGCCTGGTCGCCGACGAGGGGCCGGACGGCAAGAACTTCGACCACGCGGACTGGGGCGACGCGCGGGTGGAGTGCGGGGAGGTCTGACCGGCCCAGCGTTCAGCGAGTGTTCAGCCGGCCGTCGGGTGCGCGTCGCCCCGGCGGCCGGCTGCGGCACCAGGCTCGCCCCCATGAACTCACGCATCCGTACCCGCGCCGGGGCCGTCGTCACCACGGCCGCCCTGGTGCTGTCCGGCGCCGTCGCCTCCGTGGCCGGCACCCTGGCCGGTGCCCCGTCCGTCGACGCCGGCCCGGTCGACGCGGCGTCGTCGTCCGCCCTGCACGCCGGCCACGGCGGCCCCGGGCACGGGGGCCGCACCCCCGCCGAACGCGCCTACCGCGACCTGCTGGACCACGGCCCGGACGCGAAGATCCTGACCGCGGCGCACCGTGCGCAGTGGCGCTCGGCGCCCGAGAACAGCGAGCCGGCCATCCTGGCGGCGTTCGAGGACGGCGCGGAGATCGTCGAGCTGGACGTCCAGCTCACCGCCGACGGCGTGCCCGTGCTGATGCACGACACGACCGTGGACCGCACCACGAACGGCACCGGCCGCGTCGACAGCCTGACGCTGGAGCAGGTCGAGGGCCTGCGGCTGCGCGAGGGGCTGGGCGGCGCGCAGGCCGCACTCACCGACGAGGGCGTGCCGACCCTGGCCGAGGCGATGCGGCTGGCGAAGGACCGCGGCCTGGTCAACCTCGACAAGGGCTGGCCGTTCCGCGAGGAGATCTGGGCCGTGCTCACCGAGACCGGCACGGTCCGCAACGGCCTGTTCAAGTCGGACGCGCCCGTCGAGCAGGTGCAGGAGTTCCGCGCCACGCACCGCGGCGCCGTCTACATGCACATGGTCACCGACGCGAACCTGGCCGACGTCGATAAGTTCGGCGACGACCAGCCCGTGGCCTACGAGGTCAACTTCGACAGCACGGCCGACGCCGTCGCGCGCCGTCCGTTCCTGGACCGGGTGGCGAGCGGGAGCCGCGTCTGGAGCAACACGATGTGGAACGGCCTGTCCGAGCGGATGACGGACGAGGCGTCGCTCATCGACCCGCTGCGCGGCTGGCAGGCGCTGGTCGAGGGCTACAACACCACGATCTTCCAGACCGACGACGTCGAGAAGCTGGAGAGCTGGCTCCGCACCGGCGAGGGCGACCCGCTGCCGCGCGGCGCCGTCCGGGTCGAGGCCGAGGACTTCCTGCCCGGCGAGGGGGTCGGGTACCACGACCTCGAGCCTGCCAACCGCAGCAACCTGCAGATGCGCCCGGGGGAGGGCGTGGACATCCAGGACCTGGACGGCGCCGTCAGCCTCGGCTGGATGCGCGGCGGCGAGTGGCTCACGTACTCCGTCGAGGTGCCGAAGACCGGTACCTATGAGGTCGCCGTGCGCGCGTCGTCGCCGTACTCGCCCGCCGGGACGTACACCGTCTCCTTCGACGACGGCGCGCCGAGCGGCCGGGTCGCGGTCCGGAACACGACCAGCCACGCCAAGCAGGTGCTCCAGCCCAGCGGCGTCACGCAGCGGCTGACCAAGGGCACGCACACCCTCCGGATCAGCCTGCCCGAGGACGCGTACCAGAACTGGAACCTGGACCGCATCGAGCTCATCCCGGCCGGCCGCTGATCCCAGGCCCGGCGCCCGTGTCAGACGTACAGGTCCCTCGGGGGACCTGTACGTCTGACACGTGGTGTGGGTCGGGTGCCCGGGCGGGGGCCTCGATTGCATAGGCTTCGGGACATGACGACACATCGACCGGAGCGGGGTGCGCCGTGGGTGGCCTGATGGGACTGCTGGACGACATCGCCGCGCTGGCAAAGCTCGCGGCGGCGTCCATCGACGACGTCGGCGCAGCCACGGGCCGTGCGACCGCCAAGGCGGCAGGTGTCGTCGTGGACGACACCGCCGTGACACCGCAGTACCTGCGCAGCATCGCGGCGCAGCGCGAGCTGCCGATCGTGAAGAAGATCGCGATCGGGTCGATCCGCAACAAGCTGGTCTTCATCCTCCCGGCCGCGCTGCTGCTCAGCCAGTTCCTGCCGTGGCTGCTGCCGATCGTGCTGATGATCGGCGGCACGTACCTCGCCTACGAGGGCGCCGAGAAGATCTGGCACAAGATCTCCGGCCACTCCGAGGAGACGGTGCTCGCCACGGAGGTGAGCCCCGAGGCGGAGAAGAAGCTGGTCGCGGGCGCGGTCCGCACCGACCTGATCCTGTCGGCCGAGATCATGGTGATCGCGCTCGACGAGGTCGCCGACGAGTCGTTCTGGTCCCGGCTGACGATCCTCGTCGTGGTGGCCTTCGTCATCACGATCATCGTCTACGGCATCGTCGCGGCCATCGTGAAGATGGACGACGTCGGGCTGCGGCTCGCCGAACGCGACTCCGGCTTCTCCAAGTCGCTGGGCCGCGGGCTCGTCAAGGCGATGCCGCGCGTGCTCGCCGTCATCTCCGTGGTCGGCACCGTCGCGATGCTCTGGGTGGGCGGGCACATCCTGCTCGTCAACCTCGGCGCCGACGGCACCGGCTGGATCCCTGGGCCCTACGAGTGGGTGCACCACCTGGAGGTCGTCATCCACGACGGCGCCGGCGCGCTCGGCGGCACCCTCGGGTGGCTGTTCAACACGTTCTGCTCCGCGGTCGTCGGCCTGGTGGTCGGCGCGGTCGTGGTGGCCGTGCTGCACCTGCTGCCGTCCCGGAAGAAGGCGACGGAGGAGTCGGCGGCGCACTGAGCTGCTCGGTTCATCTGCTGGGCTCGCGGAGGCGGCCCCCGGTGCATGGTGCGCCGGGGGCCGTCTCGCGTCTGCGGGGATGGGTTCCGGGTCAGGCGCCCGCACCGGGTCGCGTTACCGCGCTGGAACCGGTGCCGGACTCTGGCCGGGCTCCCGCAGCGTCACGGACGCGCGGGCGTGTGCACCATGCCGAACTCGTTGCGGCGTCGCACCACGAACCCGAGGCTCTCGTAGAGCCGGATCGCGTTCGTGTTGTTCGCCGCGGCATGCATCATGGCCCGGGCGCCGCGCTCGCGGACGTGGTGCACGACGTCGAGCACCAGGCGCGAGGCCAGTCCCTGGCCGCGGAACCGCTCGTCGGTGGCGACGGCGCTGATCTCGGTCCAGCCGGCGGGCCGCAGGCGCTCGCCGGCCATGGCCGCGAGCACGCCGTCGCGCCGGATGCCGACATACCGGCCCATCTCGTGGGTGCGGGGCAGGAACGGGCCGGGCTTCGCGCGGGCGACGAGGTCCAGCATCTCCGGGACGTCCGCCTCGCCCAGCACCACGGCCTCCTCGTCGGGGCGGCCCACCAGGCGCGCGGTCTCGACGAGCTGCACGCCGGCGAACAGGTCGCCGCGCACCCAGCCCGCCGGGAGCGCGACGGACTCGGGCGGGGCGGGGAAGTCGGCGTCGTACCCGACGAGGTCGATGATCGCGGCCCAGACGCGCGGGTCGTCCCAGGTGCGGACGGCGGCGAACGGTGAGACGTCCCCGGGGTACCGGCGTACCAGGTCGCCGCCCTCGGCGAGATGCGCGTGCTCACCGCTGAGCGACGACCACGCGGCGTTGTCCAGCACGGAGTAGTCGGGTTCCGGGGCGGCGGTGGCCGGGGAGCCGGGCGCCGGGAAGGCGGTCTTCGCGGAGGCGGCCGACGGCTGCTGGTCGGCGCTGGGTGCGGTGGTGGTCGTGGCGCTGGCGGGCGTGGTGGTGCGGGTGGCGGTGGTGCGTGCCGCGTCGTCGGGCGCCGCGCCGGTGTCGGTCAGAAGGCTCACGAAATGACCAACTTCTCTGCGGCCACGCGCATTCCGAGGTGTGCCCCTGGGGGCCGGGTCTGCCGCCGTCCGCCGTCCGACGTCGGTTGTCCGCCGCCCGACGTCGGTTGTCCGCCGTCCGCCGTCCGCCGTCGGCCGGAGGCGGATGCCTGCTGGGACCTCTCCTTTGAGACCTAAGTTTCTTCGCTTTGAGCCGCCCCAAAGCGAAGAAACTTAGGTCTCAAAGGAGAGGGCGACGACGCTGGCTACCGATCTCGATGCGGACTGCCGATCTCACCGGCCACCGGCCACCGGCCATGCTCCACGGGCCACCGGTTACCGACCATGCTCCACCGGCCGCCGGCCATGCCCACCGGCCACCCGCCGGCCACTAACCCTCACGCCCCGGCGCCGCCCCGCTCGACCGCCGGACCCGCAGCACCGCCTCTGCCTCGTAGAGCACCGACTCGGTCCGGCCCTCCAGCCGTTCCAGCAGCAGCCGCACCGCCTCCCGGCCCAGCGTGATGCCGCTCTGGTCGACGCTGCTCAACGACACGAGCGGGTGCCGTGCGATCGGCACGTCGTCGTACCCGACGACGGACACGTCGCCTGCGTCGAGGCCTGCCTCCGCGACCGCGCTCAGCACCCCGATCGCCAGGGTGTCGTTGCCCGCGAAGATCGCCGTCGGGCGGTCGGGGGAGGCCAGCAGGCCGAGCGTCGCGGCGTGCGCCTCGGAGCCGTCGAACATCGTGTGCACCACCTGCGGCTCCAGCCCGGCCGCCGCCATGCGCTCGCGGTAGACGGCGGTCCGCACCACGTGGGGCTCGGCCCCGGCCTGGCCGGCCCACGGCGGCTCGGGTCGCGACGGGTGGATGGTCAGGTGCGTGATCCGGGTGTGGCCCAGGTCGAGCAGGTGCGACATGACCTGCTCGGCGCCGGAGCGGTCGTCGCCGGTGATCGTGTCGTAGCGGTCGGAGCGGTCGTGCCGCCCGATCATCACCAGCGGCGTGCGCTCGGCGACCCGTTCGAGCCAGGCGGGGTCGACGCGCGGCGAGATCGCGACGATGCCGTCGACCTGGCGGTCGGCGAGGCTGTTGATCGCCACGTCGCCCTTCTGGTCCCGGCCGAGCGGCGCGATGATCATCTGGTACGGGGTCTCCGCGAGCGCCTCCGTGGCGCCGTCGACGATCATCGTCAGGAAGTCGTTGCCCACCTGCGGGATCTCGAAGCCGAGCGTGAAGCTCGCCCCGCGCATCGCCCGCGCCGCGACGCGCGGCCGGTACTCCAGGCGCTCGATCGCGGCCTCGACCTGCGTGCGCATGTGCGGGCTGACGCCGTAGGCGTTGCGGATCACCTTGGACACCGCGGCCCGGGAGACGCCGGCCTCGCGGGCGACGTCCTGGATGGTAGAGGGCCGCGGGCGGCGGGTCGGTTGGGTGCTCATCGTGAGGCCATCCTGCCCGTGTAGATCGGTTGACACCAGAAATGGCACCCCGCTAGCGTGCTCCCACTGAAAGGATTCATCGGTGCGAGTGTAGATCGCTCTACACTCCGCCGTCCCATCCGTCTCTACAAGGAGGTAGAGAGATGTCCCGTACGTTCCCCACCCGCAGGTTCGCCGCCGCAACGGCCGCAGCCGCCCTCGCCGCGACCGGCGCCCTGACCGGCTGCGCCGCGTCCGGCTCCGGCGACGGCACCACCGAGATCACGTTCCTGACCTCGAACGACGCCCCCAACCCCGAGACCGCCGAGGCCCTGGCCGCGGCCTTCGAGGAGGAGCACCCCGACGTCTCGGTCGACGTCGAGATCCGCCCCGGCGGCACCGAGGGCGACAACCTCGTCAAGACCCGGCTGTCCACCGGCGAGATGGCCGACGTCTTCTACTACAACTCGGGCTCCCTGCTCCAGGCCCTCAACCCCGACTCCACCCTGGTGGACCTGAGCGACCAGGAGTGGGTCAGCTCGCTGACCGAGGAGTTCACCCCCGTCGTCAGCACCGACAACGGGCTGTACGGCGCGCCGCTCGGCGCCTCGTTCGCGGGCGGCGTCGTCTACAACAAGCCGCTCTACGAGGAGCTCGGGCTGGAGGTCCCCGAGACCTGGGACGAGTTCATGGCGAACAACGCGACGATCGCCGCCGAGGGTGACGGCGTCGCCCCCGTGATCCAGACCTACGGCGAGACGTGGACCAGCCAGCTCTTCGTGCTGGGCGACTTCGCCAACGTGCTCGCCGTCGACCCCGAGTGGGCCGACCAGTACACGGCCCACCAGCGCTCCTACGCCGACGAGCCCGCGCTCCTGGGCTTCCAGCACCAGCAGGAGGTGGCCGAGGCCGGGTACTTCAACGAGGACTTCCCGTCCGCGGCCTTCCAGGACGGCGCCCGCATGGTCGCCGAGGGCGAGGGCGCGCACTACCCGATGCTCTCCAGCGTCATCCAGACGATCCTGCAGAACACGCCCGACGCCGTGGACGACATCGGCTTCTTCGCCCTCCCGGCCGAGGACGCCGCCAACACGCAGGCCACGATCTGGCAGCCCAACGCTCTCTACGTGCCGAGGTCCACCGAGGGCGCCGAGCTGGAGGCCGCCAAGGAGCTCGTCGCCTTCGCGAACAGCGAGGCCGGCTGCGAGATCCAGAACGAGCTGCTGCCGCCCGCCGGGCCGTACGCGGGCACGTGCGAGGCGCTCGACACCGCGCCGGCGCTCCTGGCCGACATCCAGGCCTACTTCGACGCCGGGAAGGCCGCCAACGCCCTGGAGTTCAGCTCCCCGGTCAAGGGCCCCAACCTGGAGAAGGTCACCGTCGAGGTGGGCTCCGGCATCAAGACCGCCGAGGAGGCCGCCGAGTTCTACGACCAGGACGTCGAGAACCAGGCCCGCCAGCTCGGCCTCGAGGGCTGGTAGGTCGCCGATGGTCGCGACCATGACCGAGGTGGGGTCCGCCAAGCGTCGTCGGACGGCGGGCTCAGGCTCCACCTCGGCCACCCAGCGCAGCATCTACCCGACCTGGTTCTACCTGCCGGCCGGCGTGCTCTACCTGATCTTCTTCGCGGTGCCCACGTTCGCGTCGTTCTGGTTCAGCCTGACCCGCTGGACCCTGTTCGACACCGAGTTCATCGGCCTGGACAACTTCGTGCAGTTCTTCGCCGAGCCGCAGCTCTCGCGCGGGTTCCTGAACACGCTGATCTACGGCTTCGTGACCTCGGGCGCCAAGGTCGTGCTCGGGCTGGCGCTCGCGGTGCTGCTCACCTCGCAGCTCGTGGGCCGCGGCTACCTGCGCTCCGTGGTGTTCTTCCCGGTGCTGGTCTCCACCATCGGCGTGGGCATCACGTTCAAGGCCCTGCTCGACCCGTTCGACGGCGTGGTCAACACGATGCTCGCCACGTTCGGCATCGAGGGACCGGGGTGGTTCACCGATCCGAACCAGGCGCTGCTGACCATCGCGGCCGTCGACGTCTGGAAGGGGCTCGGCATCGCGACGCTCATCTACATCGCGGGCATCGTCGCGATCCCGCAGGAGTACTACGAGGCCGCGCGGGTCGACGGCGCGGGCGCCTGGCGTCAGTTCCGCTCCATCACGCTGCCGCTGGTCCAGCCCGCGACGGCCACCGTGATCATCCTGTCCCTGATCGGCGGCCTGCGGTCGTTCGACCTCATCTGGGCGACCACGGGCGGCGGCCCCGGGTTCACCAGCGACGTGATCGGGTCCGTCATCTACAAGCAGTACCAGGCCGGCTTCTACGGGCTGTCGACGGCGGGCAACGTGATCCTGTTCCTCGTGGTCACGGCGATCATGGTGCCGGTCTCCCTGCTGCTCAACCGCAAGGAGGTGGACCGATGAGACGCGCCGGGTCCCGGGCCACGGGCATCGTGGCCATCGCGGTGTCGGTCGTGGTCTTCCTCGTGCCGTTCGCGTTCATCTTCCTGACGGCGTCCAAGGACGCGTCGTCGGCGTCGCGCCTGGAGTTCACGTGGCCCACGCAGTGGGCCTTCACCGAGAACCTGACCGAGGTGCTGACCACCCGCGACGGCATCGTCGTGCGGGCGTTCCTCAACTCCACAGTGCTCACCGTGGTGAGCGTGGCGGTCATGGTGGTGCTCGCGGCGATGGTCGGGTACCTGCTCCAGCGCCGGAAGTCGCGGCTCAACCCGGTCGTGAACTTCTTCGTGCTCGCGGGGCTCATCGTGCCGCCCGCCGTCGTGCCGACCATCTGGGTGCTGCAGCAGACCGGGCTGTTCAAGACCATGCCCGGCCTGATCCTCATCGAGGCGACGTTCGGGCTCTCGTTCTGCGTGCTGCTGTTCCGCGCGTTCGTGGCGACCATCCCGCGCGAGCTCGACGAGGCGGCGATCATCGACGGCGCCGGGCCGCTGCGGCTGTTCTTCGCCGTCATCCTGCCGCTGCTGCGGCCCGTGATCATCACGATCGTCGTGGTCCAGGCGGTCAACGTGTTCAACGACTTCACCAACCCGCTGTACTTCCTGCCCGGCGACGAGAACGCGACCGTGCAGCTCACCCTCTACAACTTCCAGAGCCAGATGGTCAGCCAGTTCAACCTGCTGTTCATGGACATCCTGCTGATCACGGTGCCGCCGCTGGTCATGTACATCTTCTTCAACCGCCAGATCGTGGCCGGCATGACGTCCGGCGCGGTCAAGGGCTGAAAGGGGCCACCGATGAACGACGACACCCCGACCACCGCCGGCACCCGCGTCCGTGAGGTGCGCGTGGAGCGGCGCACCGACGGCGCGTTCGCCGACACGCCCACCCCGCGCCTGAGCTGGACCGTCGAGTCCGACGTGCCCGGCTGGTGGCAGGCCGGAGCGGAGGTACGGCTCGACGGCGGGGAGGCGCTCCGCCTGGACACCGACGAGTCGCGGTTCGTGCCCTGGCCGTTCGACCCACTGACGCCGCACGCCCGGCACACGCTGGAGGTGCGCGTCACCGGCACCGACGGCGGCACCTCGCCCTGGAGCGACCCCGTCACCGTGCGCAGCGTCTTCCTGGCCGACGGCGAGTGGGCGGGCCGGTTCGTGGGCCTGGCCGGCCCGGGGCCCGACGACGACGCCACGCCCGGGCTGCTGCGGACCGAGCTCGACCTGCCCGGCGACGTCGCCCGCGCCACGCTCTACGCGTCCGCGCACGGCGTCTACCAGGTCGAGATCAACGGGCAGGACGTCGACGACGCCGTGCTCAAGCCCGGCTGGACCGCCTACCAGCACCGGCTGGTGCACGAGGCCACCGACGTCACCGCGCTGCTGCGGACCGGCGCCAACGCCGTCGGCGTCCGCCTGGCGGGCGGGTGGTGGACCGAGAAGTACGGCTTCCACGGCGCCGCCCAGACCTTCTACGGCGAGCAGCCGGCCGCGGCCGTGCACCTGCACGTCGAGCTCGCCGACGGCACCATCCGCGTACTGACAACCGGGCCGGACTGGCGGGGCGCGGTTGCTGGCGTCGTCGTGGCCAGCGGCATCTACGCGGGCGAGCGGGTCGACGCCGGCCGCGCCGTCTCCGGCTGGAGCCTGCCCGGGTTCGACGACGCCGCGTGGGCGCCGGTGCGCGTGGACGCGTCCGACGTCGTCCCCGAGCCTGCCATCGCCGAACCCGTGCGGCGGGTCGGGGAGCTCTCGGTCCGCGAGGTGATCACCACGCCGTCGGGGCGCACGGTGCTCGACTTCGGGCAGAACCTCGTGGGCCGCCTCCGGGTGCGGGTGACGGGGGAGCGCGGGCAGGTGATCACGCTGCGGCACGCCGAGGTGCTGGAGCACGGGGAGCTCGGCGTGCGGCCCCTGCGGCACGCGGCGGCCACGGACCACCTGGTGCTCTCCGGGGGTGACGACACCTTCGAGCCCGAGTTCACGTTCCACGGGTTCCGGTACGCCGAGGTCGACGGCTGGCCCGGGGAGCTCGACCTGGAGGCGGCCCGCGCGGCCGTGACCGCCGTCGTCATCAGCAGCGACATGCGCCGCACCGGATGGTTCGAGAGCTCGGACGAGCGCGTGAACCGACTGCACGAGAACGTCGTGCAGGGTATGCGCGGCAACTTCGTCTCGCTGCCCACCGACTGCCCCCAGCGCGACGAACGCCTCGGCTGGACCGGCGACATCCAGGTCTTCGGGCCCACCGCGAGCTACCTCTTCGACAGCAACGCCTTCCTCGCCTCCTGGCTGCGCGACGTCGCCGCCGAGCAAGCCGCACGCGGCGGCGTCTGCCCGATCGTGGTGCCGTTCGTGCTGCCGTTCGGGTCCAAACCCGCCGCGGCCTGGGGCGACGCCGCCGCCGTCGTGCCCACGACCCTGCTCGAACGGTTCGCCGACCGGCGGGCGCTCGCGGAGCAGTACCCGAGCATGCGGGCCTGGGCCGACGTGCTGCTGGACCTGTCCGGGGAGCGGCTGCTCTGGGAGGGCATGTTCCAGTTCGGGGACTGGCTCGACCCGGACGCGCCGCCGGACGACCCGGCCGGCGCCAAGACCGACCCCGACATCGTGGCCAGCGCCTACCTGGTGCGGTCCTTGCAGCTCGTCACGCGGGCGGCCCGCGAGGTGGGCGACGCGGCGGGCGTCGAGCGGTACGGCGACCTCGCCGAGCGGGCGCGACTGGCCTGGGCGGCCGAGTACACGACGCCGTCGGGCCGGATCGTCTCGGACGCGCAGACCGCGTACGCGCTGGCCATCACGTTCGACCTCGTCGACGACGCGACGCGCGCGGTGATGGGCGACCGGCTCGCCTGGCTCGTGCGCCGCGCGGGCTACCGCATCGGCACCGGGTTCGTGGGCACACCGATCATCCAGGACGCGCTCACCGGCACCGGGCACGCCGACGTCGCCGGCCGGCTGCTGCTCCAGACCGGCGTGCCGTCCTGGCTGTACGCCGTGACCATGGGCGCCACCACGGTCTGGGAGCGGTGGGACAGCATGCTGCCGGACGGGAGCATCAACCCCGGCGAGATGACGTCGTTCAACCACTACGCCTTCGGGGCCGTCGCGGACTGGCTGCACCGCACGGTGGCCGGGCTCGCCCCGGACGCAGCGGGATACCGCCGGCTGCGGGTCGCGCCGGTGCCGATCGCGGGGCTGGACCACGCGGTGACGCGGTTCTCGACGCCGTACGGGTTGGCGGAGGCCGGCTGGGTCGCGCGCGACGGGGAGATCGTGGTGCACACCGTCGTGCCGCCGAATGCGTCGGCGGTCGTGGTGCTGCCGGACGGCTCCGGCGAGTTCGAGGTGGGCGCCGGGCGGCACGAGTGGACCGTGCCCGACCCGCGCGACCGGTCCGTCCCGCCGCCGGTCACGCTCGGCTCCACGCTGGGCGCAGTCGCCGACGACCCGGAGGCGTTCGCGACCGTCCTGGCCGCCGTCGAGGCCGCGGACACCGGGCATACCGGCGCGCTGCGCTCGCTGAAGGAGTGGACCGACCAGCGGACCCTGGAGGAGGAGCTGGTGCGGCTCCCGTCGGGCGCGCCGGAGCAGGTGCGGACGGCGCTCGACGACCTCAACGCCCGCCGCGGCGCGGTGGTCGCGGGGTAGGCCGACGCCGGCTGGCTCGTCTCCTTTGAGACCTAAGTTTCTTCGCTTTGAGCCGCCTCAAAGCGAAGAAACTTAGGTCTCAAAGGAGAGGGGGGTTCAGCGGTGGTCGGCAGTTCGCATCCCCGCGTCGGCAGTTTGCGTCCCCGCGTCGGTAGTCGGCCTCGACCGGCTCGACCAGCTCGACCAAGGAGCCTTCGGCGTCAGTCCAGGCAGAACTCGTTGCCCTCGACGTCCTGCATGTTCTGGCAGGACTCGTTCTCGCCGTCGGCCAGCAGGAGGATGCCGCGCGTCGCGCCGATCGCCTCCAGGCGGACGGCGTGCGACTCCAGGACCGCCAGCCGTTCCTCGCCCACCAGGCCCCGGCCGACCTTGATGTCGAGGTGCACCCGGTTCTTGACGACCTTGCCCTCCGGCACGCGCTGGAAGAACAGCCGCGGGCCGACGCCGTTCGGGTCGCTCGCGCCGAACCACGAGTCCCGCTTCTCCTCGGGCAGCGAGAGGCTGTACTCCTCCCACGTGGCGAAACCGTCCTCGGTCGGGTCCGGCGGGACGTACCCCAGTGCCTCGCACCAGAACCGGCCCACGCGCTCAGGGCTGGCACAGTCGAAGGTGATCTGGACGGGCTGAACGGTCGTCATCGGCACACCCTAGGACGGCGGCGGCCCGGGGTTCACGCTGATTCCCGCAGGCGATTCCCGCACCAAGGAGCCGTCACACCGACTCCTTGGTGACGCTCCACCCGCCGTCGACGTTCAGCTCGACGCCCGTGATGAACGAGGCGCGGTCGGAGCAGAGGTAGGCGATCGCGTCGGCGACCTCGGACGCCTCGCCGAGCCGGCCCAGCGCCGTCGCCGCCGCGGCGCTCGCGCGCTCGGCATCGCCGACGCCGTCCCAGTGCGGCGTGAGCACGGGCCCGGGCAGCACGCTGTTCACGCGGACGGCGGGGGCGTACTCGGCGGCGAGCTGCCGCGCGAGCCCCGTCATCCCCGCCTTCGCCGAGGCGTACGCGGCCCGGCCGGGCAGCCCGAAGTGCGCGTGCACCGAGGAGACCATCACCACGGCGCCGTTGCCCGACGCCGACAGGTCCGGCAGCAGCGCGCGCGTCGCGAGGTAGGCGCCCGTCAGCGTCACCCGAATCTGGTGCTCCCAGCTCTCCGGCGGCGTGTCCGCCAGCGAGGCGATGCGCCCCGCGTAGGCGTTGTTCACCAGGATCTGCGGCCGGCCGAGCTCCGCGTGGCAGGCGGCGACGGCGTCGGTCCAAGCGGCCTCGTCGGCCACGTCCATGACCGCCGACGCCGCCCGGTGTCCCGCCGCGCGCAGCTCGTCCCGCAGGTCCTCGGCGGTGGGGGAGACGTCCACGAGCAGGACGGCGGCGCCGTCGTCGGCCAGGCGCCGGGCGGTCGCCTCGCCGATGCCCCGGGCGGCGCCGGTGACGACGGCGGTCCGGCCGTCCAGGGGGAGCTCACGCGTCATGAGGGGTGCCTTTCGTCGAGCGCTCGCCCCGCGACCGGGGCGTCCCGCCGCAGGCTACCCGCCGGACGCCGTCGGCCCGGGCCCCGCCCAGCCCGTCCGACGCCGCTAGATCGGGTACGGCCGCGACCCCGCCTGCACCGTGATCCAGCGCAGCTCCGTGAACTCCTCGATCGCCGCCCGCGAGCCGAACCGTCCCCACCCGCTGGCGCCCACGCCGCCGAACGGCATCTGCGGCTCGTCGTGCACCGTCGCCCCGTTGACGTGGCAGATCCCGGACCGGATGCGGCGCGCGACGTCGAGCGCGGCCGTCACGTCCCCGCCGAACACCGCGGCCGACAGGCCGTACTCGGTGTCGTTGGCGATCCGCACGGCCTCGTCGGCGCCGTCGGCCTCGGTGATCGAGACGACCGGCCCGAAGGACTCCTCGCCGTAGATCCGCATGCCGGGCCGCACGCCCCGCACCACCGTGGGTCGCAGGTACAGCCCGTCGGCGGTGCCGCCGGCGATCACCTCGGCGCCCTGCTGCTGGGCGTCGGCGATCAGGTCGAGCACGTGGTCCCGCGCCGCGGCGTGCACCATGGGCCCCACCTGCGACTGCGGGTCGTCCGGCGCGCCCACGGCCAGGCCCGCGGCGCGGGCGGCGAGCCGCGCGGAGAGGTCGTCGGCGACGGACCGGTCGACGACGACGCGCTCCGTGGACATGCAGATCTGGCCCTGGTTCATGAACGCACCGAAGCTCGCGGCGGCCGCCGCCTCGGCCAGGTCGGCGTCGGGCAGGACGACGAACGGCGCCTTCCCGCCGAGTTCCAGCAGCACCCGGGTCAGGTGCCGGCCGCCGAGCTCGCCGATCACCCGGCCCACCCGCGTCGACCCGGTGAAGTTGACGCGCCGCACGGCCGGGTGCGCCACGAGCGCCTCGACGACCGCGGGCGCGTCCTGCGGCGCGTTGCTGATCAGGTTGATCGCCCCCGCGGGCGCCCCGGCCTCGCGCAGCACGTCGACGATCGCGGCCTGGGTGCGCGGCGTCTGCTCGCTGGCCTTGAGGACCACGGTGTTGCCCAGCACCAGCGGCATCGCGACGGCCCGGACACCCAGGATCAGGGGCGCGTTCCACGGCGCAATGCCGACGACGACGCCCGCGGGCTGCCGGACGCCGTAGGCGGTCAGCCCCGGCACGTCGGACGGGATGATCTCGCCGACGGCGGAGTACGCCTGCGCCGCCGCCTCGGCGAGCATCCCCGTGGCGACGTGCACGTTGAACTCGCACCACGGCCGGGTGGCGCCCATCTCCTCGCCCATCACCCGGGCGATCTCGTCCGCCCGCTCGGCCAGCAGACGCGCGGCACCCGCGAGCACCTCGCGGCGGGCGGCCGGGGGCAGCCCGGACCAGGTCTCCAGGGCTGCCGCGGCGGCGTCGGCCGCGCGGTTCGCGTCCGCGACGGAGGCGGCGGCGACGCGCGCGATCCTCTCGCCGGTCAGCGCTCGGACGAAGTCGGTGTACCGGCCGCCCTCGGCGGGCACGTACTGCCCGCCGACGAACAGGTCGGCGGTGGCCAGGCCGGTGGTCTCGGTAGCGCGTTCTGACATGGGGAACTCCTCGTCGAGACGGCCGCCCTCGTCGTCGGGGTGCGGCCCTTCGAGTATTCCGCGAGCCGGTCACCTGCGTCTTCTGCTATTACCCCTATTCCGATACGTTGACATGGGGGTAATTGGCTCCTACTGTTCACGACAGGCCGGGCCAGCGTGGGTCCGGCCGGCAGCACCGAACGATGGGGTTCGAATGAGCTACGTGACAGGCAGCGCGGCGCCGGAGACCGGTACGGCCGCGCTCTACGACCCGGACGTCCTCGTGGACCTGGTCGAGCAGGTCCGCGAGCGGCTGGGCGGCGAGATCGCGGACGCCGTCGGCCGCTGCATGGCGGACACGCTCGCCCGGACGATCACCCTCCACCCGGACGGCACCGCCTTCGTGATCACCGGCGACATCCCGGCGATGTGGCTGCGGGACTCGACGACGCAGCTCGCGCCGTTCCTGCACCTCGCCGCCGCGGACGAGCGGCTCGCGGACACGATCGCGGCCGTCTCGCGGCGGCAGCAGTCCTCGATCCTGCGCGACCCGTACGCCAACGCCTTCAACGACGGGCCCACCGGCGGCGGCCACCGCGACCGCACGGGACACCCGGAGACGGGGCAGTCGCCCTGGGTCTGGGAGCGCAAGTACGAGATCGACTCCCTGGCCTACCCGCTGCAGCTCGCCTTCGACCTGTGGCGCGTCACCGGCCGTACCGACCACCTCACCGACCTCGGGCAGGTGGGGCGCACCGTCATCGACCTGTGGCGCACCGAGCAGCGGCACGCGGAGGCGTCGTCGTACACCTTCGAGCGCACCGACTGCCCGCCGACCGACACCCTGGTGCGCGACGGCCGCGGGCCCGAGGTGGGGTTCACGGGCATGACCTGGGCGGGCTTCCGCCCCAGCGACGACGCCTGCACCCACGGCTACAACGTGCCGGGCAACGCGCTCGCGGCAACGACGCTCGGGCACCTGGCGCAGCTCGCCGCCGAGGTGCTGCACGACGACGACCTCGCCGCCGCGGCCACGACCCTGCGTGTTGAGATCGAGCGCGGCATCCGCGAGCACGGCGTCGTGACCGGGCCCGACGGCGTGCCGGTCTACGCGTACGAGGTGGACGGCCGCGGCGGCGTGCTCCTGGCGGACGACGCCAACACGCCCAGCCTGCTCGCCCTGCCGCTGACCGGCTGGTGCCGCGCCGACGACCCGCTCTACCTCGCGACCCGCGACCTGGTGCTCAGCCCCGCCAACCCGTACTACTACCGCGGCTCGGCGGCCTCCGGCATCGGCAGCCCGCACACGCCCGAGGGCCACGTCTGGCCCATCGCGCTGGCGATCCAGGGCCTGACCAGCACCGACCCGGCCGAGCGCCGCGCGCTGCTCGACCTGATCCTGGCGACCGACGACGGGACCGGCGCCGTGCACGAGTCGTTCCACGCGGACGACCCCGGTATCTGGACCCGCGAGTGGTTCTCCTGGGCGAACTCCATGTTCTGCGAGCTGGCCCTGGAGACCGCGGGCCTGCGCACCTACCGCCGTCCGGCCCCGGACCACACACCTGACTCGACCGCCGGAAGCGCGGCCGAGTCAGTCTCGGGGTCAGCACAGTGAGCGCCGCCGTGAGTGCCACCCGGCGGCAGCAGACCATCTCCGCCTGGATCTTCCTGGCCGTGCCGGTCGCGCTGTTCGCCGTCTTCCTGCTGCTGCCGGTGGTGATGGCGATCGGCCTGAGCCTGACGGACTACTCCGTCATCGGCGACTTCGAGTGGGTGGGCCTGGACAACTACGCGCGCATCGCGGGCGACCCGATCTTCTGGGTCGCGGTGCGCAACACCGCGTTCTACACGGTGCTGTACGTGCCGGCCGGGCTGCTGGTCGCGCTCGGCACCGCGCTGCTGCTGAACCGCAGCACGCGCGTGGCCCGCGTCTTCCGCACCCTGTTCTACATCCCGGTGGTCTCCTCGACCGTGGCGACCGCCGCGATCTGGTTCTGGCTGCTGAACCCGCAGTACGGCCTGTTCAACGCGGTGCTCGGCTGGTTCGGCATCGACGGGCCGGCGTGGCTGTACGAGTCCCGCTGGGCGATGATCGCCATCGTCATGATGAGCGTCTGGGCCGGGTTCGGCGCCAACATGATCATCTACCTCGGCGCCCTGCAGGGCGTGCCCCGCGAGCTGACCGACGCCGCCCGCGTCGACGGCGCGGGGGCCTACCGGGTGTTCTGGCACGTGACCCGGCCGGCGATCTCGCGAGCGACGTTCCTCATCCTGACGCTGCTGCTGATCGCCGCGTTCCAGGTGTTCGACCAGGCGTACGTGCTGACCAAGGGCGGCCCCGGCAACTCGACGCTCACGCTCGTCTACTACATCTACGACCGCGGCTTCGGGCGGCTCGAGATGGGCTACGCCTCGGCGCTGTCGTTCGTGCTGTTCCTGGTCATCCTCGTCTTCTCGGTCGCCAACGCCCGGGCCACCGGACGGGAGACCGGCCGATGAGCGCGCTCGCGACCGCCCCGGCCGGCACCCCCGCCCCGGCGTCCGCCCCGCAGCAGCTCACCACGACCCGGCCGCTGACCCCGCGTGCGGTGACCGGCAAGGTCGTCTGGGCGCTCGCCGTCGTCCTGATCTCCGTCACCACGGTGATGCCGCTGGTCTGGACCCTGTCGACGTCGCTCAAGCCCGAGGGCGAGATCCTCTCGTCCTACCTCCAGCTCGTGCCCGAGAACCCGACCGTCGCGAACTACGTCGCGCTGTTCACCGACGGCCCGTTCGGCCGGTACCTGGCCAACTCGGCGGTCATCGCGCTCGGCGGCGTGGTCACCAACCTGTTCTTCGGCGGCCTGGCCGGGTACGCCCTGGCCAAGCTGCACTTCCGCGGCCGCGGCGTCGTCTTCTCGCTGTTCCTCGGCTCCATGATGGTGCCCGGCATCATCACGATGGTGCCCACCTTCCTGGTGCTGCGGCGGTTCCCGCTCGTGGGTGGGAACGACCTGTTCGGCGAGGGCGGGGCCGGCTTCATCAACAGCTACGGCGCCGTGCTCATCCCGTTCGCCGCCGGGCCGTTCGCCGTGTTCTTCATGCGCCAGTTCTTCCAGGCGCTGCCCGACGAGCTCGGCGACGCCGCGCGCATCGACGGCGCGAGCGAGTTCCGCATCTTCTGGAACATCTACCTGCCGCTGGCCCGTGCGGGCCTCGCGGTGCTGGGCGTGCTCACCTTCCAGGCCGGCTGGAACAGCTTCCTCTGGCCCCTGATCGCGCTCAACGACCCGGAGATGCTCACCGTCCAGGTGGGCCTGGCCGGGTACGTCAACGAGTACCAGACCGAGTACGGGCCCCTGCTGGCCGGCACGATCCTGGCGAGCCTGCCGGTCCTGCTGGTCTTCGTCGTGGCCCAGCGCTACATCATCGAGAACTTCGCCCACTCGGGTACGAAGTGATGACACCCTGCAAAGGAGCAGAGTCATGAGGTCAGCAGCACGTATCACCGGGGCCCTCGCGGCGGTGGCAGTCATGGTCGGGGCGCTGAGCGCCTGCGGCGGCGCGTCCGACGGCGGCTCGGGCGGCGGTCCCGAGGAGGTCACCTTCTGGGGCTCCTGGTCGGGCGCCCAGGCCAAGCAGCTCCAGGCCCAGGCCGACGCCTTCAACGAGTCGCAGGACGAGTACGAGGTCACGTACGTGGGCCAGGAGCTCGTGGAGGAGAAGCTGCTCACGGCGCTCGCCTCGGGCAGCGTGCCCGACGTCGTCCTCTGGGACCGGTACAACACGCCCCTGTACGTGCCGAAGAACGCGCTCGCGCCGCTCGACGAGTACATCGCGGCCGACGGCGTGGACACCGCCCAGTTCTACGAGCAGGCCATGGGCGAGCTCGTCGTCGAGGGGGAGACCTACGGGCTGCCCCTGCTCGTGGACAACCGGTCGCTCTTCTACAACACCGAGCTCCTCGCGGACGCCGGCGTCGAGCCGCCCACCGACTGGGACTCCCTGAAGGAGGCCGCCGAGGCCGTCACCGAGCAGGACGGCGGCAAGCTGTCCGTCGCCGGCTTCGCCCTGGACGACCCGGGCCTGTTCAACATCTGGCTGCGCCAGGCGGGCGGCCAGATGTTCTCCGACGACGGCGCCGGCACGGCGTTCAACAGCCCGGAGGGGCTGGAGGTCCTGGAGTTCTGGCAGGGGCTGTTCGACGCCGGCGTGTACGAGCCCGGCTTCGGCGAGGGCGTCGACTCCTTCGCGGAGGGCTCCACGGCCATCAAGTACGACGGCCCGTGGGCCCTGACCGCGCTGGACGAGGCCGAGGTGGACTACGGCATCGTGCAGCCGCCCGTCGGCCCCGACGGCGGCCAGGGCGCCGGGATGGGCGGGTTCGGCCTGGTCATCCCGAGCGGCGCGCAGAACCCGGACGGCGCCTGGGAGTTCATGAAGTGGTGGACCACCCAGCCCGCCAACGGCGTGGACTTCGCCAAGATCTCCGGCTGGATCCCCGCGAACGTCGAGGCCGCCAACGACCCGTACTTCACCGACGACGACCGCTACCAGGCGTTCATCGAGACCATGGAGTACGCCCAGGTCCGCTCGAACATCCCCGGCGCGTCCGACGTCGAGGGCAAGGCCCTCATCCCCGCCCTGGAGAAGTTCCTGGGCGGCGAGACCGACGCCGCCACGGCGCTCAAGGAGGCGCAGGAGCTGGGCGACCGCATCCTGGCCGACAACGCGCAGTGACACCGCCGCGTGCCGCCCGTCTCGACGAGACGGGCGGCACGCGCCACCCCGGCGCGCGACTCGCGCGCAGCGACCCTAGGAGACCTGTGAACGACTCGAACGCCCGGACCGAGAACCCCTGGTCCGCCCGGGCCGACCTGGCCCAGCGCGGCCTGGACCACTTCTTCGGCGCCCCGGAGCCCCAGCTCCTGGACAACACCTACCCGGCCGGCGACAACTCGACGTTCAACTACTGGTGGCTGGCGCACGTGATCGACGCGCGGCTGGACGCGTTCGAGCGCACGGGGGACCCGGAGTGGCTGGCGGCGGCCGAGGCGACCAGCGCCAACCTGCGCTCCCGCAACGAGGGCTCGCTGTTCAACGACTACTTCGACGACATGCTCTGGTACGCGCTGGCCCTGGAGCGGCTGGCGCGGCTCACCGGGCGCGAGGAGCCGCTGGACGACGCCCGCGCCATCTGGGCGCACGTCGTCGAGCACGGGTGGAACGACACGCACGGGCCGAGCGTCGCCTGGCGCAAGCAGCAGCCGTACTACAAGAACACGCCGGCCAACGGGCCGTTCGCGATCCTGTCCGCGCGGCTGCACGCGCAGGACCCCGACCCCAGGTACCTGGACCACGGCACCGTCGCCTTCGACTGGATCACGAGCACCCTGGTGGGGCCGGACGGGTTCGTCGAGGACGGCATCAACCGCGAGGGCGACGGCCGGATCGACACCCAGTGGCGGTTCACTTACAACCAGGGCCTGTACGTGGGGGCCGCCGTCGCGCTCGACGCCGTCCTGCACCGGCCGGAGCTCGTCGCCCAGGCCGTGCGCACCGCGACGACGGCTATCGCCGAGCTCGCGCCGGACGGCGTCGTCGGCCGCGAGGGCGGGGGAGGGGACGAGGGCCTCTTCAAGGGGGTGCTCTACCGCTACCTCGGCACGCTCCTGGACCGGCTCGGCCCGGGCTCGCCCGACGCCGCCCCGCTCGTGGACTTCGTGCGCACGAGCACCGACGCGCTGTGGGCGACGGGACAGCGCGACGGCTCGCTGCTCGCGGGCGACGACTGGCGCGCGCCCGCGCAGCCGCCCGTCTACTACTCCACGCAGGTCAGCGCCATCATGGCGCTGGAGCTGCGGGCCGCGGTGGAGGCGGGCGAGGCCCTCCGACCACGGTAGATTCATCGGTCATATCCATTCGGTGAAGGGGCATCAGTGAGCCAGCCGCTCTACCTCGAGGTGTACGAGAAGCTCCGCGCGTCCATCCACGCGGGCTCGTACCGTGTCGGCGACCGGATGCCGGCCGAGGCCGAGCTGACCAAACAGCTCGGGGTCAGCGCGATCACGCTCAAGCGCGCCATGGACCTGCTGCGCGACGACGGCTACATCACGCGCCGTCCGCGGCTCGGCACCGTGGTGGTCAGCGAGACCGCCACGAACGCCGTCGGCGCGGGCCCCGGGCCCAGCCCCCTGATCGGCTGCGTGCTGACCGACTTCGACGACACCTTCGGCACGCGCGTGCTGGCGGGCCTGCTCGACGCGTCGGGCACCGTCGCCAACCTGGTCATCAAGCGCAGCCTGGGCGACGGCGAGGCGGAGGGCGACCTCGTGCGCTCGCTCGTCGCCGACGGCGTCCAGGGGCTGGTCCTGGAGCCCAGCTCCTCGCAGTACGTGCCGCCGTCCGTGCTGGAGCTCATCACCCGGGCGTTCCCCGTGGCCATCCTGGACCGCGTGTTCGACGGCGTCCCCGTGTCGTCGGTCTGCTCCGACAACGTCTCGGCGGGCCGCCAGGCCGCGGACGCGCTGTTCGACGCCGGCTACGACCACGTCGGCCTGGTCTCGGCGGCGAGCACGGTCTCCACGGTGCAGGACCGGCTCGACGGCGTCGTCGCCGCCCACGCGACCCGGCACGTGCCGTTCGACCCCGCGCACCAGTTCCGACGGGTGCGCTCCACGGTGCCGGGCAGCGGCGTCGCGCCCGAGGACGACATCGCCGAGCTGGAGAAGTTCCTGACTGCCAACCCGGGCCTGACCGGGCTGGTCGCCACGGAGTACAACATCGCCGTCCTGCTGCGCGAGGCGGCGCACCGGGCCGGGCGGGACGTGCCCGGCGACCTCGGCATCGTCTGCTTCGACCACCCGGACGCGTTCTACGACCAGGCGCGCTACCGGTTCACGCACATCCGCCAGGACGAGACGCACATGGGCACCGAGGCCGTGCGGCTCGTCCTGGACCAGCTCCGCGACGCCGGGCAGGTCACCAAGGTGACGCTGCCGACCGAGCTGGTGCCGGGGAGCTCGACGCGCTGAACCTGGCCGGTCGCGCGGCGACCGGCCAGGTGCCCTACCGGGCCAGCAGGTCCTCGACGGAGGTGCCGGGCACCGAGACGCTGACCTGCGTGCCCCACGGGTCGGCGACGGTCACCGAGCGGCCGTCGTCGGCGAAGGGGAGGTTCGCCGCGCGCAGGCGCGCCACCAGCGCGTCCAGGTCCTCGCGGCCGGGGACGGTGATCGCGACCTCGCCCAGCCCGAGGCTCGCGGCGCGCGGCCCGGCGCCCGCGCTGTTCCAGGTGTTCATCGCGATGTGGTGGTGGTACCCGCCCGCCGACGCGAACAGCGCGCCGGGGAAGCCGGTGAGCGTCGCCTCCAGGCCCAGCGCGTCCACGTAGAACTGCCGGGCCGGCGCGATGTCGCCCACCTGCAGGTGCACGTGGCCCACGCGGCCGGACCGGCTGGGCGCGGCGCCCAGCTCGGCCTCGGTCAGGTGCGTGCGCAGGTAGGCGTTCGGGTCCAGCCAGGCGCTGCCCATCTTGATCTGGCCGCCCTCGTGCACCCACTGCTCGCGCGGACGGTCCGTGTAGAGCTCGACGCCGTTGCCCTCGGGGTCCGTGAAGTAGAACGCCTCGCTGACCAGGTGGTCGCTGGACCCCGTGAACTGCCCGCGCGGGTCCTGCACCGCGCGGTAGACGGTGGCGGCCAGGGCGGCCTCGTCGTCGAACAGCAGGGCCGTGTGGAACAGCCCGGCCTGCCGGTGGTCGCCCGCGGGCAGGCCGGGCGTGTGGACGAGCCGCAGCAGCGGCGTCGTACCCCGCCCCAGCACCCGGTGCACCTCGCTGCCCTTGCCGCGCTCCTCCAGGGGTTCGAGCGCGAACGCAGTCCCGTAGTAGGACGCCATCGTGTCGAGGTCGCCGACGCGCAGCGTCACGGCGTCCATCGCCAGGTCGGGGGTGATGATCCGGTCGTGCACGGCGGTCGGTTCGGTCGGGCGATCCATGGCGGGCTCCAGGTCCGGGGTGGGTGTTCTGGCGGGGTGCTGGGTGCTGGGTGTGCTGGTGCTGGTGCGGGGGGTCAGCGGGCGACGGCGAGGCCGCCGGTCCAGCCGATCTGCTCGCCGACGGCGAGGGTGAGCTGCAGGAAGCCGATGGCCTCCAGCTCGTGCGCGCGCTCCAGCGAGCCGGCGTCGACGGCGCCGAGGCCCGAGGAGGTGACGGCGGCGATGAGGGCCGCCTTGGCGTCGGCGTCGTCCCCGGCGACGAGGACCGTGGTGGGCAGGCCGCCCACCTGCTTGGCGCCGAGCGTCGCGGCGAACGTGGTGTTGAACGCCTTGACGACGTGGCTGGCGGGCAGCTTGGCCTGGAGCTGGGCGGCGGCGGAGCTGCCGGCGGGCACGACCAGGGAGTCGAAGGTCTCGAAGTTCAGCGGGTTGGTGATGTCCACGACGGTCTTGCCGGCGAGCTGCTCGCCGTAGGTCGTCGCGAGGCCGTCGAGGGCGCCGTAGGGGACGGCGAGGACCACGATGTCGCCGTCGAGCGGCGCGGTGCCGACCTGGTCCCGGGCGACGTGGGCGACGTCGTGCCCGCCCGCGGCGAAGACCCCGCCGATCGCGTTGGCCATCGCGCCGGTGCCGATGATCGTGATGCTGGCCATGGTGGTGCTCCCTCGGTTGTTGCCTAGTTGGTTGTATCTACAAGCACCGACCATAGACCCCTTTGGTTGTAGGTGCAACCAACTGTTAGGATGGCGACATGGACGAGCGCGAGCTGAGGTACCCCGAGCGGGTGGCGGTCGCGCGCCTGCACGCCCTGCTGGAGCTGCTGCCCACCGCGCTGGACAAGCGCATGCAGCCCGCCGGACTGACGTCGTTCGAGTTCACGCTGCTGGAGGCGCTGGCCGAGGCTTCCGACGGCAAGCTGCGGCTCAGCGCCCTCGCCTCGCGCACCAACGCCACGCTCGCCCGCCTGTCGCGCGTGGTCACGGGGCTGGAGCGCAAGGGGCTGGTGCGGCGCGCGCCCTGCCCCGAGGACGCGCGGGCGACCAACGCCCTGCTCACCGACCAGGGCCGCGAGGTCTACCGCGACAGCACGCCGCTGTACGCCGACGCGGTGACCAGCATGATCCTCGACGGGCTCACCGAGGGCGACGTCGACGACCTGGCCCGGCTCGCCTACGCGATCCTGACCCGCCTGGACCCGGACCGCCGGCTCGCGGTGACGGCGTCGGCGGGGGTGCCGGTGGGTGCGGGGGTGGGTGCGTCCGTGGCGGGTGCGGCGTCGAACGGCATGCCGACGTCGGCACTGCCGATGTCGGCGATGTCGGTGTCGGCGACAACGGCGGCCCTGGCAGCGGCGTCCGGCACACCCACGTCCCCCGACGACTGCCCCGCCGACCCGGCACCCCTGACCGACGACGAATGCCCGGCCGACCCTGCGCCCATGGCGGCCCTCACCGACGACACCTGCCCGGCTGACCCGGCACCCCGGGTCGACCCTGCCGACCGGGTGGACCTCCCCGACGACACCTGCCCGGCCGACCCCGCCCCCTAACGCCCGCGGCTCGGCCTCGCGCCCCCGCTCCGCCGATGTGCGCTTCTCCCCAGTCATTGCGCCCGAAAACAGCGTGATTCGGGGCCCAATGACGGGGTAGAAGCGAACTTCGACGTCGGGCGCAGTTGGCGGGCGCAGCGGTGGCGGGAGTTGCGTCGTCCGCGACGCCGACGTCGGCCAGCTACTGCCCGGCCGACCCTCTGTGCCCGGCCGCGGGAGCAGCGCCCGGCGATCTGCTCCGCCAGTGCCGCCGTGCCGCCGATGTGCGCTTCTACCCAGTCATTGCGCCCCGAAACAGCCTGATTCCGGGCCTAATCGCTGGGTAGAAGCGCACATCGACGTTCGGTGCAGTGGCGAGCGCGGCGATGAGAGGTGCGGCGGCGTCGGCGTCGGTCGACGAGTGTCCTGCCGGCCGGATGGGCCTGACCGAGCACACCTGTCCGGCCGATCCGCTCGGCTGATGCCGCTGTCTGCCGCGCTGACCGGCAGTGCGCTTCTACCCCGTCATTGGGCCCGAAAACAGCCTGATCCCGGGCGCAATGACTGGTTAGAAGCGCACCATCAGCCCGCGCCCGTCGGCGACCCGCGCGCGCCCGCCCGCGGGCCGCTATGACATCGCTGTCATCTAATGGGTGTATTTCATCCTATTGTCCTGTAGGTTTTGGGTGAAATCACGAGCGCCTGGGGGCAACGTCGCGCCCAGGGGGAGGAGCCCATCGATGTCGATGTTCCGTCGTACCAGACGTGTCCTGCTGGCCATGGCCGTGATCGCCGGGCTGCAGCCGGTCGTCCTGGCCCATGCCGGGCCGCCACCCGCACCCGATACCCCCGCACCGCCGTCCGCGGCGACCGCCGTCGCTGACGCGCGCGTCTCCGCCGACGTGCTGATGGACTCCTACGACCAGGAGAAGGCGTGGTTCGCGTCGAGCTGGTGGAACTCCGCCGTCGCGCTCCAGACCATCGGCGACTACATGAAGCGCACCGGCGACGAGCGCTACCTCGACGAGCTGGACCACAGCTTCGAGACCAACAAGGGACCGTTCCCGGCAGGGCAGCGGTCCACGGACGAGATCTACGGCAACTTCACCAGCCGTGCCATCGACGACTCGGGCTGGTGGGGGCTGAACTGGGTCACCGCCTACGACCTGACCGGCGACCAGAAGTACCTCGACATGGCCGTGACCATCGGCGAGTTCATGAACGAGTTCTGGGACACCAGCACCTGCGGCGGCGGCATCTGGTGGAACGAGGAGCGCACGTACAAGAACGCCGTCACCAACGGCCAGTGGGTCCGGCTGACCGCGGAGCTGCACAACCGTCTGCCCGGTGACACCCTCTGGCTGGACCGGTCGCAGGAGGCCTGGGACTGGTTCGTCGGCAGCGGCATGATCAACTCCGACGGCCTGATCAACGACGGGCTGCGCGACGACTGCAGCAGCAACAACGACACCGTGTGGACCTACAACCAGGGCCTCGGCATCGGCGCGGCTCTCGAGCTGTACCGCGCCACGGGCGACCCGGAGCTGCTGGAGCAGGCCCGGTACCTGGCCGACTCGGCGCTGGAGTCGGACGTGCTGGTCAAGGACGGCGTCCTCACCGAGTGGTGCGAGGCCGCCGGTCGCAGCTGCGACGACAACCAGAAGCAGTTCAAGGGCATCTTCGCGCGCTACCTGATGGAGCTGGCCGACACGACCGGCGAGCCGGCCTACCAGCAGGTCGTCGCCGACCAGGCGGACTCCATCTGGGCGAACGACCGCGACGTCGTCGGCCGGCTCGGCCTGCGCTGGGCCGGCGCGACCGACACGCAGCCCAACGTGTTCGACTGGCGCACCCAGGCCAGCGCCCTGAGCGCGCTGATCGCCGACGTGCCGCAGGAGCAGCCGCGCCGCACCCTGTCGGCCGCGGCCTCGCCGGCGGTCGTGGCGGTGCTGCCCGCCTCCGGGACGGCCACGGAGGTGGGGCTCGACGTCCGCGTCGCGGCGACGTCGGCCCGGCCCGAACCGCTGCCGGTGACCGTGAAGGCCACCGGGCCGCGCGGCTGGAAGGTCACGGCTGACCGGACCCTGCGGCTCAGCCCGCACGGCCATGCCGACCCCGCGCAGGCCACCGTGCCGGTGACCGTGCGTGTCCCGGCGGGCACCGCCGACGGCAGCTACCCCGTCAGCGTGACCGTCACGGCGCGGTCGGGCCTGACCTACACCGCGCGGGCGGAGGTGCTGGTCGCGGGCGTCGTCGACTTCGCCGCCGGGTCGCCCGAGGAGATCCCCTGGCTCTGGGAAGCGGGCGGTTCCGGCTTCAGCGGCGGCGGCAGCCGGTACGCCGACGGCGAGAGCGCGTTCGTCTACCGGTTCCCGTTCCCCGCGGGGACGACGTCGGCCCAGGTGACGCTGGAGATCGACAACCAGTACGTCGTCGAGGTGGGGCCCGACGGCGAGAGCTGGACCACGGTGCTGACCGAGGACGAGCAGATCCGCGACGGCTCCAACCGGGCCGAGCACACCCTCGACCTGACCGAGCACCTCGGCGACGACAAGGCCGCCTACATCCGGGTCTCCGACGCGTTCCCGGCCGACGGCTGGGGCGGCGGCGTCTACCACGTGTCGGCCACGTACGAGGCGCCGTGACCGGGCCGTGCTGACGGGTCTGCCCTGACGGGTCTGCCCTGACGGTCCGCCGGACGGGCCGCCTGACGGACCAGTCGGCTCAGCCCGTCTGACCGGTCCGCCGGATCTGTCCGGTTGGCCCGACGTCGGCCTCTCCTTTGAGACCTAAGTTTCTTCGCTTTGAGCCGCCTCAAAGCGAAGAAACTTAGGTCTCAAAGGAGAACGTCGTCGGCCGGGTTGGCGCCCGCCGGGCTGGACCGGGGCCGCGACGGGCAGGGCAGGATGGGCGCATGAGCGAATCCGATGTCACCGCGATCATCACCGAGGTCGAGGCCCAGGAGGTCGAGCTCGTGCTGAGGTCCTTCACGCACGACGACGCCTGGCGGCTCGGCAACCTGCTCGTCGAGCTCGCCGTCGAGCGGGACCTGCCCGTCACGATCGACATCCGCAAGGGCACGCAGCAGGTCTTCCACGCGGCGCGGCCCGGTACGACCCCCGACAACGACTCGTGGATCAAGCGCAAGGTGCGGGTCGTCTACCGGTTCGGGGCGTCGTCGTACCTGGTCGGGCTGCGGGCCAAGGCCAAGGGCTCAGACTTCAACGCCGACCACGGGCTGCTGTTCCAGGAGTACTCGGCGCACGGCGGCGCGTTCCCGGTGCGCGTCGAGGGCGTAGGTATCGTCGCCGTCGCGACCGTCTCCGGTCTGGCGCAGCAGGACGACCACGCGCTCGTCGTCGAGGCGCTGCGCGAGCTGCGTGAGGCTCAGCCGCTGGTGTGAGTCACCGCAACGGTCCCGCCCCAGTGGGGCGGGACCGTTGCGGTGACGACGGGTCAGGCGAACGACCAGCGCTGGTTGTCCCCGGCGTGGCAGCCGTACACGAGCGCGGGCGTGCCGTTCTCGACGCCGCCCCCGGACACGTCCAGGCACAGACCCGTCGCGGCGTTGCGCAGGGTGCCGTCGGCCTGCGGGGCCCACTGCTGGTTCGCGCCGCCGTGACAGGTCCAGAGCTGGACGGCCGCGCCCTCCTGCCCGCCGCTCGGGTCGTCGAGGCACCATGTCCCGAGGATCCGCAGTTCCCCGGCGGCCGACGCCGTCCAGAGCTGCGCGCCCGACCCGTTGCAGTCGTGGATCTGGAGCGTCACCCCGTCCCCGGCGCCGCCGCCGGGCACGTCGAGGCACCGGCCGGACCCCACGCCCTGCAGCGCGACCGTGGTCGGCGCGGGCGGCTCGGGCGTGGGGGTGGGCTCCGGCTCGGGGCTCGCCGGGGCGTCGACCAGGGTCGCGTCGCTGGGGCTCGGCACCGTGGGCGTCGGCGTCCTGGTGCTTTGCCCGACGGCGTCCTGCGGGGACACGTCCCGCGTCAGCACCCACACCGTGCCCACCACCGCGCCGAACGCCAGGGTTCCGGCGAGCACCCACACGAGCAGGCCGAGGGGTGTGCGCCGCCGGGCTGTGACCTGGTCGTACACCGTTGTGCTTCCTCTCGTGGGGGATACCGCCGTGACCGGCCCGTCGTCGTGCCGGGCCCGCGCCGCACCCTATCGGTCCGCGCCCGCCCGGTTTCGCCCGGCCGGGCACGGACGCGGAGGTCGCGCTCCGTCCCCGACGGCTCCACGCCCGACGGCCCCACGCCCGACGGCGCCGCCACACAGCGGCGCCGTCGGGCACGAGACCGTCAGCCGATCTCCTTCCACGGCCCGTGCCTGTCGCCAGGCGCCTGGTTGCGGGTCCACCACTTCGCCTCGTAGCGCGTGCCGTCGTGCTCCACGACGTCCCCGGTGTCGAAGATGCGCGACGCCGTCCACACGGCGGTGCCGTCGTACGTCTCGGCGATCTCCTTCCACGGCCCGTACGCCGACGCCCCGGGCGTCTGGTTCTGGGTCCACCACGACGCCTGCCACAGCGCGCCGTCGTGCGCGACGAGGTCCCCGGCCGTGTAGATCGTCCGGGCGCCCCAGGCGTCGGCGGCGGGCTCGGTCAGCACCCCGGGCTGCGCCGTGATGCGCAGGTGGTCCAGGTTGATGTTGCCGGTGTCCGCGGCGGTGTGGTGCAGCAGGATCTCGTGCCGCCCGGCGGGCAGCGTGACGAGCACGCCGGGGGAGTAGTCCCAGATGCGCCACCGGTCGGCGCCCTGGCCGAGGTTCGGGAACGAGACCGGCTGCGCCGCGCCGTCGTCCACGGAGACGGAGAGCCGACGGTCCAGGGGCGCGACGACCATGCCGTTGGCGTACCGGAACGACAGCTCCACCGTGGTGGGCGCCGCGGCCTCGTACGCGAACCGCACGCCCGCCCCGGCCTTGGTCAGGTCGCGGACGAACCCGGTGCCCGTGTAGCCGGGGTGCTCGGCGTTGGTGCGCGCGCCGCCCAGCAGCGTGCCAGTCTCCGCCTCGCTGACCTGCTCCTCGTGCTGGGCCTCGACGGCCGCGAGCAGCCGCGCCAGGGTCTGCGCGTCGCCCTCGGCCGCCTCGACCTGGCGAGCCAGGTCGCCGAGCGCCTCGTCCATCGCCTCCGCGTCACCGGACCGGGCGTGCGCCACGGCCTCGGCAGCCGGCTTCCGAAGCCCGACGGCGGTCCGGGCGTCGATCGCCGACGCGTGCTCCGCGTCCCGGATCAGCCCCAGGATGCCGAACAGCCCCGCCGCGGTACCCAGGTAGGGCTCGACGACGGCGTCGATCTCGTCCGCGACCCCCGGCGGCACCGCCTCGACGGACGAGGTCAGCACCGCGTGCCGCACGGCCTGCATCGCCCGGCGGACGGCGGCGAAGTCGTCCCCGCGGCCCGTCTCCAGTGCCGCCTCGGCGCGCTGGGTCATCAGCGCGGCCCGGGCCGGGTCCAGGTTCCGGGCCTCGTCGTCCAGCAGGTCGAGCAGGGTCCGGTCGGGCCGGGGCAGGAGCGCCACGGACACGGGCGCGCCAGGCTTCCCGTCGGCGCCGACGACGGCGAGCCGGTTCGCCGTCCGGTAGTCGACGTCGTCGGCCGCGACGGTGAACGTGAACGTGCGGGTCTGGCCGCCGCCCACGCGGCCCGCGGCGCCGTCGACGGTCGCGCCGTCGACCGCGATCCGGGCCTGGCCGGCCGTCGTGCCGTCGTTGCGGACGGTCGCGGTGACCGTCACGGTGCCGGCGGTCGGCTCGTACGCGACCTCGGGCGTGCCCTCCAGCGTGAACGTCCCGGTGGCGTAGTCCGGCAGCTCGGCGACGTCCTCCGGCGTGGCGGGGCGCAGCTTCACGGCGTGCCCGCCGCCGCCCACCATGGACGCCTCGATCGTGTCGGCCGCGTCCACCAGCGAGTGCGTCACCTCGACGGCGGTCGGGTTGCCCTTCCAGGACGCGTCCCCGGCGTCGGCGTAGACGTCCGCGACGTAGGTGGTGCCCTCGTCCAGGAAGGTGAGCGGCACCCGCACGGTGCGGTCGTTCTCGTCGGTGACCGACCCGAGGTACCAGGTGTCGCCGCTGCGGCGGGCCGTCACGGTGTGGTCGCCCAGGACGGCGTCGAGCACGTGGGACTCGTCCCACGCCGTCGGCATGTCCTTGAGGTACTCGAAGGCCTCGGCGTGCTCCGCGTAGTTCTCCGGGGTGTCCGCCAGCATCTGCAGCGGGCTGGAGAACGTCGGGTAGAGCGCGAGCTGCCCCGTCGTCGTGGTCTGCACGCGGGTCTTCAGGTTCGCCGGGTCCCACGTGACGGCCAGGACGCCGGGCGTGTAGTCCGCGGGCCCGCCCATCCAGCGTGTGAACGGCAGGATCGTGGCCTGCTCGGGCGGGTTGCCGCTCGCGCCCATGTAGTTGTGCTGCTCCATGCCCGCCACGCCCTCGCCCGTCATCATGTTCGGGTAGGTGCGCGACAGGCCGGTCGGCTTGATGGCCTCGTGGGCGTTGACCGAGATCTCGTGCCGGGCCGCCGACTCGATGACCCGCTGGTAGTGCTTGACCGCCTCCTGGTCGTAGTGGCTGCGGTTGACGCCGCCCAGCTCGAACCGCGTGGCGTACCCGGTCTTCAGGGCGTGGATGCCCCACTCCTGGTACTGGTCGAAGATCTCGTCCATGTGCGCGTCGTAGTAGTCCACGTAGCCGCGCGTCTCGTTGTGCGCCATGAAGCCGACGCCGTTCTCCTTCGCGTAGGCCAGCACCTCGTCGATGTCGACGTCGGCCTGCGGCGTCACGAAGTCCTGACCCTTCCACTCGCCGCCCGCGTTCTGGTTCCAGCCCTCGGCCAGCACGTACTTGGCCCCGGACTCCACGGCGAGGTCCACGTACTCCTTGATGCGCGCCGTGGTGGCGCCGTGCTTCGGCCCGGCGTTCCAGGTCGTGTCGCGGCGCTGCAGCTCCCACCACACCCCGACGTACGTGCCCGGGTCGATCCAGTCGGTGGTGTCCGCGGCGCCGTCGTCGTCGGAGTCGACGTCGCAGATGGCGCACGGCGCGTTCAGGTTCTCGATGAGGTGGGACGCCGCCAGGTCGCCCGCGGTGCGGCCCACGGTGAGCGTGCGCCAGGGCGTGGCGAACCCGTCCGCGTCGACGTCGATCACCGCCTTGTCGCCGTTCGGCAGCGCGATCAGGTCCGAGACGAGCGTGCCCGGCGTCGCGCCGCGCACCACCGTCATGCTCGGGAAGTCGATCAGGGCCGCCTCGTGCACGGCCAGGAACAGGCCGTCCGCGCGGGACATCGTGATGGGCGTCTGCGCGGAGGCGACGTCGGGCAACGGCTGCGTGCGGTAGTGCTGCTCGTCCGCGCTCCAGCGGGTGCCCGCCGGGATGGAGTACGCCGTGAGGTCGGCGGGCAGCGCGAACTGCGTGGACTCGCCGGACACGACCACGCCGTCGCCCAGCGCGTCCTGCTCCGGGAAGACGTACCGGAAGCCGACACCGTCGTCGAACACCCGGAACACCACGTCGAGCTCCACGCCCGAGGCCTCGTGCACGGCGTGCACCGTGAGCTCGTTGGCGTGGTTACGCACCTGGGCGTCGTTGCCCCAGGCGGGGGTCCAGGTCTCGTCGACGACGGAGCGCTCCGTGGCCTCGATGCTCAGGCCCGTCGTGAGGTCCACCGCGGGCTGGCGCAGCTTCAGGCCCAGGCCCGACGGCGCGACGACGCTCGTGGTCCCGTCCCGCACGACCTCGTACGTCAGGCGCCCGTCGACGACGTCGACGCCGGCCTCGATCGACCGGTCCGGCGAGGACACGGTGTACCCGTCGAGCGTGCCCGCCTGCTGCGTGGACGCCTCCTGCGCGGACGCCGGGGCGCCGGCCGCCGGGGACGCGGTGGCGACGAGCGCCGGGACCAGCAGGGCCAGCGCGGTGGTCGCGGCCGCGGGGGCGTGGCGCCGTCGGCGTACGCCTCCCGGTCTGCCGCTGGTTCGGTTGCCTGAGGGCAGGTGCACGTTCTCTCCCGGACGTCGGTGTCGGCGGCGCCGGATTGCCTCGATGCAGACCAGCGGCTGAGGTGAGTTTTCCCAGGCAGCCCCCGTACTGTCAAGGTCGCTCAGGCGGCTTTCACCCGGGTGCGCCGCCCTCCCCGGCCACGACGTCGCGCACCCAGGTCTCGCCCTCCGGGCGGAAGCCCACGCCCCGCAGGTACGCCTGCTCGCCCTGCGCGGCCTCCGGCACGACGACGCGGTCGAACCCCTTGGCCGCGAAGATCCCGCTGCGCCGGTACACGAACTCGCCCGGCGTCAGGTCGCGGAACCGCATGGACACCCAGTCGAGCTCCACGACGCCCGCGCCGTCCCCGGCGTCGCGCACCTCCACCACACCCACCGTCTCGTCCCCGCGCTGCACCAGGAACGCCGACCGCTCCTCACCCGGCCCCGGCAGGGCCCTGAAGCGCGGCGCGAACGTCGCGATGTCGGCCTCGTGCGTACGCAGCACGTGCAGCAGGTACGCGTCGTCCGGGGCGACCTCCACGACCTCGTACACCGCGGCGTCGTGGCGCTCGCGGGTCAGGCGGCGCAGCCAGTAGATGTTGATGAGGCTGATCGCGGCGTTCATCGCGAAGAACGGCCAGATCCCGAGGATCGCGTTGTACGTCGTCGCGATCAGGGAGCCGGTCAGGTTGAGCCAGCGGAAGCGGAACACGCGCGCCTGCGTCAGCGACAGGACGACGAGCGCGGAGCCGACCCAGCCGGCGATCTCGAGCCAGGGGAACATGCCCTGACCCTAAGCGGGGGCGGAGGTTCTGGCGGCAGCGGGGCGGTCTCACCACGACCAGCCGCGGGAGCTGAGCTCCAGCTCCTCCCGCAGCCGCTCGTCGGCGGCCGAGCGCTCGCTCGCGCGCAACGGGTCCGCGTCGGTGGGCAGGTCGGCGAGCCGGCAGGCCTCGCGCAGCAGGGCGTCGTAGGCGTTCTGGACGGCGAACCAGTGGTGGGCGCGGGCGTACAGGCTCGGGTCTTCCTCGACCCGGCGCAGCTCGGCCGCGAGCTGGCCCAGCCGCGACTGCAGGCGCAGCGTGACCAGGGGGTCGGGCGCCGGCTTGGCGCGCGTCAGGAAGGGCCACACCATCGGGTGTCACCGCCACGTCGTCGTCGCGGAAGGGGTACCCCTCCAGCGTAGGTCCGCGGGACCGGCACGGCTATCCCGGTCCCGCGGACAGTTTGCGCGGTCAGCTCGCGCCGTCAGTCGGAGTAGCAGAGGTCGCCCTCGCAGCCCGCCCGCACGTCCGAGCCGTGCACGCCCATCACGACGGCACCCCCGGTATCGCTGTCGCCGATCTGGGAGTTGACGGGCCCGGAGCCACCGATCACGACGTTCGAGTCGTCGTAGGTGACGACGTTGCCGTCGCCCCGGCTGCGGATCGACACGTCGTCGAACCCGTCGGCGCCGATGACGAGGGCGCCGTCGCCGGTGGCCGACGACGCGCCCTCGTCCGTCACGGTCGCGTGGCTCGTGCCGGTGACGGCCGGGCCGGTGACCGGGACGGCGGGTCCCGCGGGCTCGTCGCCGTCCTCCTGCTCGTCCTGTTCCGGTGCCTCGCCGTTCTCGCCGTCCTCCTCCTCGTCGGCGTCGTCGCCCTCCTCGTCCTCGGCGTCGCCCGAGTTGCCCGACCGGACCACCGACCCCGTGACGTCCACCGTGTTGAGGCCGCTGGAGTCGGTGTCGCCGGTGTTCGCGTTGATCCGGCCGTTGCGGGCCAGGAACACGTTCGAGTCGTCGTACGTGACGACCTGGTCGCTGCCGACGACGCTCACCGAGTGGTCCTCGAAGCCGCTGATCGCCAGGGAGCGCCCCGTTCCGTACCCCTCGAACAGGCCGCCGAAGGAGTCGTTGCCGTGCGTCATCGCCGTGGTCCCGCCGGACGCTTCGGAGTCGCCGGTGGTCCTGGTGGTGGCAGGCGCCGTCGACCGCCCGGACCGCAGGTCCGAACCGCGCGAACCGAGCGCGAGGACGCCGCTGGACGACACCGCGCCGGTGTTCGCCACCAGGCGCCCGTCCGCGCCCACGTAGACGACGGAGCCGTCGGCCGCGAGCACCTGATAGCTGACCCGCTGGTCCTGCCGGACGTCGAGGTCGGCACCGTGGCCGGCGGCGCCAGGATCGGCGGGGAGCACGATCACGGGGGCGGCGGCCCCGCCCGCCGGGTCCGTACCTGAAGCGCCCGCGCCCGTCGCCGGCGCCGCGCCCACCGGTGCGAGCCCGGCGAGGCTGCCCCCGGACGACGGCCGGGTCGGCACCGCACCAGCCGTGCCGGCGTCGGCCGCTCCGGCCGCACCGCCCGACACCACGGCCGCGGACCCGTCCGGCGCCACCAGCAGCACGACCGGCGGCGCGGCCTGCGGCGTCGTCACGTACACGTCGCCCGCCCCGGCGCCGTCCGCTCCGGCGGGTGCGGCCGCCACCGCCAGAGGCGTCGTCGGGGCCGCCCCGGCCAGGAGGTCGTGCGCCACCCAGGCGCACATCCCGGCCACGGCGACGATCACGGCACAGGCCTGGACGCTCAGGCCACCGGCCCGGCGGTTCCTGGTCTCACGGTTCGAGGTGCTCATCCCGTTCTCCTTCCGACCGCGCGAGGGCGCCGCCGGTGGGCCTCCGCCCGGTGCCCGCGTGCGCGGACCAGGCAGGGAAGGCTCGCCGACCGTGAGGTTCCGGCGATCAGATGGCGGGTCGGGGGACCGAGCGCCGCTCGCGTCGATTTCTGCGACAGTCGCGCCCGGGCTCGATGCGCGGGCGTTCCACGAAGCCCGTCGCGCGTCCGGTGCTGCTGCCTCCGGCCGCCGAGCCTTTCGTGGGAACGGACCGGGCGGGCACGTCGCAGACCGTCCGCGGCGAGCCGCCGGACGGGCCCGCCGTGCTGCCCGATGCTGTGGCACCTGCGACGATACGCGCGCGTATCCGGCGCCGCCCCCGCTCGGACGGGATTCACCCGCCCGAGCGAACAGCCCCGCGCGGACGGGTGGGTCCGCTAGACTGGCTCCAGACTTCCGGCGCGAGAGTGCCGGCGGGATCCGATGAGACAGCGGATCGAGCGGCCCTGCGGCCTCCACAGCCGCGGGGCCGCTTGTTTTTGCCCCGGGTTCCTCCCCGTGCCGCTTGCTCAGGCGGTGGGCAGCACCAGCTCCCCGTCGATCCGGACGGGAACCACCGGCGCCCCGTCGCGCAGCTCCGGCGGCAGGGCGTGCTCCGGGGCCTGCTGCCAGGCGAGGGGACGCAGGAACCGCCGGATCGCCGTCGCGCCGACCGAGGTGTGCAGCGTGTTGGTCGACGGCCACGGCCCGCCGTGGTGCTGCGCCCAGGCCACGGCGACGCCGGTCGGGTACCCGTCGTAGAGCACGCGCCCCGCGCGTGCCGCGAGCGCGGCCCGCGCGTCGGGCAGGTCCAGGTCCGTCGCGCCGGCGGTGAGGATGCTCGCGGTGAGCGATCCCTCCACCTGCCCGACGACGCCCACGGCCTCGGCCTCGGCCGCGTACCGCACGACGACGGCGAGCGGCCCGAAGCACTCCTCCACGAGGTCGGCGGTCAGCGCACCGGCGTCGACCTCCAGCAGGGCGGGTCGCGTCGTCGACGCCGCCGACCCCGCCGTTCCGGACCCCGCCGTTTCAGACCCGGCCGCCCCCGCCCCGCCCGTCCCGGCCCCGGGGTCCACGCCCCGCGCCCGGACGACGGCCTCTGCGGCCCGCGCCGTCAGCCCCCGCTCGTACGCGTCCGCCATGCCGGCCGTCAGGGCGGGCAGGGCCGGCGCGGCGCCGATCGCGCGGCCGAACGCCTCGACGACCCGGTCGCCGTCGGCCCCCGCGGGGACCAGGACGAGGCCCGGCTTGGTGCAGAACTGCCCGCCGCCCTGGAGCACCGAGCCGGCCAGGCCGGCGCCGTACACGTCGGCCTTCTCGCGGGCGGCCGACGGCGTGACCAGCACGGGGTTGATGCTGCTCAGCTCCCCGTAGAACGGGATCGGCGCCGGGCGGGCGGCCGCGGCGTCGGCGAGCGCGCGCCCGCCGGCCAGCGACCCCGTGAACCCGGCCGCGCGGATCGCGGGGTGGGACACCAGCGCGACCCCGGCGTCGAACCCGTGCACGAGCGCGAACGTGCCCGCCGGCGCGCCCGTCGCGGCGACCGCCCGCTCGGCGAGCCGGGCCACGCGCTCCGACGTCGCCGGGTGCCCCGGGTGCGCCTTGACGACGACGGGGTTGCCCGCGGCGAGCGCCGAGGCCGTGTCGCCGCCGAGCACGGAGAACGCGAACGGGAAGTTGCTCGCCGCGTAGACCGCGACCGGGCCGAGCGGCACCAGCATGCGGCGCAGGTCGGGGCGCGGGCCCATGGGGGTGTCTCCCGCGTGGTCGATCGTCGCCTCCAGGTAGCCGCCGTCGAGCACGACGCGGGCGAACGTCCGGAGCTGGTAGGCGGTCCGGGTGAGCTCGCCGCCGAGCCGGTCGGGCCCGAGGGCGGTCTCGCGGTCCGCCTCCGCGACGAGGGCGTCCCGGTCGGCGTCGAGCGCGTCGGCGAGCGCCTCCAGGAGGGCGGCACGCCGCTCGCGCGGCCAGGCGGCGAGGTCGGGGGCCGCGGTGGCGGCGCGCCGGGCGACGTCGTCGAGGCTCTCCGGCGTCGTCTCGACGACGTCGAGGTCGCGGACGGCGCCCGTGCGGGCGTCCCTGCTGCGTACGGGGCTGGTCACATCCATGCCGTCGATCCGTCCTGCCGCACGGGGACCTTGCGTTCCCAGTGCACCCAGTCGTCGTGCGCGAGCGCCGACTCGTCGATCTCGATGCCCCAGCCGGGCCGGTCGGGGCGCAGGTCCAGGTGGCCGTCGACCGGCACGTACGGGTCGTGGCACCAGGCGACGTCGTCGGGCTTGTACTCCAGGATGGAGAAGTTCCAGGTCGCGGCCGCGAAGTGCACGTTCGCCGCGGTCGCGAGCGGGCCCAGCGGGTTGTGCGGCGCGACGGGCACGTCGTGCGCCTCGGCGAGGGTCGCGATCTTGCGCATCTGGGTGAGCCCGCCGACCACGGCGATGTCGGGCTGGATGATGTCCGCGCCCTGCACGTTCAGGAGGCCGAGGAACTCGTTCGGGGAGTACAGCGACTCGCCCGTGGCGAGCGGCACCGTCATCTCGGCGCGGATGCGGCCCCAGGCGGGCAGGTACTCCGGGCGGATGGGCTCCTCCAGGAACATCGGCTCGTTGGGCGCGAGCGCGGCGGCGAGGTCCACGGCCTGGCGCGGCTCCCAGAGGCAGCCGTGGGCGTCGAACGCGAACTCCCACTCCTCGGGGTGGTTCGCGCGGATGTCGCCGAACCAGTCGCCGAGCTCCCGCGCGACCAGCCCGAACCGCGACCGGTGCAGGTCGCGGCGGTACGGGCTGAGCTTGAACGCGTCGACGCCGTGGTTCTCGTGCAGCGCGGCGGTGCGGTCGCGCAGCTCGGGCACGTCGGGCGCGTCGTACAGGCCGGCGTAGACCCGTACCCGGTCGCGGACGGCGCCGCCCAGGAGCTGGTAGACGGGCACGCCCACCGACTTGGCGGCGATGTCCCACAGCGCGTGGTCCACGGCGGCGATGGCCGCCAGCCCGAGCGCCCCCTGCGGGAACCGGGCCGACTGGTGCAGCAGCTGGTTCACGTACGAGACCCGCGACGCGTCGATGCCCGCGACCTGGTCCGCGAGGTACTCGATGATCGCGGGGTAGGCCAGGTCCGGCCCGTGGTTGTAGATCTCCGCCCAGCCGTCGATGCCGTCGTCGGTGGTGATCCGCAGCAGCACGCGCGGGCGGTTGCCGACGCGCTGCAGGTAGGTGGTCAGCCGGTCGATCTTCCTGCCCGTGGTCATACCGTCGCCTTCCAGTCGTCGAGGATGCGGGTGATCGCGGCCCGGTCGGTCTCGCCCAGGGTGGTGCTCGGCGGGCGCACCGAGCGGTCGCACAGCCCCATCTGGTGCATGGCCTCCTTGACCACCGAGACGTTGTCGGCGGACCGGTCGCGGGCCCGGAGCTGCTCGAACTCCCGGATGCGCCGCCAGACCGACGCCGCGCGGGCGCCGTCGTCCTGCCGCAGGGCGTCGAGCAGCCCGAACGAGACGTCCGGCGCCACGTTGACCAGGCCCGACGTGAACGCGCGCGCCCCCGACTGCCACGCCGACGGCACGTACGACTCGGCCAACCCGGCGATCCAGAGCAGGTCGGCGTCGGTGTCCTGCACCGTCTCGGCGAAGGCGACGGGGTCCGGCACGGAGTACTTGACCCCGACGACGTTCGGCGCGGCCTGCGCGAGCGCCGCCAGGTCCGCGCCCCGGATGACGGGCGAGCTCACGTACGGCAGCACGGCGAGGCCGGGCACGGCGTGCGCGACAGCGGCCGTGTACTCCACCCAGCCCCGCCGCGACATGTAGGGGAGCACCGGCTGGTGCACCATGACGGCGTGCGCGCCGAGCTCGGCGGCCGCCCGGGCCTCGGCCTGGGCCGTGGCCGGGTCCAGGCCTACACCCACGATGACGACGGCGCGGTCGCGGGCCACCTCGGTGACCGTCCGGGCGACGTCGGCCCGCTCGCGCGGGGTCAACGCGTAGAACTCGCCGGTGTTGCCGTTCGGCGTGATCGCGCCGAGGCCCGAGGCGACCAGGCGGTCGGCGAGCTGCCCGGTCCGGGCGAGGTCGACGCCGCCGTCGGGCGCGTAGGGGACGACGGGGATGCCGACCACCGTCTTCAGGCGTTCGACGATGTCGTGGTGCCCGGTCATGATGCTCCGTTCTGCAGGGGGCCGGTGCTGTCGCTGTCACCGGAGGTGTCGAGGGGTTCGTCGCGCTGCTCGACGGGCTTGATCTGCACCCAGAGGCCGTAGATCGCGGCGCTGACCAGGCAGCTGACCGCCGCGAAGACGAGCGGCCACAGGTACGAGCCGCCCGACGCCGTCAGGGCCAGGCCGATGGCGATGGGGCTGATCAGGTTGCCGAGCTGCGAGCCGAAGTTCTGGAAGCCGGCCAGGGAGCCGACCCGCTCCGGGCTGGGCGAGACCTCGGCGGGCAGGCTGAGGATCGCCGCTCCGGCGAAGGAGTGCGCGGCGCTGGAGACGGTCAGGACGACCATGAGCACCACGTTGCTCTCCACGAACGGGCTGAAGCCGATGCACGCGCTCAGCACGAGGCCCGAGATGATCGGCACCTTGCGCGCGACGTTCGGGGACAGGCCGGAGGCGAGCATGCGGTCCGAGACGATCCCGCCCAGCACCGTGGACCCGATGCCGATGACGGCGGGCAGCGCGCCGACCATGCCGAACTCCGCCTCGGTGAACCCGCGCTCGTTGAGCAGGTAGCTGGGGTACCAGGTGAGGAAGAACGCGCCGGCCAGCGACCGGAAGACGTAGCCGAGCAGCAGGGCCCAGGTCTGGTTGTCGCGCAGCAGCGTGCTCCAGCGCACCTCCTCGCCGGCGCGCTCCACCATCTCGGCCTGGTCGGAGCGGATGTACTCGAGCTCCGCCTCGTTGACGCGCTTGTGGTTCTGCGGGGCGCGGTAGATGGCGAGCCAGCCCACGATCCACAGCAGGCCGACGGCGCCGATCAGCACGAAGGTCCAGCGCCAGCCGGCGAACACCGCGATCGACGTCACGATCGGGATGGACAGGGCCGAGCCGATCTGCTGGCCCATGTCGAACAGGCTGGACGCGAAGGCGCGCTCACGCCGCGGGAACCAGGTGGAGACCACCTTGATGTTCGCGGGCTGCACCGGCGCCTCGCCGATCCCTAGGCCGAGCCGGAAGACGATCAGGCTGGTCACACCCGTCGCGAAGGCGGTCAGCGCCGTCCACAGCGACCACCAGCCCACCGCGATCGGGTAGATGACGCGCGGGCCGAACTTGTCCAGCAGCCAGCCCGACGGCACCTGGAACAGGGCGTAGGTCCAGAAGAACGAGGACAGCAGCACGCCCTGCACGGCGGGGCTGATGTGGAAGTCCTCGGAGATGAACGGCAGCGCGACGCTGAGCGCGGCGCGGTCGAGATAGGCGATGGTCAGGCCGAGCGCCGAGAACGCGACGATCGTCCAGCGCATCTGGCTGCGCCGCGCACGCGCTGCGACAGCCACGGGCTGCTTTGTACTATTGAGCATCGTTGCTCCTTCATCGGGTGACGTGCGTGCTCCGCCATGGAGCACTCGTTCCAGAGGTGCGGCCCGGGAACTTGGCGGTGAACGGGCTGCACCTCGTCTGCTTCTTGCTCAGGTCCTGCGGGTCAGGCGGTCGCACCTCCCTGGTGGAGCCGGTCGAGGAAGCCGGCGATGTGCCGGCGGGTCAGGTCCGCCGCGAGGTCGGCGTCGCCGGCCTCCGCAGCGGCAAGGATCTGCGCGTGCTCCTGCGCCTCGTCGCGCCAGCTCGGCTGCTTCGCCCACGTCGTGACGGCGGCCAGCGCCGTCTGGTCCCGCAGGCCCTCCAGCATGCCGACCAGCACCGGGTTGTCCGCCGCGGCCCACAGCGCCGCGTGGAACGCGCGGTTGGCGAGGCTGCGCTGCACCGGCTCCGTCACCTCGGCCGCGCGCTCCAGCGCCGCCCGGGCGCTCGCGGTGTCCATGCCGCGCTGAACGCTGCGCCGGGTCGCCTCGGGCTCCAGCAGCAGCCGGGTCTCGTAGATGGCGACGGCGTCGGCCTGCGTCAGCTCCCGCACGCGCACCCCGACGTAGGGCCGCACGACGACGAGACCGCTCATCTCCAGGGTCTTGAGCGCCTCGCGGACCGGGGTCTTGGACATCGCGAGCTCCTGGGCGAGGTCCGCCTCGACGAGCGCCTGCCCGGCGGCGAGCCGTCCGCTGAGGATGCCCTCCTTGATGGTCGCGAGCGCGTGCTCCGTCCGGGAGGGGAGGGAGATCGGGGCGGGAGGCGTCGTCGGCACGTCGTACATCATATATGACGCCAGGAGCCGCTTCGTTGAGTGCTGGGTATTTGCCCTTCTGACGGGCGTTGGAGGGCGAATATCCAGCACTCAACGAAGGGCTGTGGGGTCGAGTCGAACAGGTGTTCGAGTAGGGTGGGAGCATGTCCGCGCCCGGCCCCACGATCCTGCACGCCGACCTGGACGCGTTCTACGCGTCGGTCGAGCAGCTGCTGGACCCTGACCTGCGCGGTCGGCCGATCGCCGTCGGAGGCGGGCCGCGCGGGGGAGTCGTGCTCGCGGCCTCGTACGAGGCCAAGAGGTTCGGCGTCCAGGGCGGGATGCCCGGCTGGCGCGCGGCCCGGCTCTGCCCCGACCTCCTGTTCGTCCGCGGCCACTTCGGCGAGTACCAGCGCCTCGGTGACGCCGTCATGGGGGTCCTCGCCGACGTCACGCCCGTCGTCGAACGGATCTCCATCGACGAGGCATTCCTCGACGTGTCCGGGGCGACGCACCTGTTCGGCCCGCCCGCGGCCATCGCGGCGCGCATCCGCGAGCGCGTCCGCGACGAGGTCGGCCTGCCCATCTCGGTCGGCGCCGCGCGGACCAAGCACCTCGCGAAGATCGCCTCACAGGTCGCCAAGCCCGACGGCCTGGTCGTCGTCGACCCCGGCGCCGAGCGGACCTTCCTCGACCCGCTGCCCGTCAGCCTCATCTGGGGCGTGGGACCCGTCAACGAGCAGCGCCTGGCCGACCTCGGCATCCGCACCATCGGCGAGCTGGCCCGCACCCCGTCGTCCGCGGTCGAGCACATCCTGGGGCACGCCGTCGGGCACAAGCTCAGCGCCATGGCGCACGACGAGGACCCGCGCCGGGTCGTCACCAGCCGTCGCGCCCGCTCCGTGGGGGCGCAGTCGGCCCTGAGCAGACGGCGGCCCGAGCCCGACGACGTCCGCGCGGTCCTGGCGCACCTGTCCGACCGGGTCTCGCGGCGGCTGCGGGCCAAGGGGCGCGCGGGGCGCACTGTGACGGTCGCCGTGCGGTTCGCGGGCATGACCCGGGCGACGCGCTCGCTCACGCTGCCCGTGCCGATGTCCGCGACGCTCACCCTCACCGAGGTCGCGGTGCGGCTGGCCTGGTCCGCCATCGACGACGCGGGCGACGACGCCGCGCCGTGCGAGATCACGCTGCTCGGCGTCTCCGTCTCGAACATCGCGGACCAGTCGGCCGTCCAGATGGAGCTCGACCTCGACCCGCCGGACCCGTGGCGGCCCGGCTCCGCGCCGGGCGTGGCGCGGGGCGCCGTCGACGAGTCGATGGACGCGATCCGCACCCGGTTCGGCGGGGACGCCGTCGGCTACCTCCCCGTGGTGCTGCGCCGCGGGGGCGCCGTGCCCGACGAGTTCCGCGAGCTCGCCGAGCACGACCTGTGAGCACGACCCGTGACCACGGCGGGCATCAGGCGGGGGAGTGCAGCGCCTCCAGCATCCCCGCGCCGTACCGCTCCAGCTTGGCCTGGCCGACGCCGCTGATACCGCTCAGCGCGTCCAGGTCGGCCGGCCGCTCGGTCGCCACCGTGCGCAGCGTCGCGTCGTGGAACACCACGTAGGCGGGCACGCCCTGCTCCTTGGACGTGGCCGCCCGCCAGGCGCGCAGCCGCTCGAAGACCTCCTGGTCGGCGTCCGACAGCGCCACCGCGTCCGCCTTGGTGCCGCCCGACCGGGACGACCGGCGGGCGCCCGCCGCCGGGGCCGGGTCGCGCCGTAGCCGCACCTCGCGCTTACGGCCCAGGACGTCGCCGCTGGTCTCGGTGAGCAGCAGCGTGCCGTGGTTCGAGTCGACCTCCAGCAGGCCCTGCGCCAGGAGCTGGCGCGCCACGGACCGCCACTCGCCGTCCGCCAGGTCCTCGCCCACGCCGAACACGGTGAGGCTGTCGTGCCCGAACTGCGTGACCTTGGGCGTGGACTTGCCCCGCAGGATGTCGACCACGTGCCCGACGCCGAAGCGCTGGTTGCGCTCGCGGTCCAGCCGGAACACGGCGGACAGGAGCTTCTGCGCGGGGACGGTGCCGTCCCAGGCCTCGGGCGGGTTCTGGCAGGTGTCGCACGCGCCGCAGGTGCCCGGGTGGTCCTGGCCGAAGTAACGCAGGAGCTGCGCACGCCGGCACTCCACGGTCTCGCACAGCGCCAGCATCGCGTCGAGATGGGACGACAGCCGGCGGCGGTGCGCGAGGTCGCCCTCGGACTCGGCGATCATCTTGCGCTGCTGCACGACGTCGGCCAGCCCGTACGCGAGCCACGCCGTCGACGGCAGGCCGTCGCGCCCGGCGCGGCCCGTCTCCTGGTAGTAGCCCTCGACGGACTTGGGCAGGTCGAGGTGCGCGACGAACCGGACGTCCGGCTTGTCGATGCCCATGCCGAACGCGATGGTCGCGACCATGACCACGCCGTCCTCGCGCAGGAACGTGGACTGGTTCGCGGCGCGCACCTGGGCGGGCAGGCCCGCGTGGTACGGCAGGGCGCGGATGCCCTGGTCGGTGAGCTGCTGGGCGGTCTTCTCGACCGACGCGCGCGACAGGCAGTACACGATCCCGGCGTCGCCGGGGTGCTCGGTGCGCAGCAGGTTCAGGAGCTGCTTGAGCGGGCTGTCCTTGGGCGCGACCCGGTAGGTGATGTTGGGCCGGTCGAAGCTGGCGACGAAGTGTTTGGCCTCCGTCAGGCCCAGGCGCTCCGCGATCTCCTCGCGCGTGTGCTGGGTGGCGGTCGCGGTCAGCGCGATGCGGGGGACGCCGGGCCAGCGCTCGGCCAGCGCGCCCAGGCGCAGGTAGTCGGGCCGGAAGTCGTGGCCCCACTGCGACACGCAGTGCGCCTCGTCGATGGCGAACAGCGCGATGGTGCCCTGGTCGAGCAGCCGGGCCGTGGACTCGACGCCGAGCCGCTCCGGGGCGAGGTAGAGCAGGTCCAGCTCGCCCGAGAGGTAGGCCTGCTCGACGTGCCGGCGCTGGTCCGGGTCCTGCGTCGAGTTGAGGAACCCGGCCCGCACACCGAGGGCGTCCAGCGCGTCCACCTGGTCCTGCATCAGGGCGATCAGGGGCGAGATGACCACGCCGGTGCCCTGCCGAACGAGCGCCGGGATCTGGTAGCAGAGCGACTTGCCGCCGCCCGTGGGCATCAGCACGAGGGCGTCGTCACCCCGGGCCACCGTCTCGATGATCTCCTGCTGGTCACCGCGGAACGCGTCGTAGCCGAACACGGAACGGAGCACGTCGAGCGGCGTGGGCGCGACGCCGAGCGCTGCGGCGGTAACGTCGTGCGCGGGCGGTGCGGCGTCCGGGAAAGTCATGGCCGCCAGTGTGCCAGGGGACGCTGACACAGGCGCGCTTCACCGCGGCGCGAGCTCGAGCAGCGCCGGCAGGGCCCGCTCCAGCATGGCGGCCGTCGCGGTGAGGCTGATCCGGAAGTGGCCGGCGTGGTCGAACACGCTGCCCGGCAGCACGAACACCCCGCGCCCCGCGAGCGCCGCGACGAACGCCGACGCGTCGCCGCCCGGGGCCGCGCCCCACAGGTAGAACGTCCCCTCGGGCACGGTGAGGTCGTAGCCCGCGGCGCCGAGCGCCGTCACCATCAGGTCGCGCCGCCGTTGCAGCTCGGCGACGTCGATCGAGACGGTCTCCAGGGCCGGGACGGCGTACTGCATGAGGGCGTCGGGGAAGGTCCAGCCGAGCCCCATCTGCAGGGGGAGCAGGGCGGCGCGCAGCTCGTCCCGCTCGGCGGCCGGGATCAGGGGCGAGAGCGCGAGGTAGCCGAGGCGCTGGCCGGGTGCGAGCAGCACCTTGCCGTAGCTGTAGTCGACGAGGGCCCACGGGTAGCACTCGGCCGGGCTCGTGAAGCCGATGCCGTCGAACCGGATCCGGCGGTAGGGCTCGTCCGACAGCAGCCAGATGCGGCGGCCGTTGCGGGCCGACGCCGCCTCCAGCACCGTGGCGAGCTCGGCGAGGCGGTCCTTGGCGTAGACGCGCCCGGTGGGGTTCGCGGGCGAGTTCACGACGACGACGCGCGTCCGCGGCGTGATCGCCCGCGCGATCGACTCGACGTCCAGGTCGAAGCTGCCCGCCGCCAGCGGTGCCCGCACCGGCACCAGGTTCGCCGCGCGCAGTATCGGGGCGTAGAACCAGCCGGGCTGGGGGAAGACCACCTCGTCGCCTGCGTCGGCCACGAGCCGGAACGCCAGAGCGATGGCGCCGAACGCGCCCTGGGTCATCGCGACGTCGTCCGGGTCGAAGGGCAGGCCCAGCTCGCCGTGCAGCCCCTCCGCGATCGTCGCCCGGGCGGGCGCCAGGCTCGTCTTGTAGGCGAACCAGTCCACGGAGCGGGGCTCGAGGTTCTCCCGCAGGGCGTTCACCAGCCCGCGCAGCGGCATCTCGTGCGGGTCGCCGAACGTCAGGTCGACGATGCCGGCCTGCCCGTCCATCGCACGCAACGACTGGAAGAAGGACGTGACGGGCCCGATGGCGTCCTGCGCGGCGCGCGCCCGGTCGGACAGCTCCATGTCGCGGCTCCTCTGCGAGATGCGGCCGCCCCCCGATGTTCCTCATGATGCCCCGGAACCGGCGGCCGCACACGGTGTCCCGCTCGGCGTGTCGCGCGGCGTGGCGAGCGCTGCCCGAGGGGTTGCGCCCGCCCGGTCCTGTCTATCGGAGCCGGCCCAGCTCCCCGGGCAGCAGCGCGAAGGTGCGCTCGTGCGCGGCACGGGCCTGGCGGGTCATGTACCCGGCCACGGGCCACGGTGCGGTGACCTCGGTGGTCTCCGTGAGCAGGGCGCTGGTGCCGTCGTCGTCCCCGGCGTGCGTGGCCCGGGTGACCGTGCGCAGCGTGCAGCCCGGTGCGGCGCGCACCGACGACGTCATGGTGTCGCCGTCGCGCACCACCCGGGCCGGGAAGCGGATCGTGTACCGCAGCGGGCCGAGCTGCGGCCGCTCGACGACGCGCCACTCCTGCCACGGCCCGTCCGGTCCGGTGCCCTCGGCGACGACGTCGGCGGACACCAGGTAGGGGTGCAGGCCGCGGTGCCGGGTCAGGTCGGTCAGGAAGTCGATCGCGGCGCGCGGGCCGACCGGGACGGACGTGGTGAGCTCGAACCTCAGCGTGGTCACGCGAGGATTCTTGCGCACGCGCGGGGCGGCGCGGTGACACGGGGCTGGGCGGACACGGACCGCCGCCGTCACGCCCGCCGCAGGTCGTCGTACGTCGCCAGCGGTACCAGCCCCGACGCCGCCGAGGCGATGTCCCGATCCCCGGCGACCAGCACGTCGGCCTGCAGCGTGGCGACGGCGAGGTACTCGGCGGGGCCGGTGTCCTCCCACTTGAGCTGCCGCGCGATCTTCCACGCGGTCGAGCGCGAGACCCGGTCGCCGAGCAGCCGGACCTTGAGCGTCGCGACCCGTTCGAGCAGCGCCCGCGCCGTCTTCTCGTCGAGGAGCCCGGCGTCGGCGTCGCGGTAGAGGATCGCCATGGCGTGGCTGCGCAGCACCGCGGGCGCGACCAGCGGCACGCGGGCGCCCGCCGCGGGGTCCTCGCGCACCAGGCGCAGCGCGGTGACGGCGTCGATCGCGAACCGCGTCCTCCGGCCGGCGCCGTCCTGGTCGGGTCTGTTCATGGGTCCAGGAAACACCCGACCACTGACACTCACCCGCCCGGCCCCGGCCCGGCCCGGCCGACGTCGGCCGACCCCTCGCGGACGATCCCCTTCGAGACCGAAGTTTCTTGTCTTTGAGGTCGGTCAAAGACAAGAAACTTCGGTCTCGAAGGGAAGCCGCGCACGGCACCCCACCGAAAAACCGGAGAGATCCGCCGGCTGCGCCAGGATGGCCGCCATGAGCGAGGCAGCCATGGGCGAGGTGGAGGTCGTTGTCGCGCACAGCCAGCGCGCGACGCTGCGGGTCGGCGACGTGTTCCTGAAGGTCGACGGCGACCCGGCGCACGCCGATGTCGAGATCCGGGCGATGGGCATGGTCCCGGTGCCGACCCCGGCGATCCGCTGGCACGAGCCGCCGGTGCTCGCGATCGCCGCCGTCCCCGGCACGGCCCTCGGGGTGCTCGGCGAGCCGTCCCCGGCGTCGTCGGCGGCGTGGGCCGCTGCGGGCGCCGCCGTCCGAAGGCTGCACGACGCACCGCCTCCGCCCTGGCCGGGCCGCGGGCTCGACGACGTCGCCGCGGAGCTGGAGCGCGAGTGCGCATGGCTGCTCGCAAACGAGGTCCTGCCCGCCGAGGTGGTCCGGCGCAACCGCGAGATCGCGCAGGCCGCCCTCCGGCCGTACCGGCCCGCGTTCATCCACGGCGACCTGCAGATCACCCACGTGTTCGTCGACGGCGACGAGGTCACCGGCATCATCGACTGGTCCGAGGCGGCGCCCGGCGACCCCATGTTCGACCTCGCCATCCTGACGCTCGGGCACGAGGAGCGCCTGGACGACCTGCTGACCGGCTACGGCCCCGGCGCGGACCGCGACGTGATCCGGGCCTGGTGGTCGCTGCGCAGCCTGACGGCGTCACGCTGGCTGGTCGAGCACGGCTTCGACCCGGACGCGCCGGGCTGCGAGTTCGACGTCCTCCGGTCCCGGATGCGCGAGCCCTAGGCCGACGTCGCGGCTGCGGCAGCGGGTCCGGATCCGAGGGATTCCTGGCCGGGCTCGGGCGGCGCGGACCGCTCACCGGTGGGCAGCATGGGGGAGTGGGCGCAGCGTCCCCCGCGCGGACCGTCCAGCGACGACGAGAGGAACCACCATGCGAGCGATCACCACGCAGGACCGCGAGGCCGGCATCTCGGGCCTGGTCATGAGCGACCTGCCCTACCCGCACGCCGCGGAGAACGACGTCGTCGTCCGCGTGCACGCCGCCGGCTTCACGCCCGGCGAGCTCGACTGGCCCGGCACCTGGGTGGACCGGTCCGGCCGGGACCGGACGCCGACCGTGCCCGGGCACGAGCTCTCGGGCGTCGTGGCCGAGCTGGGCTACGGGACCACGGGCCTGACGGTGGGCCAGCGGGTGTTCGGGCTGACTGACTGGAGCCGCAACGGGTCCCTGGCCGAGTACACCGCCGTGGAGGCGCGCAACCTCGCCCCGCTGGCGGCCGACCTGGACCACACCGTGGCCGCCGCGCTGCCCATCTCCGGGCTCACGGCGTGGCAGGGGCTGTTCGACCACGCCCGCCTGCGCACCGGGCAGACCGTGCTGGTGCACGGCGCCGCGGGCGGCGTCGGTTCGGTCGCCGTCCAGCTCGCCCGCGAGGCGGGCGCCCGGGTGGTGGGCACGGGCCGCGCCGGGGACCGGGACCTGGCGCTCGACCTCGGGGCCGACGCCTTCCTCGACCTGGACTCCGGCGAGCTGGGTCAGGCCGGCCAGGTGGACGTGGTGTTCGACGTCATCGGCGGAGAGGTGCTCCAGCGGTCGACCGAGCTGGTGCGCGCGGGCGGCACCGTCGTCACCATCGCCGCGCCGCCCACCGTGCACCCGAAGGACGGGCGGGCGGTCTTCTTCGTCGTCGAACCGGACCGCGCCCGGCTGGCCGACCTCGCCGAACGCGTCCGGGCCGGCCGGCTCAGGCCCGTGGTCGGGGCCGTCCGGCCGCTGTCCGAGACGGCGGCCGCGTTCGCCGGACGGCGCGTGCCCGGCAAGACGATCATCGAGGTGGCGGCGGGGGAGTGACGGCGGCGGGCTCCTGGCCGCCGGTCTCCTGGCTGCTCGGTGCCCGCTCCCGCATGGCCTGGTTGCCGAGGACGATCGCGAGCGCCAGCCGCTCCGCGTCCTCGGTGCCGGGCTCGCAGGAGTAGACCATGATCCGCAGGTCGTCGCCGGCGACGACGAGCGTGTCGCAGTCGATCCGGATGCGACCGACCTCGGGGTGGTCGACCGTCTTCAGCTTCGCCGGTGCCTCCTGCGCGGTCAGGTCGATCGCCTCCCAGAGGCGCACGAACTCGGTGCTCTGCGCCTTGAGGTCCGCCACGAGCCGGCGGATGCGTGGGTCGGTGGGGTAGCGCGTCGCTGTCAGCCGCAGGTCGGCCACGAGGTTCGCCACCAGGTCGGCCTCCTCCTGCGGCGAGTGGACCACGCGTGAGGCGGGTCCGAGCAGGTGCCGCCAGACCGCGTTGCGCTCCGGCCCGCGCCACGCGGTGGTCCGGCCCATGAGGGCGTCGTAGGCGGCGTTGGCGGTCACGAGGTTCCACATCGCGTCGAAGATGACCACGGGGTGCCCGTCGAACCGGTCGAGCATCCGCTGCACGCTGGGCGTGATGCGACTGGAGACCAGGCCGCGCCCCGGGGCGGTCAGCCCGGCGAGCCGGAACAGCAGCTCGCGCTCGGGCTCGCTGAGCCGGAGGCCCCGGGCGAGCGCCTCCACGACCTGGTCCGACGGCGCTGTGGCCCGCCCCTGCTCCAGCCGCGTGAGGTAGTCGACGGAGATGCCGGCGAGCTGGGCCAGCTCCTCCCGGCGCAGCCCCGCGGCGCGCCGTCTCGTGCCGACCGGTATCCCGGCGGCGTCGGGCGAGACGCGGTCGCGCCAGTGTCGTATCGCTGGTCCAAGCTCCATCGGTCCAGTCTGCGCTCCGGCCGCGCGCTTGTGGTGGCCCTGCCGGTCCTACGACAACCCGACGACTGCCCCGCGGCATCCGGCCGACCCACGATGGCGGCATGACAACCTCGACCACCGGAACCGTGCTCATCACCGGACCGACGGGCGGCCTCGGCCGGTCCGCGGTGCTGGCCATGGCGAACCGCAGCCCGCAGCACCGTCCCGACCTGCTCCTCGTGGGGCGGCCCGGTCCGCGGCTGGACGCGATCACCGCGGAGGTCCGGGCCGTGGGCGCCACGGCCCACGCCATCGGTGCCGACCTGGCGAGCCTCGCCGACGTCCGCGCTGCCGGCCAGGAGGCCGTGCGCCTCCTGACCGACGGCGCCGTGCGGCCGTTGCGCGCGGTCATCGGCAACGCAGGGGTGTCGGTGGCGGACACCCGCACGGCGTCCGCGGACGGCCACGAGCTGACCTTCGCGGTCAATCACCTGGCCCACGCCCAGCTCGTGCGCGAGGTGGCGGGCGCGCTCACGGCTCCGGCCCGGATCGTGCTGCTCGGTTCCAACACGTACTACCTGAACACCCCGCGCCGTCTGCTCGGCGTGCCGCCCGCCGAGTGGCGCGACCCGCTGGACCTCGCGCGGCCGGCGGACGCCGGGGCGGAGCCGGGCACCCGGGACGCGGGCGTCGCCTACTCGAACTCGAAGCTCGCGATCCTCTACTACGCGCACGAGCTGCAACGGCGCCTGCCCGACGGCGTCGCCGTGTCGGTCTTCGAGCCGGGGTTCATGCCCGGCAGCGGCCTCTCGCGCGAGCACGGGCCCGCGCTGCAGCGGGTGGGACGCGCGGTCGGGCGCATCCCCGGGGTCTCGACGCCGGAGCGCTCGGGTCCGCTGCTGGCGGCCGTCGCCCTCGACGAGCGCTGGGCGCACCTGCGCGACGGCGCGTTCGTGGTCAAGAACGCCGAGCGCGAGGTGGAACCGTTCGCGGTTGACCCGCAGCGCGAGCGGCGGTTGTGGGAGGTCACGGAGGAGCTCCTGGGCTGATGGGCGGGGCGCCAGGGCCTGGTCCGGGCGGCCCCGCGCCGGTGTTCGGGCGGGACCTGGGCCGCCTGGTCTCAGAGCGGCCCAGGTCACACGCTTTTCGATTCGGACCCGACCCCTCCTGCGTGCTATGTTTTTCCACGCACCGGGAAGGCGGAAACGCCAGGAACGGTCCACCTGTCCGGGTGGCGGAATGGTAGACGCGCTAGCTTGAGGTGCTAGTGCCCTTTATCGGGCGTGGGGGTTCAAGTCCCCCTCCGGACACTTTTATCGTAACGCCCTGTGATCAGGGGGTTTACAGAGAAGACGACTTCTGACGCAGCGGCGTTGAAGTCGACTCGAACGCCGAGTGCCTCATAGAGGTCTCGGCGTTCTTCGTCTGTAGCGCGACCCAGGACGTTGAGCGATCCGCCCACGATCTGTAGGTCTTCGGCCAGTTGCTTGACGTCGATCGACTCACCCGGGGCCTGCAGGTCATCGAGCTGGCGTTGGAGTGCTTTGAGCTCAGCCTCCTTAGCGACGAGCGCAGTCGTGATGGCCTCGGAGGTGAGGCCGCCCGCAAGGATTCGGACGAGGTTCTCGATCTCCTTCTTCGTCTCGGCGATCTGCTTGTGCTGAGCAACCGCCCGTTGGCTGGAACCAGGGTTTCCACCGGCCATGGTGGCGGCGAGCGCGGCTGGCTCGTCGAACAGCTCGAAGAGGAAGCTGTCCAGCACGGGTAGGACACGGTTCTGGTTGAGACCGGCAACGGGGTGTTCGGCCAGCTTCGTTGGGAGCGCTCGCTTGCCGCCGACGTCGCAGCGGTAGAGCACACGGCCGGTGCCGTCCTTCTTCTTCGAGGCGTAGAACCGGGCCGACAGGCGACTTTCACATGCGGTGCAGAAGCAGCGGCCAGCGAGCGGGTACACACGGCCGGTCGATGAGGTCTTGGGGCTGCGCTGGTTGGCTCCCCGTCGCTGTGCGTTTATCCGGGCGAGCGCTTTCTCGTAGGTCGCGATGTCCACGATCGCGGGGTGGGTCTGACTGTCGGGGCGGATCCACTGGTCGGTGCCACGCCAGCGCATCCGGGTGACCTCGCCCGCGGCGACGTCCTCGACGTTCATGAGCTGCTCGAACTTCTCCTGCTTCCCCCAGACCCGGTAACCCGTGTAAGTAGGGTTGAGCAGGATCGCGCGGACGGTCTGGTGGGCCCATCCGCGCTGGTCTCGATGGGAGTTACGAGCCGGGTCGTAGGCGGACGGCGAAGGGATGTCATCGGCGACGAGGCCGGCGGTGATGGCGCGGACTGCCTTTCCGGCGATGAACTCGGCGAAGATCCGCTCGATGACCGGGGCCGTGACGGGATCGGGGGACAGCTTGTGGGCACGCTGGCCTGCGGCGGCCTTAGCCGGGTTCGGGTGGGGGCCGATGTCGATCGACCGGTACCCGTAGGGCGGGCGTCCGCCGAGGTGGCGGTCGGTGTGTGCGGCAAGCTCGCGCATGGAGGCCGCGGTGCGCTTCTTGATCCGGCTACGCTCGCTCTTCGACATGCCGCCGAACAGCCCCATCATGATCTCGTGAGCCTCGGAGTCGGGGTCGACCTGACCGCCTACCTCGGGTACGAACAGCGCACATTTGTAGTGCGTGAGTACAGGGAACGTCATGGCGAACTGGTGACCGTAGAACGCGCGCTGCGGCTCACCGACGACGACACCGTCGAAGCGGCGGGAGCCGCGCTTGATCTCCTCCAAGAGCGCGTTTGCCTCGGGCCGTCGCTTCCATGGCAGAGATCGAGACTGGCCGACGTCGAAGAACTCCGCGACGATGCGGTGCCCCATCGGTTCGACGAGGTCTCGGGCTCGTTTGAGCTGCCACATCCGCGACGTCGTGGGGTCCTGGGCGTCTTCGGTCGAGACCCGGCCGAGGAAGGCGAGATCCATGGGTCACGCTGCCTTTCGTGCCCTCCCGGTGGGGCGGTTGGCGCGATCCTCCTCTGCGACGCGGCGCAGGATGCGGACGAAGACGGCCAGCGCGTCGGGCGGCGGTTCGTAGTTCTCGGGAAGCCGAGCGACGAAGCTGAGTCCGTCGTCCGACACCGTCGAGTGTCGCGCGGCGTGGGCGATATCGGCGGAGATCTCCATACAGGAGAGGTGTGAGGTGCAGTCCGGGCCGCCTGGGGACTGGCTGTGGTCAGCGTTGGATGCCGGGCGGCGGCGCGCTCCGGCTAGACCGGGTCGGTGTGGAAGCGAGGTAGCGCCGGTAGGCAGCTTCCTGTGCCTCCGGGGTGCCAGGCTCAGCGGCAAGGTGCGATGCAGGGCTATGCCGTTCCTCGAAGCGGAGTCCGCTGGTGCGACTTCCGCGCCGGCCCGCGAGCAGCGAGGCCCTGAAGGTTGCTCTCGAATGCTCGGCGGCCTCGATGTCCCGGGACGTCCACGGAGACGGCAGCGACAGTTCGGTCCGGAGGCGCGCGGTTAGCTCCGAAGCCAGAGCGAAGAATTCCGGAGCGCTGCGCGGGGCGAGCGAGACGACCCGGTCCGTGATGCCGCGCCCGTTCGTCAGTACGTAGCGACGGTCGCGGGCGCCTTCGCGCAGGATCGTTGCAAGGCGGGCGTCGACCCTGTTTGCGAGCCTGTCGAGCACGGCCAGGTCGAGCGTTGACGGGGTAGCTGGCGTGGCGAGGAGTCTGATCGTGGTGCGGGTCTCTGAGAGGGCCTGGTCGGGATGCCAGGCATGTTTCGGATCCGGTTTCGTGTCGCCGTCACGAACGCCGCTGGTCGTGTGCACGAGCCGGTCGTAGAGGAGGAAGCGCTCGTCGAACCGCGCGGCAAGGCCGGTTGCACCGACGGACCGCGCGATGTTACGCGCGTCGTAGCTGACCTGTCGGTGGGCGATGATCAGACGGCGCAGCGTCAGGGCGCCAGGCGGGACGTCCAGGTGCAAGAGCGCATTGCGCTGGGCGTCGTTCGCCCCGGACACACCTGGCGGATACGGACCAGGTGTCACAGCGAGACGCTGGTGGAACATGCCGGTGTGGTCGATGTCGCCGGTGCGCTGGCCCTGGGCGTCCAGGACCTGGCCGAGGTCATGGGCTGACAGCCAGTCTGCGCACAGTTCGGCCGCGCGGAGCAGGCCCCAGGAATGGGTGTGACCTTTGACGTATCGGCTGCCACCGAAGTGGTACCAGGTCGACCTGTCGCGTATCCGGTCGTCGAGCCGGATCAGCGCCCGCACCAGGTCGCAGGCGTCGCTGATGGCGCGGAGGCCGTCCGCCCGGGAGAGATTGGTCAGTGCGCCGAGTTCGTGGTCGAGTGCCTCGCTCGCTGCACTGGCCGCCTGGCGCCACATCTCAACCAACTCGTACTGGTGGCGGGCACGCATGTCGGCGTCGGACGGTTCCGGGATGGCCTGGGCGATGGGCTCCACCGCGGCCGCGAATCGGTTGACCAGCAGGCGGCCCGGGCCCCATTCAGGATCGAGTGTTGTTGCATTCGCGGGCACGACAGCGTCGAGCAGCGCTAGGGTCCACTGCAGCACCGGGATTCGGTACCGCTGGACGAGCAGGAGGTCCGCGTCGATCCCTGACGGCGTCCGTCGGGGTACGCCGCGCCCCATCGGACCACCGAGGTGCGGGATCGGCCGCAGGTAGTCGGTGAGAATCCTCGTGAGCGTGTCCCTCAGGACGATGCTGATGTCGCCGTAGGTCATAGCCGCTCCTACCTGCCTACAACTCAGGTGTGCCGGCCCCAGGGTCGTGGTGCTCCCGCCTTGGGTAGCCCGTCGACGGTACGGACGGAGCCGGCGACGAAACCGTTCGCCCGCTTGCGAGACGCGGCGCTGGACGCTGAGCAGTCCAGTCATCCTCGAGCCTGGTCAGTTGGTCTTGTGACGCGCGTGCGATGCCCGGTCGCATCGGTCTGGGGTCGACACCCGCCTCGATCGCCCGTGTAACGAGCGTGGTGAGGCCGGATGACTCATTCGCGTATCGCAAGAGGCCGTGAACGATCGGCGGGGGCCACACGGCGAGGAATGCCGCCGCAGCAGCGGTGGACGCGAGCTCGGGCCGTTCGTCGGGTGGTGCCGCTCGGAACGTGCGAACTAGGGCACTGGTTCGAGGTCCCATCAGTTCGTCGCTCGCGCCAATTGCGTGCGCGAGCGCGCAGTCGCGCATCCGGATGTCGGTGGTGATCAGGTGAGACAGGACTGACATCTGCTGGAGGTCGTCGACTGGCCCGGTGGCCAGGGTGTCGATGGCGTGCTGCGCGACCTCTGCCCGGAGAAGAGGAGAACTGCTGCTCAGCGCGGCGGCCCGGTCGGCGGCGATGTCGCCGAACAGTGGAACAGACAAGGGGGCTACGGATTCGAGCAGTTCTTCGCGCGACGCCGCAGGTACTGGACGGCCGCCTAGCGCTGCCCGTGGCACGACTCCCGTTAGACGCACAGCTGGTCCCCACGTGCCGGTGGCGGACTGGCGGAGGCGACCGAAGTCCTCCTGGACATGGATCTGTTCGGTACGAAGTCCCAACGCATCCTTAACGGCATCGGCGAGGGCCTGTGAGCGGGCAGGGCCCTCCGGCCCGTACGCGGTCACGATCAGTCGTGCGACGGGGTGCGGTTTCAGCACTCGGCCGAGGTATGCGGTGATCTTTTCGGCGGTCTGGTCGTCGCTGCCGTTACCGTCGTTCCAGTCGATGGCGGCGTGCGCGATGGTGCGCAGATCGGAGTCGAACGCACCGACGACGACGTGCTGGTCTCCGAGCTGGTGGCCGATGGTGTAGGGCAAGTGGGCGAGGTACTCCGCCAGTTTGGTGATCATGACGATGGCGTCCTTCCGGGCTGCCTGGCCGATACGAATGCTCCGCGGAGCAGCGGTATCGACTTCGGATCGACACTCACAGCGCAGGCCCGTCCGGGTTGGCCCTCGCGGCCCGCGACGTGTCCTGGACGGGCGCCGGGTGCGCCTTGCTCGCGCGTGTGGTGCGTTCCTGGGCGTACAGGCCGTCGTCGATCGCGATGTCGGAGTGGGCACCGAGTGCCTGAGCGAGTGCCCGGCGGAAGTCACCGCCGACCGGGGCGACCGTCGTCATGTCGGGTTCGACCGGGTCGGGCACGATGTTGCCCAGTACGGCCCAGGGCGCGATGGCGTAGCAGTCGTTGATGAGCATGTCCGGAGCGTCGTGGACGTGTACGGGGCTTCGGCCGATGAAGTCCAGGCCGGCCGGCGGGTGACCTGGTTCGCGGCGACGCAGCAGGAGCAGATCGACGGGGCTGTCCTGGAGCGGTGCCTGACGTAGCGCGGACGAGGGCAGGCGGACGGCGGCGACCAGGTCTGCGTGCCGGGCGATGGAGCGGCGGGGCTGGGCGTCGGAACCCTCCAGCAACTGGCGATGGGCTGTGACAACCAGGAGCCCGCCCGGGCGGAGCCAGGCCAGGGCGTCGAGGATGAGCCCGTGGTGCACCATCGCGAGATCGGTCTTCGTGGCACGGGTCAGCGCTCGGGTGTCCGTCATCGGCAGATTGGCCAGGACGAGGCTCGCGTTCTCGAGCTCGGCTTCCTTCGCCAGCCGGAGCTGCAGGTCAGGGTGTGGCCACTGGTCGGCACGGGGCGAGTCGGCGATCAGGACGTCGCCGACCTCGTAGTCGTCGATGCTCTCGGTGAGCTCTCGTGCGTCGGGCGGGACGCCGGCGAGCACATCGGAGTCCTCGCCGATGGCCAGGAGTCGTTCGGTCGTGTACTCCAGCGCCTTCAGGTGCGGCCACAGGTGTTCCGAGATGTTCTGGTGCGCTGCGGCCGCCGGGGTGTCGTAGTGGTACTTCTTTCCGAACAGCTCCAGGAGTGTCTCCAGGTCGGTCTGGATGAAGTTGGCTTCGTCGAACTGCATGGGTGTTCCTTCCGTTGGTGGCGGTGGTAGGGCGGGTGTTCCGTCTTGCCTGCGGTCACAGCTGCGGACCGGGCGATTCCCCGGGTGGGCGGGTGGCGCTGGGCCAAGGAAAGGGCCGTGCAGACGCTGGCGGCGGGCCAGGTGGTCGGTCGCTGTGGGCACCGTGATGGTGTGCGATGTCGTCGAGCGCGGCGTTGAGCCGGCCTGGCCAGGTGCGATCTGGGTCGTGGACGGCGAGCTGCTTCATGCCCCAGTAGTCGGTGCCCACATCTCGGGTGCCGAGCACCCGGTCGGGGTGATCGGTGAAGTAGGTGCTCTCGTGCAGGCCGTCCTCGGGTGACCACTGCACACCGGGGAACTGCAGTTTCGGGTCGGGGAATGGGGTCTCGCGGCGTCGCAGGATCAGGACATCGACAGGGGCGTCGCATGCTCGGGCAGCCCGTAGTGCGTAGGAGGGCAGCCGCACCGCTCCGAGGAAGTCGGCTATTCGCGCCAGCTCGCCCCAGGGCTGCGGGTCGGGGAAGTCCAGGATCGAGTGGTTGGCCAGCAGTACCGCATGTCCACCTGGCGCCAGCGCGGTCAGGGCTTCGGCGGCCTGGATGTGAAAGCCGCGGTGCCGGGTGACGCGAGCCTCGCGGCTGCGTAGGCGGATGTCGTTGTACTGCATCGAAGCGACGGCGACTTCGAAGACCGGCGCGGTCTCCAGGTTGAGGGGGTACCGGCTGATCGGGACTGCATTCCCGACTATGTTTCTGTGGGCTCCGGGGGCTGGGACGGTTGCCTGCCACCGTGAGTACAGGGGGAACCCGTCGGAGTCACGAAGCTCTGAGCGCGCCGGGTCGCCGGAGAGCAGGATCTGCGGGTCGTGCCCGAAGGCCATGGCGCGCCCACCGGTCGGCGCGCCGAGGCTGTGCAGCAGGCGCCAGACGCTGTGCGAGATCAGTGCGTGCGCGTCGCTGGCATCGGCATGCTCCTGCGCGGTCAGGGCTGCGATGTCTGCATGCTGAAGCGCTTCCTGGGTGACGGCGTGGTTCATGGGGTGCCCTCCTGGTCGGTCGCGGCTGAGCTCTGCCCGTCCGGGGCTGGTTCGGTGGTGCTGGTGGACGTGCCGGGCAGACCCCACTGCTCGCGCAGACGGCTCAGTCGTCGGGCACGCGCCTCCTCGATCTCGGCCTGGGCGTCGGCCTCGATCTGGCGCCGCCGGGCGACGTCGTCGGCGACGAACACTGCGAAGTCCGCGGCCCGATCGGCGACCGTTACCGGGACCGGGCTCGTGGCGGCCTGTTCACCGGGCCAGGTGGTACGGCGGGTGGAGCGGTCCTCGGTGAGGGTGGTGCCGCACCGCTGGACCCAGTCCCGCAACCGGCGCCGGGAGTCGGAAAGGTCCCGCAGCCACACCAGCGGTGACCCTGGGTGGGCGTCCTCGGCGTGCCCAGCCAGCCAGGACGTGCGCAGCGCCGACAGCTCCCAGACCAGCTCGGGGTGCCGGTGCCACATCGGCGGCAGCTCCTGCGGCGTCAGGCCGAAGTCGTCGCGCAGCCAGTACACGAACGCGTCCAGCTGCCACCACTCCTGCTCGGCCCGCTCCGGGTCCAGGGTGTTCCAGTTGATCGGTACGACCGGCTCCGGCTCCTCCGGAAGCAGCGGGTCGGCATCTGAGGACGCCGTGCTTCCGCCCAGGCTCCGACCGCTCGAAGGGAAATGCTGTCCGTCGTTGCCGATTTCGTCTGGCGCGTCATTCAGGCCGTCGACGTCGGGCAGCGGGTCGCCGGGCCGCCACCCAAGCATCCGTAGCAGCGACAGCTCGGACGCATCGGCCGGTACACCGCCCTGCGTGACCGGCACTTCGTCCTGGGCGTCCGGGCCGGGCAGCTCTGGTTCGCCCGGGTCGGCACCGTGTACCTGGTCCGGGCCGCTCACGACGCACGCCCCGAGCTGGATGCTGCAACGGGTGCTGTGGTCGGTCGGAGCCAGCGGCGGGTGCGGGTGACGTTGTACCGGGTGCGCGCCGCATCGCGCCCGAGGCGCCGGGCGACGAACTCCTCGCGCTGAACGGTCTTGCCGTCACGGGTGACGTCGTAGACATTGACGTGGCCTGCGGCGACGAACGCGTCACCAGGCCGGAACCTTGTCTGGGCACGCTGGGTCGATGCGTGGAATACGACCAGGTCGCACGTGACCGGCTCACCGGGTGTGGAGCTCCCGTCCTCTCGCTGCCACTGCTGGGCGCGTACCCGCGCTCGCAGCACGGGCAGGCCTGTGCGGGTAGTGCCGGGACGCAGCCCGGTCAGGAACACGCCCTCCAAGCTCTGGCGAATGGGGATCGTCACGGTGGCTCCCTGCTCGGGTCACGGGCGCCAAATCGCGCCCATATCCCTTGCCAGGTGCACGACCAACACCACACCCACCGCAACCGCACTTGGAGCACGCCCGCAGAGGCGACCGTCTCGTGTCCCAACAACACCCGGAAGCCATCAGGGCGACTCAGCCTGAATCCGGGCTAGTGACGAGGGCGCGCGTCAGAACGACCCGTCCGGTTAGACCGCAGAGAGGGCGCCTGGCGCCGAGCCTCTGGGCGTGCCCGCGAGATGGGCTCATCGGGAGGCATCGGCCCCCGGGAAGGTTCGGCAGGTACGACGCGGGCGACGTCAGTCCAATGCAGCCACAGCCCAGTCTCGGTCCGGCGGTCGTTCTCATCCGGGGTGACGTAGACGAGCACGAAGTGGTTGTTCCACCGATTGGCATGTCCGGGCACCCAGATCGCGTGATCGGTCCAGCACAGGCGTGCCAGCACGGCCACTGGGTCCCAGGAGTAGGAGGGCTTGACAGGCACACCACCCACGGCAGCAGCGGGCCAGTTGTTGATCAGCCCCGTCAGGTCGTACACCACGGCGTTACCCCGCCCGACGACGGGCCGCAGCGCGGGTAGCGAGCGCGGTCGGTTCAGTAGTGTCATGCCGGGTGATGTCGAAGCGAGCGCCAGCGCCGCCCAGACGCGAGCGACGCACCACGCCCAAGTGGGCCTCACGCAGCCACTGGGCTCCGCGGTCCGGGCCGCTCCACCTGGTCTGCTCGACGTCGAGCACCAACGCCGCACCCTCCCAGTAGTCGGGCGAGAAGATTGTGGTGGCGCGTTGCCGGGCCCGGGCCAGAAGCCGGCGCCGCTCGCTCCGGGTGAGCTGGGCGCGAGGGCCGGCGACGACGATCTCGATACCGTCCAGGAGCGCGGCGAGGACATCGGCCATGCGGCTGCCAGCGTCAGGCACTGCGACGACACGCTCCAGGTCGACGCCTGCCTCGACCAGCGCCACGGCGCTGAGCTCGGGCCAGCCGATCAGCGCGATCCACCGGTCTCGCTGAGTGGCGCCCAGGAGCCAGCACATCAAGCTGGCCGAGCCCCGAACGGTGACCGCCACGCCGGCGGGCAGGTCGCCCCCGGGCAGCAGCTCGGTCAAGAGTGCGGGGGAGGCCGGGGCGAGTTCGACGACCTGGTTGCGGTGCTCAACTCCGACCCGGCGCTCGGCCGACTGGAGCGTGGCGCGGGCATGTTCCAGTGCCGTTGGAACTGCCACAGTGTCGAACATGCGTTCTATTGTATGTGCGAACACTGCGGTGTCCCGGACCGGCCGCCGTAGGGTGAGGACGGGTCCGTCTGCGGGCTAGTGGCGTCGAGGGGGCTGGTAGGTGTCGGCCCTGTCGGGCACACCGATCCCGCCGATGATCATCCAGTCCTCAGGCACCTGGCCGAACAGGGCGTCACGAGCCTGCTCGTAGGTCGCGGCCTCGGCCTCGATCTCGCGGGCTTGGGAGGCTTCTTCGCCGTGGACGGCAGCGCGGGTGTCGATCGTGGCCACAACCTTCATGCCGGTGCCCTTTCTTGCGGACTCGCTGAGCACCATGATGCGGCCGACCGCTGACACCCGCGTGCCTGGCGAGTGGAAACTTCCGGTGATCTCCGTCAATTGTTCGGCCGATTAGGACGAGATCATCTTGCTCACACTGCCTGGACTGGGCGGCGTGAATCCGGTACATGCTGCCGTCGGAGCACGTCAGCGTGGTGCCACGCCGACTCGATCTCGTCGCCGGTATACGGGCCGCCGTCCATCACGAGCTCTCCTCCGAGTCGTCCTGGGGTTCGTCTCGCTCACTCACGGGGCCACGCTCGGGCGGGGAGTGATCTGGGGTGTCGGCCCTGGGACGCCTGGTGCGTTGGGCCGCGTCCTGCAGGAGCGCCTCGACCTCGTCGCGGTCCGTACTGAGCTGGTCGGCATCAGGTCGAGTCGTCCAAGTCCGCAGGTCGGTGATGATCGGCGGCGCCGCGCGCAGCAGGACCAAGCTGATGCCGAACGGCAGCATCCGGATGGCCTGCGGCGGCATGATCGCCACACGCCGTACGGCGCGCTGTATCGACCTTGAGCCGCGTTCGCCGCGGATGTGGGTGTCGGTGAACTCGTCGCGTTCGCCGATCAGGCTGGAGAAGTCCGCCAGGTCTTTGGACGACGAGGAGCCGCCGAGGATGACTTTGACGATCGAGGCGTCCCAGATCGCGTTGGCCGCGTTCTCGCCCCACTTGTCCCGCGCCTGGGCCAGGGACTGCAGCACAGGCATTGTGGTCAAACCGGTGCCACCGCCTTCAGCCATCAGGGTCGGCAGCGAAGGCAGGGGCGCAAGGTTGCCGATCTCGTCCAGCGCCAGCAACACGGGTGGGTCCAGGCGAGCACCCGGTGAGGCGGCGGCCAGGTGCCGGGCGGTCTCGACCAGGTCCTCGATGAACGCCGCGACCAAGGGCCCAGAGGTCACCGACCCAGCCCCGGTGGCCAGGAGGTAGAGGGTCCCGTTGTCCCGTAGGAACGCCTCGGGGTCGAACGACTCGTCCGGGCCGGGAGACACCGAGTCCAGGACGCGGGGGTCGGCGAGGCAGGCCAGGGCCTGCTTGACGCCCATCCAGGCGCTGTCTCGGGTGCGGGGGTCGGCTTGGATGATCGACTCCAGCGACTGCCCCCATCCCGTGGCCGCGTCCGAGTGGGAGGCGAGGATCGCGGCGGCGTCCTCGGCAGCTGACGGCGAGTTTGACCATGCGAACAAGTCCCGAGCCGAACGCCCATCCAGGGCGGCGGCGTGCAGCATGGCCTGCAGCGCGGAGCGTGTCATTCCCTCCCAGAACCCACCGTTTTCCGTCCCACCCCCTCCCAGCCCGGTGGCCGAGGCGAGGCCGGTGGCCCGGATCATGGCGGTAAGGGGGTCTTCGCAGCCGCGAACTATCGACCACCGCAGCCCGGCCGGCAGTCCTTTGGCCAGGTGTTGCGGGTCGAACACAGCGACGGGTCCGACGCGTTCGCGTGCTTTGAGGGTGACGGTCAGGGCGTCGGGCCGGGTCGAGGTGGTCACGACGGCCCCGGGGGCGTCGAGGATCGCGTTGACCACCATGTGCAGGCCCTTGCCCGACCGCGGCGGCCCCAGGACTAAGAGGGAGTCCTCGACCGAAGCCCACACGCCCTGCCCGTGCGCGGCCCCCAGCTGATATCCGACCTCCGGCGCCGTGGGTTTCCGTAGTGACGGGCGCAGGGTGCGTGACCGCTTGAGCAGCACCCGCTCCGAGGCACTGTGCGCGACGTCGCGTCGCGTCGCCGTGCCGGGGGTGTGGTGCGGGTCGCGGGTCTGCCGGTGGTTCATCCCCAGGACTGCCTGGGTGACCTGCCAGACAACGACACCGACGACGGTCAGGAGTACGGCGACGGTGACCCAGTACGCGACCGGGTGCAGACCGTCTGCTCCGAGCACGACGGCGGGGTCGGCGGGCCTGAGCAGGACACCCAGTCCCGTCAGCGCGCTCCCGGTCGGTGAACTGGCGCCGATGGCCCAGGTGGCGAGGCTGCCCGCCGCGCGCAGCACAGCGGCCAGACCGAGCAGCCCACCCAGGGCGATCAGGCCGAGGTCGGTCAGCTCGTCACCCATCGCCCGTCCGGGCGCGGACGACGGCGTTCTCACAGTGCCCCCAGGCCGTCGTCCGCTGTCGCCCGGGATGCAGTCGCGGGTGCCCGCCGTGCGGGCCGGGGATGATCTGAACCGGGCTGACGCCGACGGACATCGAAGTTGCGGCCCATGAAGGCGCGGCGCGAAGGCGCTTCGACCGGATCGGCGGACGGTTCTGGGAGAGGCGACGTGTCCAGCGGCCGGGTGGTGCCGGAAGTCTCCCCGTGAACCAGCACGGCCCGGTCGCCGAGCGCGGTCGGTAGCTGGTAGCGCACCTGCCCGTACTCGTCGGCGTGCGTCTGCCCGACGACGACACTGATCGAGACCGGCTCACCCGGCAGGTAAGGGCCGGCGCCCACCCCGTCAGAGACCTGAGGACGAGGCGGATCTGCGACCTGGTAGCTGTCGGGAAGCGCGATGTCGGTGCGGGAACGACCGTCCTCGACGGTCTCGACCCGGACGGGAGTGTCCAGGTCGTTCGCGATCTGCTGCTGGGCCCACGGGGCGTCGGAACGCCCCAACGGTAGGCCCGGGCCCCTCGACGTTGTGCCCTCTATCTGGACGGGCGGCTGCCACGGTCGGCCATCGACCGTGACCGTCAGGTCCCCGTCGGGGCCGACGTCGAAGCGAGCCCGGGGTAGCGTCACGGGCACGTGCCGCCCGCTCACACTCCCGGTCCTTCTGCACCAGTCGAGCTCTGTGTCGGCCGTGGCAACGCGGACTGTGCGGCGCTCGCCGTCTGTCGCGGTCCGGCCTGGGAGTCGGCGACCACCGTGGAGATTGACGACGAGGGTGGTTCGCCGTCCGGGATCTGAGGCGTTTCGAGCTGCTCGAGGGCTTGCAGGGCTGCGGTGCGAACGCGTGTGGCGGTCTTCTGAATCGTCGTCACCGGGTCCTGCCCAGGTACACGGGAGGCCCAGGTCGCGACGTAGGGCACGGTGTACCGCTCGGTGTTCATGCCGTGCGAGGCGGCAACCATCAGGGCGAACGACTCGGCCTCGACCTCGGCGATGCCTCGGTGGACGACAGCGTCGACGTCGTCCCGGTCGTGCAGGATGACGTGCCCGAGCTCATGAGCGAGCGTCTTGACCCGGGCAGCCGGGTCCATGTCGGCGCGGACGTGGACGGTGCGCTTGAGCCAGTGCGTTACACCGTTCGCGCCGTCGATGGCGGCGGCAGTGGGTGCCTCGTGGAGCGTGAACCCGGCAGCCTGGATCTGGTGGGCAAGACCGTCCCAGAGCCCTGGTGGTGCCTCGCCTTCCAGGAGCGCCGGAGCTGGCTGTGTGGGGAGGGGGTCGCCCGACGTCTGGGAGACGTCCCAGACATAGGCAGGCCGGACCCCGACCATGCGGCTCTTGGCGGTCTCGCCCGCTTCCGGCTTCTCGCCCTTGCCCAGGCGCCGCCATAATCCGTCTTCGGTGACCGCGACCCGTGCGGTGACGGGCGCGAGGATCTGATAGCCGGCCTGGCCCTTGTCGACGCTTCGCCCCAGGGCCTTCCACTGCTTGTACCCGGCAACACGGGTCGGGTACGGGTCCGGGACGCGGCCCTCCTCATGCGCCGCGGCATGCTGCACCCAGATGAGCAGGGTGTTGTTGAATGATCGGCTCCGGAACCTGGCGGCGAACTCGATCGCGCGTCGCCAGTCCTGACCTGTGACAAGGCGGTCGATGGCGCTCGCCAGTCTCTCGTGCAAGGCGTCGAGCCTGGCGATCCTGTCGGCGATTTGGTCGTCCGGCGTTCGAGTGTCCTCACGCATGTTGCCTCCCAGCGGTGTCCGGAAGGCAGGTGTCTTGTGAACGCCACGATCTATCGGTGACATGCCGAAAGAGCTCGCACGGTGGGCAAGGCAGGTGATTCTTGTGGTTTCTGCTGCCGTGAAGGCGCGGTCGGTAATCGTGTTACTGGGCGCCTTGCAGGTTGGCTGGGTGAAACGGCGGGACTTTCGTGGTGCTCCGAGATCGGCTCGGAATATCGTCGGCTCCGGTTGGCCCCATCTCCCATGACCCCATTGGCAGGAGCGACCATGAAGCGACGCCATGTCCTGACCACAACGCTCGTCTTCGCTGTCATCAGCGGACTGGCATTGGTGCCGGCGCAGGCTGCTCCGCCCGACGATGCGATTGGTCCCCGAGCCGCCGCGGCGCGTGACTATGCGCGTGAGAACGGCGTCGATGAGGCCGACGCGGAAGCGGCCGTGTCGGACCAGCAGATGGTCGTTGAGGTGCTCAACGAGCAGAACCTGGAGCTGGGTGTCGATGCGGACGTCTGGTTCGATCAGACGGACACCGGGCAGCGACTTAGCGTCCGCACCCAAGATGTGGACGTTGCGAGTGCAGTTTCGGATCTTGCGCTGTCGAGTGAGACGACAGTGGCCGTCCTCGACGAGGCTCCTGTCGCTACGATCGTCCCTGAAATAACCGACGAAGTTGAAGCGATTGCTCGCGATTTTGCGCCTGGCATCCAGGGTCTCTATGTCCGGTCCGTTGATGGTGCGCTCGTGATCGATACCACGGACTCCGTCGGCGATGTCGACGCCATCGAACTGGCCGCGTCGACAGGATTCGACCAAGTGATTGTCGAGTCGGTCCCGGTCGCATCCGACACGATCCTCACCCGCGGCGGGGTGGCGATGAACGGCTGCACAGTCGCGTTCTCTGCGCGGAATGGCTCGTCGTACATCGGAGTATTCAGCGCGTCGCACTGCGGTACCAGCAAGCGGGTCTACACGAACACGGCGGGCACTGGCAGCTACGTCACTGCCACCCGTACCCTGCGCAATCACGGCGCGAACGCTGACATCGGCTTCTACAGGATTCCCGCTGGGCACTACGTGTCCAGCAGTTTCTTCGGATCCTCCTCGTCCAGTGCGACGACCATGGGTTCGCCTCAGGACGTGCCAGCAGGGATCACGGCCTGCCACCGCGGTAGGCCAGCGCTCGGCTGGGATTGCGGGACCATTGCGTCGATTGCGTATCGCCCGACCTGGACCGGTGCCTGCCCGAATGGCACGTGCAATGCTGTGTTCGTTCGTGTGACTGGCGCCCCGACGGCCGGGGGAGACAGCGGTGGGCCATGGGTGAACGGAACCCATCCGATCGGCATACACAAGGGCGGTGCCTCAGGTGCGGGTGGATGGAGTGTCTACTCGAAGATCTCCCGCATCCCGAGTGCGACATCTCTTTACTACTGAAGGTGAGGCCCACGATGAAGCGATCGACTGCTGCCGGCTGGTTGGTCTTGGGAGCCGTTGCAGGGCTGTCCGCTTGTGCCCAGGGATCAGGTAGCAGCACGGATAGCGGCTTGGAGTACGCCACTTATGCCTCCGATGACCCTGGTGTAGGCGATTCAGCAGTTCTTTCAGGTCAGGTCGAGGACACGGCTGGTTGCGTCACCGTGACCGAGAGCGAGACAGAGCTCATCTACACGCCGGTGTTTCCGGCCGGCTCCTCGTCAGCTGGCCAGTTGATCGCCGGCGACCAGGTGGAACTCCGTGGTGGTGCGCACGACGACCTCGCTGGAGTGCCCGATGTGCAAGCACCGGAGTCCTGCCCGTCTGACGGACCTTTCTGGTTGGTGGTTGAAGACGCCTAGTCGCTCCAGAGCGCACATAGCAGCGATCTGTTCCTGAGCGAAACCTTTCCGAGTGCGGCCAGGATGCTCATTGATCTCGGGCGCGGCCATGTATGCCGCGGGCCTTGGCACCGGTCTCGAACAAGCGGGCTTCGTCGGGGTGAAGCTGGGCCTGGACGAGGAAGGACCGGTTGCGGATGCGCCACAGTCCCTGCCCCAGTCCGAGGGTCGGAAGCAGCCCGGCTTCAGTGAGGGTCAGGTTCAGGGCTTGGGCGGTGTGGCCGAGCTGGTCAGTCTCCTGCCGATAGATGACCCGCGTTTCAGCGTTGGCTAGTAGCGCGGCGGCGAGTGAGCGTTGCGCGGTGCCGGTGTCGCCGACGTTGTCGAGGTCGGACAGTCGGTGGATGACGAGCATGTTCGCGATGCCGTAATAGCGTGCCAAGCGCCAGTGGGCGTCCATGCGGCGTAGCAGCGCGGGGTGAGAGATCAGGCGCCAGGCTTCGTCGTAGACGACCCAGCGTTGGCCGCCGTTGGGGTCGGCCAGGACGCCCTCCATCCACGCCGACGCGCAAGTCATCAGGACGCTGAGGGCGGAGTTGTTCTCCGTGACCCGGGACAGGTCCAGGGACAGCATCGGCAGCGACGGGTCGAACGCAACGGTCGAGGGACCGTCGAACAAGCCCACCAGGTCGCCGCGCACGAGCCGTCGTAGCGCGTGGGCGACGTGCCGGCCGTCCTCGGTCAGCCGCCCGTCGAGGTCGTCCGCCTTGTCGGGGGCCAGGAGGTGGTCGACGACGGTCGGCAGGATCGGCACGGCACTGGTGCGCACGGTGGCGCCGAGGGCGATGTCGATCGCGGTGTGCTCGACCGGGTGCAGCGGCCGGTCGAGCATGGTCTCGGTCAGTGCACCGACCAGGGTCCGCCGCCGGGCGGCGACCTGCTCGGCCCAGGCAGCGTCGTCGGTTCCGGCCGGGCGGTGGCCTTCGTCGAGCGGGTTGAGCCGCGCGGCCATGCCGGGGCCGAGGGCGATGGCTCGGCCGCCGACGGCGTGGGCGACGGCGGTGTGTTCGCCCTTGGGGTCGCAGGGGATGTAGACGCGTCGCCCGAACGCGAGGGAGCGCAGGTAGAGGGCTTTGGCCAGGGCGGACTTGCCGGCGCCGACGATCCCGGCCACGACCATGTTGGGTGCGGTGACCAGACCTCGTTGGTAGAGCACCCATGGGTCGTAGACGAAGGAGGATCCGGAGTGCAGGTCGCGGCCGACGAACACGCCGTCGGCGCCGAGGCCGCCTTCGGCCAGGAACGGGTACGCGGCGCCCCAGGTCGCGGACGTGTCCTGATGCTGGGGGACCCGGAACCGGATAGGCGTGCGCAGTGTGGCCGGGCCGTAGTCGCCGAAGCGGGGCAGGAACCGTAGGCCGCGAGTCTCAGCTCGTGCCGCGTCCAGGCGCTGCTGGTTGGACTGCATCCGGTCCTGACGTGCTCGGGCTAGCGCAGCTGCCGTGGCTCGCTGACGAGCGCGGCGCACCGACCTGGGTTCACGGCCGGTGGTCAGGGTCGCGGTGTGGAACTGCTCGGGCTCGGCTGGCAGGGCGCTGCCTGGATCGGAGTTCTCGTCCCTACCCTGGCCGGGGGCTGACGTCGTCATCGCGACCGCTTGGCGGTCCGGCTGCGCGGCAGATCTAGGGCGCCGTCGGTGTCGCTCTCGAGCCTGGCGTGACGCGCCTGGGCGCGGGGCCGCCCTCCCGCAGCGGTAGCTGTGGTGTCGGTGGCGGGGTACCAGGCGATGGCACCGGAGTGGCCCATGGCCAGGTCGAGGCTGAGGTAGGCCCGGCGGAACAGCTCGACGGCCTTGCGCAGGTGCTCGACCGCGGTCAGTGCGTGGACCTGTCCAGGTGCAGCCTTGCCCTGGTCGTCGTGGGCCAGGTCCACGTTGTCGCGATGCGCGGTCAGGACCTGGGTGGTGACCTGTTCCAGGCGACGGACCACGGCAGCCAGGTCGGTGATCACCCAGTACGTGTCCGCGAGGTCGTCGAGCTTCTGCGTCGAGTGCGCCAGCCGACGCAGAGCCTCGGCGGCATCCTCGGCGTCGTGCTGCGGATTGGTGGTCTCCATGACGAACTCCCTGAGCCTCGGTGAGCGTGAACACCGACCAGGTGCGCGGCCGACACCGTCAGCGGCTCGCTTGTCACAGGGACAGACCGTCGTCGGGCCTCGTTCTGGCAGGCTCGGGATCTATCGCATGCCCGGCTGCGGTACGGGTTGCGGTCGCCCGCGGCGCAACCGCCTGCGCGGCTGCGGGGCCGGGGGCCGGGTCGATGACGCCGGTGTACCGGTTGGGCCAGCCGTCCGGCGCCTGGGCGGGGAACTGACGCAGCAGGTGCACCGTGCCCAGACCGGGCTGGTAGCTCAGGACGTAGGGGCCGTCGGTGGCTTCGCTGGTGCCCGAGTAGTGCGGGACGTCCGCGTGGTAGTCCTGGTTGAACAAGGCCGCCTCCATGGTCTCGGACCCGTAGTCCCACTGCGCGAGGTGGTCAATCGCGGCTTGCGCGCCCTGATCCTGCAGGAGGTCCACGACGGCGTGCCCTTCCTCGTCCTGGAGGAAGATCACCGTGTAGTACCGCCCGGGAGGCCATGCCGGCGCCTCACCGGTGGGTTCCGGACCAGCAGAGGTGACCGGCGGTGCTTCCGCAGTGGCCGACTCGTTGGGCCCGAGGCCGCCAGGGTGCTCCAGTTCGAGGGCGAGCATGGTCAGCTCGTCGGAGTTGAGGTACGCGGCCTCGGTGACCCAGGCGGGGAACAGGTTCAGGCTCTCCGGGGCGCTGAGCGGATTGCTCATCTGGTGCCGGTAGGACTCGGCCGCCGCGGACAGAAGGGTAACGAGAGAGGTCATGCCCGCGGTCGTGTCGCCGTCGGCGCCGACTCCGGAATGGATGTCCCGCCCGTCATGAGGCAGTGCGCCGGGAACGGTGGCATCGGCGATGCGGTAGGCGTACCGCTGGCGGTAGCCGCCGTCTTCGTCCGGTGTGGTGCCGTCATGCCACAGCGCCAGACTGAGGGAACCAGCCTGCCGTGTGACCAGCTCTCGGGCGCTGGGAGGAGTGTCGTTGTTCATGCCGGACAGGTGTGCTCGTCCTCACCGTGGCCCTCGGTCCTGGGCTAAGTGAGACGCGGAGGGCTAGGTGCTAACAGGCGTTCCTATTGCACTGCCTGCTCAGGGCATCGCTTCGGCCGGTGCCTGAGTCGGGGTCCTGGACCAATTCCGCGGATGGACGCCCGTGCCGGTGCGTCCAGAATGCTACGACTGTCGGTGGTCGTGCGTAGGGTGACGCAGCATTCGAGCAGGTGGGCGGCACGGACATAACCGAAGGAGTGGAGGAGTGCGCAGTAGCCACAGGAGCCCGGGCGGCAGCATGGGGTCTCGAGACATTGCGGCAACGCGTCGAGCGTTCAAGGTCTTGGAGCGGGTTGGGATCAGCCGTGAACAGGTGTCGCTGTTGCCTGAGACGAGTGTCCGCAGGATGTCGAGCTGGGCTGAAGGTACGAAATGGTGGCAAGTCCTGTTCTGCGCCGTGCTGGGAGTGCTGTACGGGTTACTTCCGCCCTTGTTTCTGCGCGAGTCAAATATATGGTTGTTCTGTGCCATGTGGTTTACGTTTTCAGTGGTTGCCTTCGCTGGATTTTTCTACGGCCTCACGGCTGACATCGAAGCGATCGTGAGGCGCTTCGACGCCTACCGGTCCTACGGTCAGGCCGGCTTCCGCCTGATCTGGTCTCTGCAGAACTTCAAGCCATACAGCCTGTCGGATAAGGAGTCCGCGGTGCGCTCGGCCCATGCTTGGCGTCGTTTCGGCAAGGCGCGCGGCGTGGACTACGAGTGGCGTGGACGCCGCGTGTTCGATCTGCTCGACGAACACCCGATGACGTCTGGCTGCGCCTCAGAGATAAGTGACCTAATTCGCGATTCCCTTGTCGATGCCGCGTCGGGTCGGATTCGGGTTGACGAGTACCAAGAGCCGCGGTGGTTTTGGCGTGAACGTTTTTCGGTCGAGTTGGCCAATGCTCGGATAAGCCTAATGGCGGGTTTTCTGGCATTGCTCATACCGCTTCTGTCGTTCGTTCCGACATAAGCGGCATGCAAGGGTTGCTTAGATCTGTCTTGCTCATCCGGGCAGGACTGACCGAGCGAACGCTTGGGCCTGCTGGCCCCACAGCCGGCGGGTCTCGATGCCGGCCTGGATCGCGACCTGTTCGACTGCGGCGATGTCGTGCTCGAGCTGCTCGGCGTCGGAAGCACTGATGATGATCAGGCCGGTGGCGGTCAGGAGGCTGTGTCCGGCTGCGAGGTCGGCTTCCTGCTGCAGGACGTCGGCGAGCTCGGCCTGGTCGGTCGCATCGGTGGTCTGTCCCATGCGAGCGCGCTGGGTGGCGTCCGACAGGTGCCCGGTGCGCCGGCGCCGCAGCTCGCGCATCGCGGCGTCCGGCCGCACGGGCCGGTAGGTCAAGGAGACGGTCCGTTGGACGCCCGACGACAGCAGGAGCGGGGCGAGGAAGCCAGGGAAGGTCTGGGACTGGGGCCACTGTGAGATCCACAGGATGCAGTGGTGGGCGCCGTCTGCCCGCAGCTGCCCCCAGGTCTCGGTCACGGCGATGGGCCCGGCGGCGGCCAGCTCCCGCCCGAGCGTGGGGTGGCGTTCCAGGGCCGGACCGATCGCCGGGTCGTACGCGGTGCGTAGGTGGATGGCGAGCTGTCCCGCGTCGTAGGGCTCGCCGGGGGTGAGGTCCGCGGCATGCAGCGCGATGGTCAGGGTCTCGACCTCCTGCCGCAGTACCGCCGCGCCCCCACGCAGCCCACCGCTGGCGGCCCGGATGGTGCGGGCGGCGGCATTCAGGTCCAGCGACAGGGCGATGGTCGTGGAGTGCTGTTCCCCGGCAGGTCCAGCCCGGTCGATCAGGTCCGCGTACGTCCTGCTGGCGAAGGACCCGTCGTGGGCGCCATGGGTCTGCCACCAGTCGGCCAGGGAAGCGCCGGAGCCGGGCAGGGTGCGTTCGGTGACCTGGAGGGCGGCGATGTGCCCGGACCGGGAGACCGTGGCCAGGACCCGTCCCCAGGCGGTGACTCGGCGTTGCTGCTCGCCTGGGTCCAGGAGCACGAACGCTGGGTGGGTGACCGGCAGCAGCGCGGTCAGGGTCGCGGCGTGCGGGTCGTGCACGAGCACAGCCCCGGTGACGGGATCAGTGTACTGACGCAGCGCCGCGGAATCCCCGGGCAGGGCGAGAGTTCCGGCCGGCCGCGGCCGTTCGGTGCGGCCGGTGATCCGGGCCCGGTAGTCCAGCTGGCCGGTGACGGTGCGCCAGGCCCACGAGCCCGCGATCGGAACCCAGGTGATCACCTGCCGCCCGCCCACCGGGACGAGCGCGGCGGCGACGGCCATGGCGAGCACGACGATCGCGTAGAGGGCTCCGGCTCCGGTGTAGAGCGCGATCACCAGGGGCAGGCCACCGATGCCGATGATCGTCAGCTGGGTCGCGGTCAGGCCCAGTAGCAGGGCTCGCTTGGACAGGCGGGAGAACTTCACCGCCCGAAGCAGTCCGCCTGATTGTTCGTGGTTGGTCATGGGTTAGTCCCCGTCCTGGAACAAGATCCCGGGCTGCTCCCGGGGTGATGCCGACGGCGGCTGCGAGCCGTCACCGGCCGGGGCCGTCGGGCGTGCACCGGCCGGTGTGGGCTGGTCGGCGGTGGGAGCGGTCGCGCCCTCGCCGGCCTGTGCGGCCTGGCCGCCGAGGGCCTGCCCGGTCTTTCCGCCGGAGTCGAAAGCGGCCTTGGCCAGGGCAGCACCGGCGAGGACCGGACCTCCAGCCCCAGCAGCCCCAGTCGCCGTGGCACCGGAGCTGGCGCCCGCACCCGTTCTGGCCCCGGTGCCCGCTCCTGCCGCCCCGGTGCTGCCGCCCAGGCTGGTACCGCCCGAGGCGGTCGTGGCCTTTGCAGCGCCGTCGCCCGCACCGTCTGCGGCACCGCCACGGTCGGCGGTCCCGTCGGATCCCAGGACCTTGGCCGGGTTCGGTCGGGACCATCCGCCGGGCAGGTAGGGGACGGGCCGGTTGAGGGCTTCCTTGGCGTCGGTCTCGGTGGTCATCGTCTGGTAGAGGTCGAAGCCGAGGAAGTTGAGGAACTTGTACGTCAGGTACGGCGCGAACGCGCCGATGATCAGGAGCACGATCCCGGTTAGTGGTTCGGCCACCGACGCGATGTCGACCTGGATGGGTGCGGACATCTGCTCGGTCGCGATCAGGAAGATCACCACCAGGACCAGTTTGGACACGATGAGCGCGATCGTGAACGTGGCCCATTTGGTCACCCATCCGCGGGTCGCGTCCCACGACGCCCCGGCCAGGGCCAGGGGTGCGAGGGCGATGGCGATCAGGATCAGCGCGGAGCGCACGAGCAGGCTGATCCAGACCGTGAACGCCCCGGTGAACGCCAGTCCGGCCAGGAACACCGCGAACAGTGGCCCGACCCCGACCACCGCGGTCGAGATGGAGATGCCGGTGACCATGACGATCAGCCGGTCACCGACTTCCTCCATCGTGGTCCCGGCTGCTTGGACGAGGCCGTGGCAGAGCTGGTCGGTGATCTCCAGCAACGCCGCCGTCAGCGTGACCACGAGGAACGAGCCCAGGATCGACTTGCCGAGCCCGAGGACACCGCGGCCGAGGGCACCAGGGTCGCGGCGGAGCATGCCGGTGATGACCTGCAGCAGGAAGAACAGCAGCATGACCAGGACCGCGATCCCGAACACCAGGGCGTAGACCCGACGGAACTGGGGGCTGGTGACGTCGGTCATGGTCGTGGTGACCATGAGGGCCCACATGCCTTCCATGACCCAGGCGGCCAGGTCTCCGACCAGGTCCGCGAGCGGCTGGATCGGGGAGGCTGCTGTTGCTGCGGATCCGGCGCAGACCTGGGCGACGAAGGGGAGGGAGCAGATGTCCATCAGATCTGCTGCCCGAGGTCCCAGCCGAAGTTGACCAGGGCGACGGCGGCCCCGCACAGCACGCCGGCGGTGGCGGCGACCAGAATCCCGGTCTTGCCGCGGCCGGCGAGGTGCGGGTTGGAGCTGTTGGCGCCGAAAGCCCAGACGATCGCGGCGATGATCAGGGCGACCACGGCCAGGATCAGGCCGATGCTCATGATCGCGCCGACGATTTCCTTCAGTTGCGGGATCCCGGGCAGGCCGCTGGTGTTCGGCCGGATGTCGATGTCCCCGGGTACCCGGGTGGCGATCCCTGCCGCGATCAGGGTGGCGTGCTCGGCGGTGCGGGTGGCCGCGGCGGAGGCGGCGTGGGTGACGGTCTGGACGTGCAGCATGGCGGTTCTCCCTCAGCGCGGTGATGTCTGCGCTGGGCAGGTGTGCCGCCCGCACCACGCCCGGGGCTGTCAAGGCATGCTGGTGAGGGGCTACCGCCGACCGGGGTCTAGAGGGTGTGGCCGAGGTCGATGAGCCAGTTCGTCCAGGCCAAGCTGCTGCCCGCGAGCACGGCGCCGGCCACCGAGATGAGGACGCCGGTGCGGGCCTTGCTGGTGGCCTGCCAGTTCCCGGAGGCCGACGCGATGGGCCAGACGAACGCACAGACCACGAACATCGCCACGGCGAGCACCAGGGCGATGGTCAGTACGGCGCCGATGATCGGGTACAGGCGGCTACCGGTCACGGCACCGAAGTCCGGACCGACTCCGAAGATCAGGAGGGCGGTGACCGCGAGGGAGATCGTTGAGCTCGTCATGGCGTCGCCTCCGTCCGGCAGGACCCGGTGGCCGGCAGGACCGTCGAGCCGTCCAGGGCGGTGGGGGAGTGGGCTGCCAGCCAGGGTTCGGGGTCGGTGGGGGCGGCGTCGAACCCGCCGGGGTGGATCTGCAGGTGCAGGTGAGGTCCGGTGGACTGCCCGGTGGACCCGACCTGGGCGACCTGGGAACCAGCGCTCACGTAGTCGCCTTCGGAGACCGCCGTGGAGCCGTCGAGGAGGTGTGAGTAGGCCGAGGCCACTCGTCGCGGACCGTTGGGTCCTGCGAGGGTGTGGTCGATGACGAGCAGGTTGCCCGCGCGTGGGTCCGGTCCCGCGTAGGCGACGACGCCGTCGGCCAGCGCGAGCACCGGGGTACCAGCCGGGGCAGCGTAGTCGGTCCCGGCGTGCAGTGTGCGGACGCCGGTTACCGGGTGGGTCCGCATCCCGAACCCGGACATGCGTGTCCAGGTGTCGGCTGGCAGCGGGAACACGATGCGTGACGACACGAAAGGGGCGTCGTCCCGCTTGGCGTCGGTTGCGCCAGGCGTGGTCGTCAGCTGCTCCAGGATCGCCTGGGCGACGGGTTCGTACTGCGCGTACCGGTCGGGGAACGCGGAGACCTCCACCGCCTGAGCCGCCGCGCCCTTTGGGAGTCGCTGCCAGTCGGGGATGTCGAGCAACCCGCGCGGTGACCCGTGGTTCGGGCCGGTCGGTCCGCCGAAGAATGCCGCGGCCTGATAGCCCGGGTCCATGAGCTGGGCGACGGTTCCCCAACCGGCGGCAGGCCGCATCTGGAAGAGACCGAGGCTGTCGTGGTCGCTCGCATCGCCGTCGTTTGGGAAGCCCGCCGAGGACGGGTAGGCGCCTGGGTTGGCGAGCATCCGCAGGTGTGACTCGGTCAGTGCCGCCATGAGCGCGACCAGCACCCCGTCCCGTCCCACACCTTCGGCCGTAGAGCCGGTGGTGATGATCGTGGCGGCGTGGCCGAGCTGGACCTGGTCCAGGCGCACGACTGCGCCACCGGTGGTCGACGCGGTCAGTTGCGTGGGAAGCGCCCCGATCGGGCCCACCGTGTTGCCGCCGGGCATGCACCCGGTGGTGGTGGGGGCCAGGAGGGCGTAGGCGGTCAGCGCGGTGGGTGGCCCGAACAGGAACACCACCAGAGCGATGACAGCGAGTGCGCGCATCATGGGTGTTCCTCAGAGCAGGGCGGCGTCGGAGGCGGACAGGCGCAGCAGGTGGCACTGCTCGTAGGCGGGGGCGCAGACCATGAAGATCGTGAACTGGGTCTGCGAGCTGGCCGAGACGGCAGCGCTGTCCCAGGTCCCGGCGCGGTGCCGGATCGCGGTCACGGTGCGCGCTGTCGTCCCTTCGACGACCGCCCCGTCGGGGGCCTGCGCCAGGGCGTCGTGCCACGTGGCGGGCTCGACGACGTCGGTGACTTCGAGCCACTGCCGGGTCTGGTACTGCGCCAGGTGCGTCCATGCCTTCGAGATCGGCAGGTAGGTCCGAAGATCCAGCAACAGGCCCGGGGTTTCCTCACCAGTCGGGTCCGCGACGACCAGCAGCTGCTCGGTCAGATCGGGCAGGTTGGAGTTGGTCGTATCCCACGTGAACAGGGCCTTGGCCACCGACCGCGCGAACACGTCAGGGTCGGTCGCCTGGATGGTCGCCGCGTCAGCGGCGGCGGTCGGTTCCATGGCGCCGTCGGTCGGGCCGTCGACCCCGTTCGGCGCGGTGGAGGGAGCCGCCGGCGACGCGGCTGCGTGGGTGGCGTCCGTGGTGCTCGGGGGCGTGAGCCGCAGCCCGACGGCGACGAGCACGAGGATGAGCGTGCCGATCAGGATGCTGAGGGCGCGGTGCGCGGAGATCCATGACCTGAGGCCTCGTGGGTTGAGCATGGTCATGCCTCCGTGTGGTCGCGGCGGGCTGCCTGGGCTTGGTCGCGTGCGGCGCGGGCTGCGGCGGCGAACCGGGTGGTCTGGTCCAGGACGTTCTCGAACACGGCCCAGTCGGCATCGTGGGTGGCGGCTCCGACGTCGGTGGGGTCGTAGTGCTCCCACCACCCGTCCAGGCCTTGCCACAGCAGCGCGAACGCCCGCAGCGAGTGCCGGCCCTTGCCGCGCGCATCTGGGGCTGACTCGGGCTGGTTCAGCCGCTGGATCGCGGCGGCGACGACCTCGTCGACCTCCTCCTGGGTGACCTCCTCGACAGCCTGGGCGGTCGGGTCGGTGGCGGCGAGCTCGGCCTTGACCTCGTCGTACAGCGGGAACACGGATGCTCCCTCGCGGATCTGTTCCAGGGCCTCGGTAGCCAGTGCCCGGACTCGCTCGGGGCGGGCGGGGTCCTGCGCGATGTCGGACAGGGTCGCGATGCGGTCCAGGCGGGAGTAGGACGCCTTCCCGGTGACCATGCGTGCCGCCTGTGCCCGAGTGCGTTCGTGCAGGTCACGCGGTGGTGCCAATTTGGCACCACCGTCGATGTCCGAATTAGCCCCCGCCTCGGAAGCAGGCTGCGCGATGGCTTCCTGGGCGTCGTCGTCGGCGCCGAAGCGGGTGTTCGACTGGCGGCGTGCGGCGTCCTCCGCCAGGAGCTGCTTGATCTCCCGGTACAGCTGCGCAGCCTCGACGTCGTCCAGCGGCTTGCGCAGCTGTTCCTCGTCACGTTCGGCCAGCACCTCCTGGAGGCGGTCGGAGATCCCGCTGCGTACCCACGGTCGTGTGGTCGTCCAGCCCAGGCGTTGGATCGCGACCAGGCGCCGGTACCCGCACACCAGGACCAGGTCCGGGGTCACGGTGATCGGCTGCAGCAGCCCGAGCTGGTCGATCGATGCCGCCAGGGCGTCGATGTCACCGAGGTCGTGGCGGTGCCGTTCGCCGACGGTGATCGCGTCGACGGCGACGTCCAGGCGCAACACGCCTTCCGCGGTGTCCTGTTTCTGTCCCCGGGTCTCAGGCATCGCACACCACCCGCAGGGCGGGCCGCACCGTACGCTCGGGTACTGCGGCGCGGGCAGGGCTGGCGGCGACCAGCGCGCGCACGAATCGCTCGTCGGTGAGCATCGTGGCGGTGCGCTGCCCGCGCATCAGCCGTTCCAGCAACCCGTTCCGGACCGCTAGCGCCGGGTGGTGGGGGTGGCCAAGAACGACGGCGCACAACGCGGTCCACCGCCGCAGCTCCAGATCGAACCGACCCAGCGCGGTCTTGTCACGGCGTAGGTATTCGAACGCGCGAGTCCTGTCCCCGGTGATCGTCAGGCGTTCGGTGATGTAGTCCAGGCAGGCTCGGGCATGGGTGACCTTCCAGCCGAAGCCCGCCAGGACCTTCGCGGCGAGGTCCAGTGCGGTGCGGGTCTCGATCGTCGCGACCCGTGACGGTTGCGATGCGACCACGGCCTCGGTGGCGTCGAGGTGATCCAGGAGCGCTGGGTCGACGGAGACCACTTCGCCGGTGATGGTCTCGATGGATCGGGCGCCGTCGAGCTCGTAGTCGCTGAACCGGGTCGCGTCGTGCTGGTCGGAGGTCAGCAGCCGGCGGGCACGGGACTGGTCGCACAGCAGGCCGTTGGCTCGGTCCTCGGCCATCAGCGAGAGCTGCACCGCTCGGGTCACGACGCCCCAGGGGTCGTCGGCTTCGGCGGTGGCCGGCGCACGGAGGACCTCGAACGCGGCGAACGCTGCGTCGTGCGGGGTCTGCCGGTACTTCTTGGCCATGCCCGCGTACTTGGCCATGCAGAACTCGATCAGCTCCGTGGCCTCCAGGTCGGTCGACCAGGCAGCCGGCCCGTCCATGTGCAGACGCAGCAGTAGGATCCGCAGACCCTCACCGGTGGTGAACAGCGGCTCTTTTCCCTCTGCCGTGGGGGCTTCGGGAGCCTTGGGAAGCGTCGTGGTGGTCATCAGATACCCATCCCTTCGGTGCCTTGCTGCGGTGTGGTTCGTTCCTGTCGCCGGGCGCCCGGGGTGAGCGCCCGCTTGGCGGCCCCGACGGCGTTCTTCGCGGCTGCGGTCGGTCGTCGCAAAGCCCGGCGCACGATCGCGGCGTGCAAGTCGACGCCTCGCACCAGGACCCGCCGGGAAGTCAGGGAAGGCAGGTCCCCGGGACGGACCCAGGTGACCTCCCGGTCCCGGGCCGAGCGGGCCGGAGCTTTGGACCGGACCGTCTTGCGGCGGGCCTGTTCCTCGAAGGCGTGCGGATCGGTACTCGACGACGACGGGCCCAGCGCCTGGGGCTGGACCGGTTGGGTACGCGGGCCTCGGCTGTGCTGCGAGTGCGGGGATTGCGGGTTCACAGGCTCACCACCTCAGAAGGCCGACGACCAGGGCCGCCGGGATCGGGACGGAACATCGGTTGGGGCCCTGCTGGCGATACGGGGCGCGGATCGGCGGTGTGGCCCCGCCTCTGTCCCGGTCGCAACGCGGTTGTGGGCGCCAGCGCCGGCCGGCCGTTCTGCGCGGGGGCAGGGTCAACGAGACGCCGTAGCGCGCCCGCATGGACGGGGCCGGTGGACGTGTTGCCGGGGCCGACCAGCTGGGAGCGCGCGACGACGCCGTCGGCGCGTAGAACCAGCGACGGCGGCAGCAGGATGTGGCCGCTGTCGCCGTGGAAGCTCAGTCCCGACCGCGGCGCGTCCCAGGACGGCTGGGCGGTCTGTGGTGCCCGGGGGAAGAGCAGGTGCAGCCCACCGGTCGGGGTGCTGATCGCCAGGCCTGGCCGGGGCAGCAGGCCCGCCCGCATCGCGAGCCGCACCGCGCTGATACCCGACCGGGAGCGGTCGGGGTAGACCTCGACGACATCGAGACCCGAGGCGGCACCGGTCGGGATGGCGAGGTTGGTGGCCGGGTACCGCGACCACCACGAGGCCACCCGGTCCGGATCGGCCGAGGCGGCGCGTGGCCCGCTGGGCAGCAACGGGCGCGAGCCGCCCTGGACGCAGGGGAAGACCGGCACGCCCGCCGCGGCGAGCAGCAGCGCCCCCTCGGCGGTGCCGTGGGTGCTCGCGGCGCGGCCGACTGCCTCCAGCGGTGCCGGGTCGAGCTCGTGCGTGGTGTCCATGGCTCGACCCTGACGATCCAGCGCGCACTTTCCGCACACCTCACGTGCGCACACCACGGGTGCGCACGGTGTTCGTGCAGGTCAGCAGCGCGCACCAAGTCGTTTCAAACAAAGGGGTTGAGCCGGCGTGCACGAGGCTCGAAGGCCCGTCCCAACCGGAACGGTCGCCGGGTGCGCGGCAGGTGCGCGCACGGCCTGCGGCAGGTGTGCACGGCTCAGGTGCGCTCCGCCGCGCACGCCCTGACCGCCACAGTGCGCCTCATCTCACGGGACGCCGAGCGCGACGCCACCCGCACTCCGTGGCGTGGTACGCGCCGGGGCAGACCCTGGCACCTCGCTACCCGGAGTCCTCACCACGCAGAGGGCCGAGTGCGGCCCCTTGTCTCGGGCGTGGTTCGGCGTCGAGCAGGTCAGTGCTCAGGCGCGCCGGCGCTTCCTGCCGGGAGCTCCTGGACTCATGCCCCGCCGGGCGGCGATCTCGCGGGTGCGCTCCGGCGGGTCCGGCGGCGGCCACTCGTCGTCGCTGCGGTCGTAGATCTCCTCGGCCAGGCGTTTGCGGGCCAGCTCGGCGTGCCCGGTGACGTACTGGATGGTGATGTCGTCCAGCCGTGAGGTCTCATCATCCGGGTTGGCCTGCTTGCCGACCTGTGCCGCCCACCGGGCCAGGTCGATGTTCTCCTCAGCCATCGCCCGGGTGTGCACCAGGTGGGCGACGTCACCGATCGCCGCGGTCATGGTGTGGTCGATCCGGTCCCCCTCGAACAACCAGGTCCACCCGTCGGTGCGGGTCTGGCTGAACGGGCGGCCCCGCACGATCTTGAGCGCGGTGACCAAGTCGTCGATGCCGTCGGCACCACGGGCACGTGCTCGGGCTTGGAGACGCTGGAATAGGTCGATATCGACCAGCAGGCCCTCGACCTGGTACGCGGCCTTACCCGATGCGGCGGACGCGGCCGTCTTGGTCGCATCCGGCACGTAGAGCCGGCCGGTGGCGGGGTCGGTGCCGAGCCAGGCCCGCACCCCGGTGACCAAGGACCGGCCGCGTCCCTCCACGATGGAGAAGTCCTCGGCCAGCTCCGCGGGAGTGACTCCCCGTGGGTGGAGCGCGAGATACGCCAGGGTCTCGACGTGCAGGGCCTTGAGCCGCGCCGTGGGCTCGGTGATCCTTCCGTACCCGGTCGCGGTCACCGGACCGAGCAACATCAGCCGCGGACGTCGGTACTGGTCAGGGTCGAACCATGCCGCCACATCCTGGTCGAGGGTCGGGTCGGTGTCACGGACCTTCTCGCTCGCCGGCCGTGGCTGCACGACCGGCGCCAATACCTCGATGTCCTGTGCCGTGGTGGCAGCGGCCTCGACGTAGTCGGCGGTCGGCGCAGGCAGGAGCGACCAGGGTCCGGCCGGTGCGTGCTGGTCGGCGGGCCGCGGCTGCACAGCCGGTTCCTCCGTGCTTGCTGGGGGCGAAGCGTGCCCCGCGTGAACGCGCTCGAGCGGCTCGGGTAGGGGCGCTGCACGACCGACCGGTTCCAGGGCCGTGGACTCGGCCTGTGGTTCTTCTGCGGCTCGGGTGACCTCGACGATGGCGACCGACGCGGCGAGCTCGTGCTCGGCCAGCCCGACGGCGGCCAGGTCCCACCCCAGCGCCGGCACACGCAGCCGGCCCTCACGAACGTCGACGACGAGCCTGGGTGTGGCTGCCGCAGCGAGCACGGGCGATGGTTCGGCGGCCGCACCGAGCAGTACGACGGCAGCACCGGCCCGGTCCTGGGCTGTGTCCAGGTTCGTGGTCAGGGTGTGCAAGGCGGACCGGGTGGTCGCCCCGATGCCCGGCGCAGCGATGAGGGCGTGTGACTCGTCCCGCTCGCGCCCAGCGCTGTCCCGCAGAGCGGCGGTGGCGGTGTCGACCTCGCTGACGCAGGCGAGGGTGTCGTAGTCGTCGGTGTGGTCGTGGTGGTGGCGGAAGTCTGCCAGGCCGGTCACGTCCCAGCGGGTGGCCAGGGTGTGCAGGGTGGTGTTCTCCGTCCAGGGGTGCAGTAGCAGCTCGGCCGTGATGTACCGCCCGAATGCGTCGACTGATTCGGGGTCGCCGGTCACGGTCACGGTGCGGGCTTGTTCGAGGTCCAGCAGCCACACGTGCCCGGCCTCGTCCATGCCGACGGTCACCAGCAGTGGGTAGGGCGCCAGCACATCGTCCGTCAAGGTCTCCGCCGGTGCCTCTGACACGGCAGCGGTCCACCGTGTACCGGAGCCGACCCACGGCAGCGGCAGGTCGGTCGGTTCGGCCAGGTGGACGACGGCGTCGTTCCCGGTGAGCTCGACCCCGATCAGCGCGGGCAGGTCCCCGGCCGAGCTGCCCTGGTGTGATGTGGCCAGGCCGCGCAAGAGGCGGTCCAGGGCGTCGATGTCCCCGATCCACGCCTGCCCGGTGGTCGTGATCGTGCGTTCGACCGGCACCGTGGTGGTCGGTGCGGGGGTGATCCGGTGCCCGGGGCGCCGGTAGCGCCACTGGGTAGCGCGACGGCGACGCAGCACGACCAGCAGCCCGGCCGCGAGCATCACACCCCCGCCAGCGAGCCCGGGCACGAGCCACGCTGGACCCGCAAGGTCGCTCTCGTCTGCCTCTGCCGTGTCCTCCTCTGTCGCAGCTCGCGGTGTTGGCGTCGCGCTGGTGGTCTGCCCCTCACTGGCGCCTGGTGCCGCGGACGTGGACCGGGAGCCAGGCAGGTCGGTGGGGCCTGCCCAGGGGTTGGTGTGCGGTTCCGTTCCGGTCGCGTCCGGGGACCGGGTGTGGTTGCGCACACCCTGGTGTGCGGGCGCCCCGTCCGGGGTCGAGGTACTGGGGTCGTGAGGGCTCTCGGGGACGCTGGCCTCGGACTTCGGTGCGTGGTCCTGCTCGGCTGTTGCTGGCGGGGTGTGCGAGTCCTTGGCTGCCGTCTCGGTGGTGTCGGCAGGCTGCTCTGTTGTTGTCTCGCGTGCCGGGGTGGATGCCGTGGGCTTGGCCGGGGCGGGTGTGATGGCGGGGATGGTCAGGCGCCAGCCCGGCTTGATGTGGTCGGGGTCGGTCAGCCGGTCGCCGTCGGGCTGCACGGTCTGCTCGGAGGCCTCCACGATGTCGGGGTACCGGCCGGCGTCACCGAGCTCGTCCAGCGCGATCTGGGTCAAGATGTCCCCGATCTTGACCGTGTACGTCTCGTCGCGCGGCGCCTGACTGTCCGCCACCGTCTCGGCCGCAGCAACGTTCTGCCCGGTGCCGTCCTCGACGTCGTCGTCGGCTGGTGGGGCGGGTAGGCGCAGGACGGTCCCGGGGATGAGGAAGTCGGGCCGACTAGCCAGGGCCTTCTGGTTGAGGTCTTTGAGCTCGGTGAACCGCATGGGGTCGCCGAGCTGGTCGCGGGCGATGCTCCACAGGCTGTCGTCCTCGACCACCGTGTACGGCACCGTCTGCGGGCGTGCGGGTCGTTCGTCCTGGTCGGGGATGGTGTGCGCAGAGGTGCGCGCAGGTGCGCGCGCCGCCTCGGGGCCCGCCGAGGTGGTGTGCGGGGCGGTGGTTTCGGTGTGCGCGGTGGCCGCGTCTGCCGGGGTCTGGGCCAGTGCCGGTGGGATGGAGACCGCGAACAGCAGTGATGCGGTGGTCAGCAGGCGTCGGGCCAGACCGCGCTGGAACCCGAGCCGACCCGGGACCGCGATCCGGCCGCTCAGTGCGACCGCCTCAAGCACGATGGTGAGCGTCAGGTAGGCCCAAGCGGCCCAGGTCACGCAGCCCAGCACCACGACCACCAGGGTCGTGCTGCCTGCGCTAGTCAGGACCAGTCCGAGGTCGTCCCATCCGAACCCAGGAGGCAGGAGCCGGTGGCGGGCCAGTTCCAGCACGACAGGGATCCCGACGACGAGCAGCAGCAGCCCGAGCGTGGCGGCCAGGCCGCGCAGCCGGTCACTGGTCGTGGGCCGCGCACCAGGGTGTGCGCGCTGTGGTGCGCGCCGCGCGGTGGGTGGGGTTGTCATGAGCGTCCTTCCTGCTCTGTCCCGGCGAGGGTGCGCACCAGGCGCGCGGTCGCGGACCCGGACACCTGCCGGGGGCCGGCGATCGAGCCGATGATCGGTGACTGGTAGGTGTCCGTGACGTTCACGGTGAGCGTGGCGTCGGCCACGGTGACGGACCCGGAGACACCCGCGGTGGACAGGTAGGCCTGTGCGGCGGAGCGTGCGGCGTAGGGGTCGACGGTCAGCGTCTGAGACCCGGGTGTCCCGCCCTGGGTGAGGGCGATCTGTTGGCCGCCAGTGCGTGCCGCCTGCGCGGCGAGGTCGTTGGCGCGCTGCTGGGCGTGCAGGGTCCCGCCGAGCTCGACGACGAACGCCGCGCACACCAGCAAGGTCGCTACGCACACAACGAGGAACGGCAGCACCGACCCCGCCTCACGCTCCTCCTCGGGTCCCGGTGCGGTGGTGGTCGGCTGGTGCTGGATCACTGAGACCTCCAGGTATCGACGGGGGAAGACACGGTGGCCTGCATCGTCAACGGGCGCCCGATGGGGATCCCGAGGCGGCGGGGGTCCAGGTGGCAGGAGACGGTGGCCGAGACCGTCGACGGCTGCCCGGCGGGTGCCAGCAGCCCGGCCGTGTCGAGGGCGACGTCGGTCGACGCGCAGCGCAGGTCCTGGTTCGCTAGCGACATCGAGGCCGCCGCGGACGCGTCAGCCTGGGCGGTGGACACGGTGCGGGCCAGGGAAGCGGTCCGGGCCGCGTCGGCGGCAGCGGCTTGGACGGACTGTTGTGCCAGCACGGACAGGGCACCGACGATGATTGCCCAGCCGATCAGCGCGACGGCCGGGATGGTGATGACGAGCTCGATCGCCACGACTCCGGCCTCCCGCCTACGAACCCCGGGGTGGGCGCGTGGGGTGGGCGCCGTCATGGGGTACCTGGCCCGGTCGGGGCGGTCAGGCGTTCGACGGGCATGGTCGCGGTCTGGGTGATGGCCAATTCCCACCCTTCGATCAGGGACAGGGTCTTGCCGGACACGGTCACCAACGCGGTGGTCTCGCTGCGCGTGACGGTCGCGGTGGGGACCAGGAGGAAGCCGCGCCCGGTCGTGCTGGCGAACTCGATAGCTGCCGCCTGCCCGCTGCCGACCGTGCCTGTCTCGGCTGCCGCGCTGCGGGCGCCTTCGCTGGCGGCCGCGACCGCGACCTGGCGGCCGGCGAACCAGAGCGTCGCCTGGATGCACGCGATGATCAGGAGCAGCACCAGCGGCAGCAGGATCGCGGTCTGGATCGCCGCCTGCCCCGCCTCCCGTCGGCCCGCACACCAGGGTGTGCGCGCACGCCGGACCGGCACGGGTGCCTGGTCCGAGGTGTGCGCGGCGCTAGCGGGCATGCCGGTCCTTCCAGTCGGGCGGGATAGGTGTGCGGGCTAGACCGGGGTCAGCAGGCGCATGACCGACGGCGCCAGGAGCAGCGCGATGAACGTCAGTGCCATGACGGCGCCGGAGGCGCTCATGCGGACGGCGATGGCGTTGGCGGCGGCGAGGTCTTGGTTGCGCAGGGCGTTGCGTTGGGCCTTGGCGCTCTTGCGGAGGTTGTCGTAGATCGCGGTGTTCTCCGTGGCGGACTGCTCCAGGGTCTCGGCCAGGTCGCGCAGCTCACCGACGCCGACCTGGTCGGCCAGATCCTTCAACGCGTCCCAGGGCCGCGCCCCAGACATCTGGGCCTGGGCCAAGGTGACCGCGATCCGGTTCAGGACCCAGGACCCGGTGCCCTGCGCGGCCTGCTCCATCGCCTGCGGGACACCGGACCCGCTGATGCGCCGCAGCGCGAGGAGGCTGGTGTAGAGGGACAGGGCGCGGCGGAACTCGGTGCGAGCTTTGGTCGCCTTGTCCGCGACGGTGTAGTGCGGGATGTGGAACAAGGCGGCACCCAGCAGCACCGCCGCGAGGACAGGGACGGTGAACGGCACACGGATGCCCAGGACACCGAGGCCCCACATGAGCAGGGGCGCAGCGAGCACCCCGAGGGCCGCGCACACCAGCTGCTCGCCGTAGAACCGGGCCGGTGGGATGCCGAGCAGGGCCAGATCACGGTGGGGTGTGCGCAGCCAGAGTCCAGCAGGGAGGTGGTCGCGGCCCCACCGGCCCAGCCGTTCCGTGCTGCCCGGAACGGCCTGCTCCTGGGGCCGGGAGCGCGACGGGTGGTTCGCCGGGGCCAGGCGGGTCAAGCCCTGGGCGAGGTCGACGTGCGCCGGCAGGAGCTGGACCACCAGGAGGACGAGGGCCAGTGCGATGGATGCGCCGGTCAGGCCGGCCCAGAACAGCCCGGTCATGACCGGCCCCTGGTGAATAGGCGAGCGGGTCCGGAGCCGTTGGACATGCGGTTGAACCAGAACAGGGTCAGGGCGAAGAAGGCGGCCAGGACGAGGAAGACGATCTGGCCGAGCGGGGTGCGGTAGGGCTCGATGTAGGTGCCGTTCAGCAGCATTGCGCCGAGGGTGCCGACGGTGATGACGGTCAGCCAGGTCGCGGTGGCGCGGTAGGTGGCGCGGCTGGCCTCGACCTCGCGGCGGGCGCGGACCTGGTCGGCGACGTCGTCGGCCAGGTCGTCCAGCACCTTGGCCACGGGGCCGCGCAGCTCGATCGCGGTGGTCAGGGACTGGGCGACCATGTCCGCGGTCGGGTCGGCGAGGTCGTCGGCGAACGCGGCCAGCGCCACCCGCGGGTTCCAGCTCGACTCCAGCCGCGCCGCCAGCGCCTGGACCTGGGGTGCGATCGGGGCCGGTGCGGTCCACGCGGTGGACCGCAGGGCGTTCTCCAGGCTCTTGCCGCCGGAGAGGGAGCCGGCCAGGGACCGGGTCCAGTCCTGGATCGCTTCCAGGCGCGCGATCCGTTCGCCCTGTGCCCTGTTGGACAGCATCGACGGGACACCGACCGAGACGACCGGCCCGACGAGCAGGAGCAGTGGCCAGCCGGTGATCAGCCAGGCGACCAGACCCGCGGCGATACCGAGCCCGAGCAGGATGCGGGTTCGGCGCGGCATCCGGCCGAACGCTGTCCGGGCCCGGTCGACCAGGCTGGTGCGCGGCGGTCGCGCGGCCGGAGGCAGGGCCGGCGGTACGGGGCGCAGAGCGTAGACGAGGCCGACCAGGCCGCCGCATACCAGCGCGCCGCACAGGGCGGCGAGGATCATGACCGGACCGCCGTCGTCGCCCGGCCGGGCACTCCGGGGTGGTGCAGGGCTTCGCTGAAGCCCTGCAGGTCGAACCCGTAGGCCTCCAGACCTTGGTGGTCCAGGTCCGGCATGGTCTTCGGTACGGCGTTCCCGTCGGGTCCGGGGGCGAAGATCTGGGTGGTGGCGTACCCGGTCTCCCGCTCGCCGGGGGCGACTGAGATGATCTCGGCGACCTGACGGCGCGGTGCCTGGCTCGTGGGGTCGTAGGACAGGTCGACGTGCACGATCAGGTCGATCGCGTGCGCGAGCTTGGACGTCGCCAGGTCATGGGTGACCTGCTCCTCGCCCTCCATCGCGCAGGTCACCAGCTTCCGGATCGCGGCGACCGCGCTGGTGGCGTGCGTGGTCGACAAGGACCCGGTGCCGGACTCCATCGCCTTGATCATCGGCCACACCTCCGCGCCGCGAACCTCACCGACGATCAAGCGGGACCGGTTGTACCGGAAAGACCGCCACAACGCCTCGGCAATGGTCGACTCCCCGGCCTGCCGCCCATCGAGCCCGACCTCGCCGGAGCCGGGGCGGGCCTCCCACGCGATCACGTTCGGGCGCAGGTCCTGCAGCCCGAGCTCGTACTCCGTCTCGAACGTCGCGATCCGTTCCCCGGCCGGGATCTGGTCACACAGCGCCCGGGTCAGGGTCGTCTTGCCGGCGCTGGCCGCACCGGAGACCACGATCGACTTCCGGGCCCGGACCGCTGCCGCGAGGAACGACGCGGCAATGGGCGAGAGCATCCCGAGCCCGACGAGCTGGTCGAGGGTGACCTGGATCAGGCGGTGGCGCCGGATGACCACCACGGGCCGGTCGGTCACCCACGCCGACGCCGCCAGGCGCGCACCGCTACCGGGCAGGCGCATGTCGACGTACGGATTCCGCTCGGAGAACGGGCGGGCGCCGGAGCCGGTGCGGGAGGCGATGTCCTGGATCAGCTGGATCAGCTCATCGTCGGAGTCCGCGACTGGTTGGCCGGCCACCCAGGTGCCGTCGGCGAGCTGGAGCTGGACAGTGCGGTGGCCGTAGATCTCGATGTTCTCGACGTCGTCGTTGTCCAACAACGGTTGTAGCCGGCCCATGCGGAACAGGCTGTTGAACACCGCATCCCGCAGGACCTCCCGCTCGGCGGGCGTGAACTCGGCCTTGCCGTCGTTGCGCCGGTCGGTGGAGGCCTGCTTCACCAGCCGGTTGATGGCCTCCTTGCCGGCTTCCTCGCGCACCAGGGTGTCGGTGCCGGGCGAGAACTGCTCGGCCTGCTCGGTGGAGACCTGGTCGCGCAACGCGTCCACCAGGGCCCAGTCCACCGGGACCGGCCGTGGCAGTGCGGCGGCAGAGCGGTCGGATCGGCGAGTCGTCCCGTCACCCGAGTCAGGTTGTCCGGAGCCAACCCAGGGGTTGCTCGGGCGACGCAGGTTCGGTGGTAATTCGTGCGGGACCGGTCGCGTCAGAAACGCGATGCCCGCCGGGTCGGTGCCCTCGGGAGACTCGGTGCGCGGCTCGGCCGTCATGCGTGCTCCTGTCGACGATCAGCGGCAGCAGCCCAGACCGCCGCAGGACCCGGGGCCCGTCCCTGCCTCGCGGCTTGGTCTGCTGGACTACCGGACGGGCTGGGCAGCGCTGGGCTGGGTGGTGCAGTGCCGAGCGAGATCTCCGCGGCCAGGGTCCGAGCGGTCGCAGCGAGCGAGCGCACGTAGCCGCTCTTGTGGAACCGGGCCCGGGGCGCCGCTCCGAGGTGATAGGTCTCGGCATCCTTGGGCGAGTACGCGACAGAACCGGCCAGCGGGAGTCCGAGGAGCTTGGCCGCGCCGCGCCCCGAGTAGGGGCGGTCGGGCCCGACGACCAGGAGCCCGGCCCGCTTCCACGCCCGGGTCCGCACGACCAGATCGGCATAGGAGCGGACGGCCGCGAGCGCGGGCAGGTCGGTCCGGGTCACCAGCAGTGTCTTGTCGGCTCGCTCGAGTAGGGGCCGTGGGGAGTCGGCCATTCCGAGTCTCCCGGCGTCGATGATCACGTCCTGCCCGGTCGCGTCCAGCCCGGCGAGCACCTCGGCGAGCGGCCCCCACAGGCCGCCCAGTTCCCGTGCCTCCAGGTGTGAGCGGACACCAGGCACGAACCGGACCCCGTCCTTGATCGGGACCGCGACCCGGTCCACGGCGGCGGCGATGGGTTCGGCCGCGAACGCGACGTCCAGCAGTCCGGTGTCGTGGTCGTGGGCGCCTTGGAACCAGCCGGCGAGGATCGCGGACCCGCCCACCGGGTCGGCCTCGACCAGTACGACCGGGCGTGGCCAGGCGATGGCCAGGCCGAGCGCGGTCGTGGTGACGCCCGGTGAGCCGGAGGCGGAGCACAGTGCGATGACAGCCATCAGCCCTCCTCGGTAGTGGATGAGGTGCTGGGCGAGGCGGAGGGCTCTGCTCCGTCATCGGACGGACTGGTGGTCTCGTCGAGCTCGCGGGAGTCCAGGACGAGCGTCACTTTGCCGGCGGCTGCCTCGGCAGCCAGGGTGATGGCTTCTTCGTGGGAGACCAGGACGTCGACGACGGTCTGTCCATCTGGGGCGGGCGGGTTGACCGCGACTACCTCGGCCTCGTGGAACGTCGGGGTCTGCTCGCCACCGCCGTCGGCGGCCGTGACGACCGCTCGCACCTGGTCGCCGGGCAGCAGGCTCAGGCCCGGTGCGACCGGTGGTGGCAGGACCATGCCGAGCACCGACATGCCCGACGGCGGCACCAACTCCTCGGCCACGACACCGGCCGTCAGTGCGGCGCCGGCCGGGACGTCCCACGCCGCACGCTGCCCGACCACGTCGGCCCGCGCCCCGGCACCGATCAGGTCCAACGCGACGTCGGCACCGACCTGGGTCTCGGTCAGGTCCTCGGCCGTGATCACCGAGCCCCGCACGATCGTGTCCCGGGCGACCAGCACCGTGCGCGTGTCGGTCAGCGTCGCCCACAGCAGCACCGCGCCCAGGGCGCCGACGCCGATCGCCGCAATCATCACTACTGCCAGCACCGGACGCCGCTTCAATCGTGGTGGTGCGAGCCTGGCCCCTGCCGGTGACGCCCCTGGCGCCGATGGTCCCCGCGTGGTCGTGCTAGTCATCCCGACATCCCCCTTGGCCGCCCAGCTCGGGCAGCCCGTCAGTTCACCAGTACTTGTGCCTCGCCGACCGAGACCTGCACGCTGCGCGACAGGTCGTCCACGTCCAGCGACCCGGACTGCCCGGCCCCTTCCCAGTCCACGACCCACTCGCTGGTGGCCGTGACCGTGTACTCCTGCCCTGGCCGGTACCCGGACTCCCGGGTGTAGATGTGCCCGCAGTCCGGCGACGCCTGCCGTGCGAACCGGAACTCGTACGGGGTGCCCGGGCCGGTGCACACGACCTGGGTGCCGTCACCCATGTCCCATACGATCCGCTCCACCCGGGCCGTCGCCGACACCGTCACGGACCCCGCCGAAGCAGTACGCGTGATCGGACCGAACGTCTGCTCACCGGGGTCGTGGACCCACAGCCACGTCGGCAACGCCACGACCCCAGGCCCGTCCGGATCCGGGGACATCCCGATCTCGACCGCACGCAGGTTCATCCGCTCCACCGCGATCTGCGCCACCTCACCCGGCGTGGGTCCGGCGTCGGCCGCGTCTGGTGGAGTCGCCAGCCAGACCGCGCCCTGGAGCCCGCCGGTGGGGATGCGGCACTCGTAGATCGCGCCGTCGCCCTGCTCATGCCCTTCCCACTCGGGGGCGGTGGCCGGCGGCTGCGGTATGGCCCGGCTCAGGTAGCAGTTCCACTGCTCGCTCCACACCCCGTACTCGGACGTGCACGGCACCGGGCCACCCGCCTCATCGAGATGAATCGTGATGCTGCCCTGCGGCTCCCACGTGCACGCCGACCCCATGCTCGACCGGCGAGCCGGCTTGGCTGGTGCCTCGGAGCGTCCGCTCGCCGCTGACGCTGAATCGTCCGAGACCTGCGCAGAGGCCGATCCGGGGTCGTGGGCGATGATCACGCAGACGCCGGAATCCCGGTCGAAGGCTTTGCAATGCGGGTCCGCTGATGCGGGTATCGCAATCCCACCGAGGGCGAGTGCGAAGACGGCAGTGACTGTTGCCCTCAGCCTGTGCATGGGGCCTTCTCCAGTGTTTCCAATGAGGCGACGCGCCAGCCGCTGGCAGGATCTGATTTGTAGTCGTAGTTGGCTACGTGGAGACGTTCCCATCCGCGATCGGCGCGGTCCGGGCTCACCCTGGAATTTCCGGCCTCGTCGACGAGGTCGACGTCGCTGACGTCGTAACAGACGTCCACTTGTACGGTCGGGACTCGCCCCGCTTCTGGATCCGAGTTGTCCAGGTTCACGGACTGGACTATTACTTCGGCGACCGTGGTCTGCCCTGTCTTGCGCCAGCCATCGGCGCGCCACTGCTCCACGATCTGCTGGCGAGTGCTGAGCTCCACGCTCGTGGCGACTCTGCCAAGCCGAGACAACTTGGCATCGGGATCTTGACCGACCTCGTCCGTGACCGCGTAGTAATCGCGCGCAAGTGCCTCGGCACTTGTACGGGCGAGCGCTTTCGGATTCGTGGGGCTCGGTAACGGTGACGCCGAAAGAGACGGGGTGGGCGAGTTCGCCGACTCGCTCGGTGTAGGCGAAGCCGACCCGCCAGTCGTGCAGCCTGAAGCTAGCGCGAGCAGCAGCGCTGCGGTGAGAACAGGTCGTGTGGTGCGCATGCTGAGGGGCCTGCCTCCGTGGGCGCGCCGCCGGGACGGCACGCGGTGATCGCCGACGAGGTCGAGATTGTCGAGCGGGTGAAAACTGGGGGAATCCATTACCGCCGATCCGGGTCGTTGATGCAAGGCAATTGGCACACCTGTTACGCGCCCGAAACGAACGGGGCAGGAATTGGGCAACGCTTTGGTCGAGGTCTTCACCGTCGCAACGGTGGCAGGCGTGCGCGCGCTCTGCGCACACCCTGACCCGTGCACACCGTGGTGTGCACGGGTATCACCGCAGGTCAGGAGCGCGCACCAACTCGCCTCGACGGTGCTCCCTGGGCGGGCGTTGGGATGGCCTGAATGCATTTGGACAATTGTCCAAATGCCGCGCGCACCACAGGTGCGCGCGGCGCGCAACAGGCTGAGAGCGAGAATTCACTATGCGAAATCAAGCGGGCATGGCGTGCCGGAACGGACTGGTTCGGTTGCCGTGCCCTGCTCGCCCATTGGGCCCGCGACGTGGATCAGTGTCGAACTAGCATCGGGTGCGCGGGGTGAGCCCTCGCCGGCCAGGCGCGGACCGAACCGGGCCGCGCGCTGGGGCCGCGCGCTGGGGCCATGGATGCAGGACGGAGGCGTCATGAGCGATGGGCAGTTGCGCAGGATGACGGGTAGTGAGGTCTGGTGCGCGCGCGAAGCGCTCGGTCTGGAGCGCTCGGATCTTGGGCGTTTGCTCGGCAACCGCGCCGAGATCGTCCGCGACTGGGAGCGTGGAAAGCTGAATGTTCCGTTCCGGGTTCGCGAGCAGATGGACGAACTGGAAGCGATCACCGCGAAGGAAGTCGAGCGGTTGACTGCCGACCTGCGGCAGATGCCACAACCGGTGGTGGTCGTCTACTCGGACAAGGAGCCACAGCCCCCCGCCGTCGCGCGGTTCGGTGTGCGCTGGTGGCGCACAGTCGCCGCTCGCGCCGCAGGAAACGTGCCCGGCACTCGAATCGGCACAACCTCCGAGATTGACTCCATCGGCCATGAAAGCTGAACAAATGAAATAAATGATTAGTCCAACGTGTAAATTATGGCCTTTATCGGTGGCCTGAGCGTTCTTTGTAGCATATAATTGAGACAACGGCCCGGGGTTATCCCAGGCCCTGACGGCACAAGGAGCCGATCATGTCTGTGCAGATCGAGAACAAGAACGCCGAGAAGGTGGCGGGTAACGCCTTCGAGAAGGCGGAGCTGCGGTACGTGGACCCGCGCACCGTGAAGTTCGGGACGAACGTCCGCAGCGACGTTGAGAAGACCATCGACGTCGACTTCGTCGACAGCATCCGGGACTTGGGGGTTCGGGTGCCGCCGCCGGTGTACGAGGACCAGGACGGGACGCTCACCCTGGTCGACGGTGGTGCGCGGCGCACCTGGGGAGCGATTAAGGCTGGCCTGGCGCTGTACCCGGTGATCGTGGTGCCCAGCAGCAATGGCAGCAGCGCGCTGGACCGGCTGGTGAACCAGTTCCACGAGAACGACCAGCGGGCCGGGATCAACGACGCCGACCGCACGGCCGGGTACCAGCAGATGGCGCTGTTCGGCGCGACCGCCGCGCAGATCGCCAAGCGGACCAAGACCACCACGGCGAAGGTGAAGGCAGCACTCGGCGTCGCCGAGTCGAAGACCGCGCGGGCCGCTCAGGTCAAGTACGACCTGACCATCGACCAGGCCGCGACGCTCACGGAGTTCGTCGACCACCCGAAGATCGTCGCGAAGCTGACCGAGGTCGCCACCAGCAACCCGGGACAGTTCGCGCACGAGGCCCAGCGGCAGCGCGACACGCTCCAGCGCGTCCAGGAACTGGCGCAGGCCCGCCAGGCGCTGCGCGAGGCCGGTGTGCGGGAGATCCCGAACCCCGGGTACGGCAACAAGAAGATCACCCGGCTGGGTGACCTGGCCGACGCGCAGGGCAACCGCCTGACCGAGGAGACGCACCGCACCTGCCCCGGCCACGCCGCCTACCTGGACGAGTACAGCCGCAGCAAGGTCGCGTACGTGTGCACCGACCCGAGGGCGAACAAGCACGCCAAGGACGGCCGCGTCCTGGGGGTGCCGCTCAGCGGCAAGGAGAAGGCCGAGCGCGACGCGGTACGTGAGTTCAACCCGCGCTGGGAGTCGGCCACGGACGTGCGCCGCAAGTGGCTGGCCGACTTCGCCAAGAAGACGACCGCGCCGAAGGGCGCGGACGAGTTCATCGCGATGTCGGTGCTGCAGGAGGGCGGCAGCCTGGACAAGGCGGGCAACACCGGGCACGCCATGGCCGCTGAGTGGCTCGGTATCAAGAACGCGGGCTACGGGGCTCGCACGGCCATCGGCGAGATGATCGCCAAGGCCGCGAAGGCAGGTAGGCCGGGGCGGGTGCAGCGCATCACTCTGGTCCTGGCGCTGGCCGCGATCGAGGCCCGCACCAGCAAGGCGACCTGGCGTAGCACGCGCGAGGCCCGGTACTTCCTGGCCCTGCGGGACTTCGGCTACGACCTGGACAAGGTCGAGGAGATCGCCGCAGGCCTGCGCACCGCTATCCCGGACGACCGAACCCTGCAGTCCGCCGAGGCGAACGACGCACCCAAGACCAGCGCCCCGGTCAAGGCCGCGACCGCTTCCGTGTCGGCGGACGCCGCGACCAAGGCCACGAGCCAGAGCGCGGGCCAGGTGGCAGCCAAGCCTGCTAACGACGGCCCGGCCCGCGCTACCTCGGCCAAGGCCAAGAACGCCGAGAAGGCGCAGCCCGCCCGCAGCCCGCGCAAGGCAGCGACCACGACCGCGAGCACCACGCCGGAGGCGAACCCGTCGCCGACGGCGCAGGGGGCCGCGAAGCAGGAGCCGGTCAAGGCGCAGCGACCGGCGGTGAAGCCGCAGGAGCAGAAGACGGCCAGCGTCCCGCAGCCGGCCGCTGCCGGGTCTCTGTGATGCTCACCGCGTAGCACCAGGTCCAGGAGACCGCCATCCCCGTACCGGGGGATGGCGGTCTCTTTCGTATGCCCAGTGTGGCGTCCAGCCGCCCCCGCCCAGGGGTCTCGTGCCGGGACCCCCGCTGCTGTGGTCCCCGGCCAGCAGCGACACCGGCGACGAGCAACCACAGCGACGCGCACGCGCGACGACGCGCACGCGTACGACACGGCACGACGCGGCGCACGCGGCGGCGTGACGCGGGCAGGCGGGCAGCAGGACTGCGGGTCCCGCGGACCGCCACGACGAAGGCCACACACCTCTTGCACAAGCCGTGAGCGGAGGCCGCCGAAGGCGACCTGGAACAGCCCGACAAGCCCAGGAGAGGGGGTGGGGGACAACGTGATGACGGTCCACGCGCTGAGCGCAGGCAGCGGGTACACGTACCTGACCCAGCAAGTGGCGTCGGGCGACGTGCCGCGGGGTCGTGGGATGTCGTTGACGGATTACTACATGCAGCACGGCAACCCGCCAGGCCACTGGGTCGGGTCGGGCTTGGACCAGCTCGGGGTATCGGGGCAGGTGCTGGAGCGGCAGATGAAGTCGCTGTTCGGGCAGGGCCGGCACCCGGACGCGGAGCGGCTGGAGGTCGAGGCCCTGGCCCGCGGTACGTCCAAGCAAGACGCCGCCAGGGTGGGCGCGCTCGGTCGGGCTTTCCCCGAGTTCAAAGCCCGCCCCGACGACGGCTACACCGCTGCGCTGGAGGCAGCTTTCGCGCGGTTCGCCGCGGACAACGATCGGCCGCCGGAGGCTGGTGTCGAGCGGGACCTGATCCGCTGGAACGTCGCGCGCACCCTGGCGCAGCAGGAGCACGCCGAGAAGGGCGGATCAGGCGAGGTCTCGGACAAGGACGTGGCGACCTGGATGGCCAAGCGCGGTCAGCAGCCCCGTAAGGCGGTGGCCGGGTATGACCTTGTGTTCACGCCGTCCAAGAGCATCAGTGTTCTGTGGGGGCTGGGCGACCAGGCGACGCGGGAGGCCATCACGAAGGCGCATACCCAGGCGTGGCAGGACACCCTGGGGTGGATCGAGTCCGAGGCCGCGCTCACCCGTGGGGGCGCGGGTGGTGTGCGGCAGATCGACACCCACGGCCTGACCGCCGTCGCGTTCGACCACCTCGACTCCCGCGCCGGCGACCCGAACCTGCACACGCATGTCGCGGTCTCGACCAAGGCGCTCGGGGTCGACGGGATCTGGCGGGCGCTGGACGGTCGGGTCCTGTACTCGCTCGGTGCTGCCGCCTCGGAGCGGTACAACACCCGCATCGAGCAGCTCCTGGTCGAGGTCCTCGGGGTCGCGTTCCACACAGAGAGCCGGGGCCGTGGGAAGCAGGGTGTGCGGGAGATCGTCGGCGTCCCCAAGCAGCTCCGGGAGGCGTTCTCGCGGCGCCGGGCCGCGATCCAGGAGTCCTACGAGTCTCTCCGGGCCGCTTACCGCGCGAAGCACGGGCACGAGCCAGCCACGAAGACCGCCTACGGGTTGACGCAGCAGGCCAACCTGGACACCCGGCAGGGCAATGGCACACCCGTCGGGCTACGGCACCGGCTCCCGCAGTGGGCCCAGCTGGCAGCCACGATCCTGGGCGACCCGGATGCGGTCGCGCGCATGCTCGCCGGGGCACTCCACCCCCACCCGGGCATCGGTCGGGTGGGGGTGGACGAGCTCAAGGACTTGTGGCCCGCCGTCGCCCAGGACCTTGCCGGGCGGGGTGTTGCCCGGTGGGCGTCCCAGGACGTCACCGAGGCGGTCGAGCGCCTCGGTGTGGCGTGGCCGCGCGCGCAGATCTTCCGGCAACTGCGGTGGCGCACCGCCGCCAGCCGCCGGGCCACCGTTGCGGACCTCACGGCACAGGTCCTCGCTCAGGGTGATCTGGTCGATGCCTGCCTGACGAACGTGGCGGGCAAGCGGGCGACATGGACGACGTACCACCTGCAGGCCGAGGCCACCCGCCTGGCCCGCGAGCATGCCCCCCAGGGCACCGATCTGCTCGCGTTTGCTGCGACGATCGCCGGGTTCGCGGAAGCTGCAAGCCTGGTGATCACGCCGCCGGATCTGAATGAGCCGCCGGATGTGATGCGTCGCAAGGATGGCGAGAGCGTCTACTTCGTGCACGGCTCCACGAAGTACACCTCCCTGGCGGTCCTGGAGGCCGAGGACCAACTGCTGGCTGCCGCCCGTACCCCGGGTGGCCTGATCATCGACCCGGACGCAGTCGAGCGCGCGATTGAGCAGGTCCGGGTTGACCGCGGCAGGGTCCTGAACCAGGGGCAGCGGGACCTGGTAGCGCACCTCGCGACCAGCACGGTGCTGGCAGCGGGCATCGGGCCGGCTGGCACCGGGAAGACCACCGCCATGCGCGCCTTCGCGACCGCGGTCCATGACTCGGGCGGCAAGCTCATCGCCCTGGCGCCGTCGGCCGCCGCCGCGGAAGTCCTCGGCGCGGACCTCGGCGACGGGATCACGGCGGAAACCTTGGACATGTTCCTCCTGGCAAACCACGGCGCGGGAAGTGAACGCCTGCGCGAACGCCTCACGGCGGAGCCCGGGACGGTGGTCCTGGTCGACGAAGCGAGCCTTGCAGGCACGCTCGCCCTCGCCGATGTCCTTGCTATCACCCAGCAGGCGGGTGGCAGTGTCCGGCTGCTGGGTGACCCGGCCCAGCTCGGCGCCGTCGCCGCCGGCGGCGCCCTGCGGCTGATCGCCCAGCAGGCCGGCGCCGTCGAGCTGACCCAGATCCACCGCTTCCACACCCCCGGCGAAGCCGAAGCCTCCCTCCAGCTCCGCGACGGCGACCACCGAGGCCTGGACTTCTACATCACCCACCGCCGCACCCTGGGTGGGTCGGCGGCGGCGATGGCGGAGGAGATGTTCGCGAACTGGCAGACCGACTCCGACACCGGCCGCAAGACGATCATGATCGCCGCGACCAACACTCTCGTGACCGAGCTGTCCGCTCGCGCCCGCCTGCACCGGGTGACCCGTGGCGAGGTCGAGGACGACGGCATCACCCTGCACGACGAGAACCGCGCCGGTATCGGCGACGTCATCGTGACCCGGCTGAACAACCGCCACCTGCGCGCCCAGCACGACCACGGACACATCGACTGGAGCAAGGACTGGGTCCACAACGGCGACCTGTGGCGCGTCACAGCCCGCGACGAGAACGGTGCGCTGCAGGCCCGGCACCTGGAGACCGGGGCGACCGTGGTGCTTCCCGCCGATTACGTCGCTCAGCATGTCGAGCTCGGGTACGCCGCGACGATCCACCGGGTGCAGGGCATGACCGTCGACACCTCCCACGCGATGGTCGGGGTTGGGATGACTCGCAACGAGCTCTACACCGCCATCACCCGCGGCGCGCACTCCAACCGGGTCTACGTCGAGACCGACGACGTCCTGGATCTGGACCCGCACCGCCAGCCCGACCTGGAGCGCGCCGTGCTGAACGCGCTGAAGGGCGTCCTGGACCGCGACGGCGAGGAACAGTCCGCGTCCCGGGTGATCGAGGACGAGTGGGACTACGCGCACTCCCTGGCCCGCCTCGTCCCCGAATACGAGGACGCCTACCTCACCTTCCTCGAGCCCGACCGCGTCGGTCGCTTGGCCGAGGCGGTCCGGTCGGTGCTGCCCGGACGGGTCGCGGACCGGGTCCTGGGCGACGAGGTCTGGCCGGTGCTGGCCAAGCGCCTGTCCATGCACGAAGCAGCTGGCACCGACCCCGCCGCCGTGGTCCGGCGGGCGGCCGGGACCGGGTTCGGAAACGCCCGGTCGATCGCGAAGGTCCTGCACCACCGCATCGGCCTACCCCGACACCGCGAGCACGACGAGCGGGGACTGCCGGCCTGGATCACGACCGCCCCCGACACCACCGACACGATGCTCTGGGCTGACGTCCCGGCCGCCGGCGCGGACGGGCCCGGCGACCCGATCGCGACCACGCCGTCGGCCGAGACACCGCGGCAGGAAGCAGGCACCGAGGGCAGTGCGACGGCTGGGCCGGGTGCCCCGACAAGCGCGGATGGCAAGGTGCCCATGGCCGGTGCTCAGGAGCCCGTCGTCGAGGCGGGGGAGCGGGACCTAGTCGTCGAGATCACCGGCCATGCGTGGACCTGGTGGACCCGGCAGAAGACCACCCAGTCCTGGGCGACCCGATACATGACCAGCCGCGGCTTGGCCGGTGCGGAGTGGGGCGCCGCTCCCGCGTTATGGACCGGGCTGACCGACCACCTGCAGACCCTCGGGTACACGCCCGACCAGCTCGTCACGGCAGGGGTCGCCACCCGCACCCGCGGCGGGAAGGTCATCGACAAGTTCCGCAACCGGATCGTGTTCCCCTACCGCGACCAGACCGGGACCGTCGTCGGCGTCACCGCACGCATCAACCCCACCGAGGCAGACACCGGTGACGGGCGCGCACCGAAGTACCTGAACACCCCCGAGACCGCGGCGTACCGCAAGGGCGAGCTCGTCTACGGCCTGGACCCCGACGCCATCACCCGCCTGGCAGCCGGTGCCCGCCCGGTGCTCGTCGAGGGACCGACCGACCACGCCGCCCTCCACCTGGCCGCGGCCCGTCTCGCGGAACAGACCGGAGTCGAGATCGCGCCGGTCGCCGCCGGCGGCACCGGCATCACCGAACGACACCTACAAGCCCTGCGCGACGCGACCGGTAGGGACCTGAGCGACCTCATCGTCGCCCTGGACCCCGACACCGCCGGCCGCACCGCCGCCGCCCGCGTCTGGGCGATGCTCACCCCCGACGAAGCGGCCCACGCCCAGGCACTCGACCTGCCCACCGACCCCGCCCAGACCGCCACCGACAACCCCGATGCTCTCGCAGGCGCGCTGGCCGAGACCATTCCGCTGACGTGGTTCGCGATGGAACCCAACCTGCAGACCATCCGGAACCTGGACCACTTCGAACGGCAGATCCCGGCGCTGCGCGCCCTGGTCGACCACCTCTACGACCGGGTCGAGCTGGACCAGTGGTGGCCCCTGATCGAACACGTCGCCCAGAGCGTCTGTCACGCACCGGGTGCCGCGACACTCCAACAGCTCGACGTCGGCTCGGTCCGCAAGGTCATGACCGACCACCTCGCCGACCTCATCACCAACCCAGCCCGGACCGACGCAGGCACCGGTGCCGACAGCGCAGCCGAGGCCAGCGTGCAGGCGGGGCGTGCGCGACCGGCGACAGATCCGCTCGTGCAGACGTGGCTCGCCCGGCACGCTGACCTGATCGCCACCCGACTGGACGCCCTGGTGGAGGACGCGGTGACGAACCCGCAGCTGTGGATGGAGACCATCGCCCTGCCGCCGCCGGACGGCCCCGCACGCGGGGCATGGCAGATGGCGATGCGGCAGGTGGTGGCCTATCGCGACCGCTACCAGGTCACCGACCCGGTCGCCCCGCTCGGACCGCAGGTACCGGAAGGGGAGCGCAGCGAGGCCTACGCTGCTGCCGCACGAGCACTGGAAGCCATCACGACCCGTCGGGAATCCAGGACCCTGCACCGCGGCCGCTCGCAGCCGCGGCCGATGGAGCGCGTGCCGGCAGTCCTGACAGACGCACGAGCCCGCGCTGCCTGGATCCGCCGTGACGCGGACGAACGAGCGCGACGCGATGCCGTCGACCGGGCATCCCAGCAGCGCGGCGGCCGGGACTGGTAGGAATTTCCACAGCGCACCAATGTCTGGAGCCGTTCAACCTCGCGGCTTTGGAGGACCTTTTGCGGTTGATATCCACAGGTTTGCCCCAGGGTTATCCACAGGCATCGACCGGTTCGAGCCGCCGGATCTCTTGCGCGCTGCCCCGCTAGCGTCACCACGTCGGACCTGCGGTCGCGTCCCTCCGCGGCTCCGCCGTGACCGATCGCGGCGAGCGACCACCAGGCGAGCGGCGGGGCAGGCATGACCTGGGTCAATGTGCTGTTCGAAAGTCTGTGCTTACGCAATGTAAGTGAGTTACCTGATGGTTGGACGGTTCGTCGATCCGACGAAGAATCCGTCCATGTCCGATTTCTTCTCGCCCCTGGAACTGGGGCCGTACGAGCTCGCCAACCGGCTGGTCATGTCTCCGATGACACGGAGTCGAGCGGGCGCCGGCGAGGCTGCTACCGAACTGATGGCTGAGTACTACCGGCAGCGGGCGACCGCGGGCTTGATTGTCTCGGAGGCCATTCAGCCGAGCACCCTGGGACAGGCCTACCCGGCGACTCCAGGCCTGCACACGCTCGAACAGGTCGCTAGTTGGCGACAGGTTACTGACGCCGTGCACGAGGCGGGCGGCCTGATCTTCGCCCAGATCATGCATGGCGGGCGTGCCGGGCGTCCCGAGGTGCGTGGTGGGCGTGTCCCCAAGGCCCCGTCATCGGTCGCCGCACCGGGCCGCAGTTACACGCCGGACGGCATGAGGTCCAACCTCGCACCCGAGGCGATGACCGAGGACGACATCCATGAGGCGATCGACGAACACGCCGCCGCGGCGCGCAACGCGATTGCTGCCGGCTTTGACGGAGTCGAGCTCCACGGAGCCAACGGGTATCTGGTCCAACAGTTCCTGTGCCAGGACGCGAACGTCCGTGAGGACGAGTGGGGCGGCAGTACCGCTGGCCGCATCCGGTTCGCCGTCGAGACCGTGCGCGCCATGGCAGATGCCGTCGGGGCAGAGCGGACCGCGCTGCGCGTGTCGCCCGCGAGTTCTGCGCTGGGCATCCGTGAGGCGGGAACGGCCGAGCTGTACCGGGCGATGCTGACCGAGCTGGCTGGTGACGGGCTGGCGTTCCTGGACATCATCGAGGAGCCGGGGACGCGTCAGCTCATCCACGAGCTGCGTCAGCTGTGGCCCGGGGTCCTGATGCTCAACCCCCATCGGGACAACGAGCCGATGGCCCCGCACGAGGCTGCCCGCGACGCCGTGGATGACGGGGGAGCAGACCTGGTCTCGTTGGGGCGAGCGTGGCTGGCCAACCCCGATCTGATCGACAGGATCGACCGCGAGGGCCCCTACACGGAGGCGGACCCCGCGACCTTCTACGGCGGGAGCGCCACGGGCTACACGGACTACCCGCCGCTCGCGCCATAGAATCCCGCGCCACGGCGAATCGCAGGGTCGAAGGCGCGGCGTGCCTTCGACCCTGCCCCACATTTCAGCCGGCGACAGAGGCAGATGAAGCGATACCGATCCGTCCAGGTGTCCATCCGCGTCCGTCCGACTTCGACAGTCCGGGCGGACCGGGCATCCAGAGTGCGCTCGTTGGAACTGGTACTGGCAGTACGCGCTAAGCACCGCCTGTGCGTAGCGTTCGTGGGCAGAATCGGAGCATGACGACGTCGAACGGGCTGCGCGAGTTCCTGACATCACGTCGCGCCCAGATCGATCCGGCGACGGTCGGGCTTCCGCCGTCGCCCGTCCAACGTCGAGGGCGTGGCCTGCGCCGCGAGGAGGTCGCCGCGCTGGCTGGTGTCAGCGTCGACTACTACGCCCGGTTGGAGCAGGGGCGCATCGGCAACATCTCTGACCAGGTGCTGACCGCGATCGAGGACGCACTGCGGCTCGACCCCCTGGAGCGTCAGCATCTGCGCAGCCTGGTGGGTAACCCAACTGCTCAGCAGCGCCGCAGCACGCCGGTGGGACGACCGAAGGTGCGGGTGGGCTTGCGGACCTTCGTCGAGGCTATCGACCCGGTGCCTGCCCTGCTGCAGGGTCCCCGGATGGAGATCCTGGCGTGGAACCGTGCGGCGACCATCTTGCTCACCGACTTCGGTGCCATGCCCGCTCGCGACCGAAATGTCGCCCGCTGGCTGTTCCTGGACTCGTCGAACAGGGTGCGCTACCCCGACTGGGAGGAAGTCGCGGCGCCGACCGTCGCCGCACTGCGCGCGGCACGTAACCCGGGCAGACCGGACGAGGCGCTGGAGAAGCTCGTCGGCGAGCTGTCGGTGGCCTCCGAGGAGTTCGCGCGGTATTGGGCTACCTACCGGCTGTTCAAGCACGGGCACGGCACCAAGCGCATCTTCCATCCGACCGTCGGGGTGATGAGCCTGAACTACGAGACGTTCGACATCCCGGACTCAGGCGGCCAGTTTCTCTCGACCTACACCGCCGACGTTGGCTCGCCGGCCGCCGAGAAGCTGAGCATCTTGATGAGCTGGGGCAACAGCCCGGACGAGACGACTCCGGTCGAGCCGGATTCTGTCCAGAGCGAGGCCGAGCACCGAGAGCCGTGAGGCGTCCATGTAGGGCCGCGCTGACCAGGCCGGCCTGCTCGAGCACCGACGATCTCGGTCGTGCCAAAACGCCGCGCCGGCCCTCCACACGAGGCAGCAAACTCGCAGCGCGCACCGGTCTGAGCCGACGCATGGCCTCCGGCCGAAACCGCATCATGCCCCGCGATCCCTGCGGATGTCTCGCGGCCAGTCTCCTTGCATGTGCGGCCCAGCCGCGACGTCTGCGACCTCTCCCAACGCCGAGCACCCGCGCCGTGCTCGGACCCATCTAGCCCCGCCACCGACAACGGTCACGGCCCGACACAGGAGACCCCATGGCCCGCATGCTTCAGCGCACCTGGACTGAACTCTTCCCCCGCAAGGTCCGTCCGGGACAGACGACGCTCGACCCGTCGGTCACCCGGATGCGCGTCGGGCCCCTGGACCTCGGCTCGTACCTGCACGTCAACAACGGCACGTACCTGCAGATGATGGACGTGGCCCGGAACAACCAGTTCGGTGACCTGGGCCTGTTCCCGGTCGCTCGATCTCTGGGCTGGGCCCCAGTGGTCGCGGCATCGACCATCAAGTACCGGCGATCCCTGCGACTGTTGGACCGCTTCGAGATCACCACACAGATCCTGGGCTGGGACGAGCGCGCCTTCTATCAGGAGCAAGCGTTCACGCGGGGCGGGGAGCTCTGCGCCCGCGGGATCATCGCCAGCCGGTTCCTGGACCGCAAGGGCAACCGGATCTCGGCGTTCGAGGTGCTGCGATACTTGCTCGGCGAGGACATGCCGTCTCCCGACCTCCCCCACGACGCGGCCGCTTGGGCTCGCGCGATGGACATCGCACCGCGCGGCCCCTCGACCCAGGGCTAGGTGCCCGGCTCGGTAGCGGCGCGTGCTTCAGTCCTCGGTTTGGACGGCCCAGGTGACCTGCGTGGGCGGTTCGCCGGTGCGCACGTACTCGGTGAGGATTCCGCGGGCCTGACTGACCGGGACTGTGGTGGTTTCGGTCTCGGCAGTGTTCGTGCCGGTCGGCCGTTCGTAGGTCAGTGGAGCGTCCGTGCTGGTCGGCAGGTCGCCGACGGCGTACCGGGACCCAGCCTCCTCGTGGAGGAGGATGCGGGTGCGGGTGGCATGGCCGACCAGGACCTGCATCATGAACGGGTGGTCGAGCCTGGTCTGGGTGTCCCAGATGTCGACCTCGAACACGCGGGCAGAGATCTCAGCATCTGCCGTAGCGAGATCCAACCCGCAGTGGAAGCCCTCGACGGTGTCGAACGGCACCTTGACGCGCCCATAGGCACGCGTCCCCCACGACATCACGTACGAGCGCACGGTCATCCTTTGCCATCGATCTGCGGGTCCGCCCGCGCGGATTCGGGGGAGGGTGAGCGCGGCGCTGAGCGTGCCGGTCAGCGTCGTGCTCGGCGACCACTTGCCGCCGCCGCCACGTCGTGGCGGCGGCCTGCGTGAATGCGTCGCATTCATTCGCCGGAGGGGCGCTGCCCCTGTCCGACGTGGGGTCTCAGTGAGCCCGGGCCGCGGCGACCAGCTCACGCACGCGAGGTGCGATCTCCTGGCCGAAGGACTCGATCTCCGCGGGCGTGTCGGACATGAGGAAGAACCCCGAGACGCCGGTGTTCAGCGTGACCTCGGCGATCTGTTCTGCCCAGTGTTCCGGCGGGCCGTCGAAGACCCCGTCGGCACGCGTGGTGAACCGGCCGCCGATGTTGAGCAGGCGCACGATCGCGGCGGGGTCGCGTCCGGCGGCGACCGCCGCGTCGTCGATCTGCTCGCTCATGCCGGCCAGGGAGTCCAAACCGTCTGGCAGGTAGCTGAGTGACGGCAACCAGCCGTCGGCCACACGGCCGGTCAGGCGCAGCATGCGGGGACCGTAGGCGCCGATGTGGATCGGCACGTGGTGCGCCAGAACTGGACCCCGACGTGCGCCGGCCACGGTGTAGTACCGGCCGTCGAACCGGAACCCGCCGCGCTCGTTGGTGGCCCACAGGCCGCGTAGGACGGCGACCGCCTCCTCGAGCGCCTCGACCGATTCGCCCTTGGTCAAGCGGCGGCCGCCCATCGCGACAACCCCGTCCCAGTACGCGCCTGCACCGAGGCCCATCTCGACCCGCCCTCCGGAGAGCCGGTCGAGCGCGGCGGCGCCGCGCGCGAGCGTCACGGGTGACCGCAGGGGAAGGCTGAGCACGTTGCCTACGACCCGGACGCGTTCGGTGCGCGCGGCCACGTAGGACATCAGGGTCCAGGTGTCCTGCAACGCGGGCTGGTACGGATGGTCCTGGAATCCCACCATGTCCAGGCCGGCTTTCTCCGAGAGGATCGCAAGCTCGACGGGTTGATGTGCCGGGCTCGCCACCGGGGTGATGAACGCGCCAAAGGTGAGGTCGTGGCCGTAGTCGGTCATCGTGCTGCTCCTGTACTGGCTGGTGAAGGGACAAGGGGGATATGGAAGTTGTCGTTGAAGACGCCGTCGGGGTCGTACGCCACTTTGAGCTCCCGCAGTCGTGCGAGGGTGCGCGTCGGCCACGCTTGTTCGATGCGGTCCGGTCGCAGGCTGCTGTCGAAGCTGAGATAGCTGCCCTCGAAGAAGGGCTCCAGCCGGGCCCACAGACGGTCGACGACGGAGTCCTGTCGGCCCATGACGACCACGGAGAAGTTCGCGTCGCGGTGGGCGAACGCGGTCGCGTCGGGGTCGGTGTCGGCGACGGCGCCGCCGAGCGCGCGGATCTGGAACCAGTGCACGCCACCGCTGGACAGCACCCGGGCGGCGGCAGCGGCGAACTCGGGCGTGATGTGGCGAAGCAGACCGCTGCGCGAGACCGGCTCGCCCTGGGAGACCGGCTCCTCGTCACTGGCGTTGGCCAGGACCGCCGCGTAGGGCACGATCTGCACCTGCTGGGCGTAGAGCGCGGCCAGATCGGCCAATGGTTCGATCCGCGCCACGACCGTCTCGGGGTCGTCGGAGTCGACCATGGTGCGAGTAAGCGCCACGGCCGGCTGTCTGCCGCGTGCGGGCGACATGATGAGGAAACTGGTCACCTCGCGTGGAGACGTCTCGACGAACTGGCCCCAGTCCACGAGGAAGCGTGCGGGGTCGCTGGCGTCTTGGGTCAGTTCGGCGTACCCAACCGGCCCGACCACGTCGGCCTCGAACTCGAAGGACGTGACGATCCCGACGTTGGCTCCGGCACCGCGCACCGCCCAGAACAGGTCCGTGTTCTCGGTCTCGCTTGCCTGGACGAGCGAGCCGTCGGCGAGGACCATGTCGACCGCTCGCAGGTGGTCGATCGTCAGTCCGTGCGCGCGCACGAGATACCCGATCCCGCCCGCGGTCGCCAGACCGCCGACACCGACGCCGCCGTAGTCACCCGAGCTCAGAGCCCAGCCGTACGGGTGCAGCGCTGCCGCCACCTCCATCCAGCGGGCCCCGGGACCGATCCGGACCCGTCGTGTGGCCTCGTCCAGCACCTCGATCTGGTTCATCGCGGACAGGTCGATGACGATGCCGCCTTCGTTCGTGGAGCGCCCGGAGATCCCGTGCCCGGCGCTGCGGCGCGGGAGCGGGAGCTCGGGGTGGCGCCGCGCGTAAGCCAGCGCCAGTGCGACCTGCTCGGGCGTGGACACGCGCAGCACGACGGCGGGGGAGCCGCCACGCAGGTAGCCGGAGCGGTAGCGGGCGTATGCCCGGTCACCGGGCTCGACGATCTCGGCCAGGCCGGCGGGCACGTCGTCGTAGTCGATACCGGGTGTCCGACGGGCCAGAGCTGCCGCGGTCCGGACGCGCAGGCCGGCGGAACCGTAGGGCAGCGCGGCGTCGATGGCCGCACGCAAAGCGGGAATCACTTCGCGGGCGAACCGGGTGATCGTGTCCGTGTCGACGGAGTCCAGCATGATCGTCCCCACACCGTGGTCGACGACCAGTGGCAGCAGTTCGGTCACCCACTGGGTCGGTGTCGCGGTCAGGCCGAGGCTGTGCTCTTCGCCGGCCTGGATGAAGGTGCCGTTCACGATGATCCGGCGCCGGATCTCACGCGGGGCCCGTCCCGCCTGCCGGGCCGCGTCGTCGATCGTCGCGTTGCTCGCGGCGAGAGCGTCCGTGCCCGCGTAGCGCGCCGACCACGCGTCGGCGCGACGCCCAGCGAGCTCAAGCAGGTCCGGCGTCGTGCCGTACACGCCGACCGGTACCTCGTGCGCGGGCGCTGCCTTCGCGGCGCCGGAGAGCCGGTAGTGGCGCCCGTCAACCCGGGCCAGGCCGCGTTCCATGCTCCACAGCTCCCGGACGACGTCGATCGCCTCGCCGAGCACGCCACAGGTCTCGGCTTTCTCCAGCTGCGGCCCGCCGGCAGCCACGACGGTGTCCGCGCTCGTCTCGGCGCCGAGCACGAGGTCCAGCCGCCCGCTGGTGAGCCGGTCCAGGCTCGCGACCGAACGGGCCAGGACCGCCGGGTCGCGCAGCGGCAGCGCGCGGATATCAGCGCTGAGCCGGATCGTGCTGGTGCGAGCCGCCAACCAGCCCAGCAGGGTCACGGCGTCGGTGGCGGGTAGGTCCGGGCGGTCGACGACGCTGACGAGGTCGTACCCGAGCTCCTCGGCGAGACTGACGAGCCGGTGGCGCGCGTCGTCGTCTACCTCGGCCCCCTGCGGCAGCTGCAGGCCGAGCTCCAGCGAGTGGGCGTAGTTCATCGTGCGCCCCGGTCCGTGGCGGTCGTGTCCATGACGGAGACGATCCGCCACGACGGAACATCGAGCAACGCACAGGTAACTCGGTTACCTATGATTACCGATTCGGGTAGGCTCGTGGTATGAGTTCCTCGACGGCCAGTGCCCGCGTCACCCGGTCCGATGCTGCGCGGCAGGACCCGGCCCCGTCTGTCCGGCAGGCGCCCGCTCACGTCGTTGAGGGCTTCGAGCACATCGACGCTGAGAAGTGCCGCAGCTTCGAGCGTTCGGCGGAGTTGGTGGGCCGCAAGTGGACGGCCGGCATCATGCTGGCCGGCATGCTCGGTGCGCGGCGGTTCGTCGAGTACCGCGGGCACGTCGAGGGCATCTCGGGCCGGCTGCTCACTCAGCGGCTGCGTGAGCTCGAGCTTGAGGGGCTGCTCGAACGAGAGGTGATCGCGACGAAGCCGGTCCAGATCACCTACCGGCCGACCGAGCGTGGCATCGGGCTGATGCGAGCCCTGCACCCGCTGATCACCTGGAGCGTGGCCGATCAGCACCTGGCCGAAGCGTCCCACCAGCCGGCCGCCTCCGAGCGCTGATCTCGTCGTCCCGTTGCAGCCGGGTGCGACAAGCGCCGTTGGGCGAGCGGCGTCCGCGTGGCATCACGATCTCGCGACGAGTGTCTGGCCTGGTCGCGTCGCCGCTGTCCTTCTGAACTCAGTCGCCGTGTCGTCGGACCCGGCCTAACACGTACTGGCAGTACCAGGTCGAGGGGTGCGGGCTAAGCCCGCCAGATTTGCCTCTGCGGGTGTTTGGCTCATTGAGCAAGCAAAGCCGAACACCGAAAGAAGAGATCATGTCTGAGAACCTCACCGGCACCGTCGCAGTCGTCACCGGCGCATCCAGCGGTATCGGCCGGGCGACCGCCCGTCGCCTGTCCGCCGCCGGCGCCACGGTCGCCCTCATCGCGCGCCGCGAGGACCGCCTCCAGGACCTCGCCGCCCAGATCCAGGCCGACGGCGGGACCGCCCTGGTCATCGGCGCCGACCTGACCGACGCGGACGCCGCCCGCGCTGCGATCGAGCGTGTCGTGGCCGAGCTCGGCCGCCTGGACACGCTGGTCAACGCGGCAGGGACCATGCTCAACGGACCCTCCGAGGAGTCTCCGCTCGACGAGTGGGACCGGATGGTCGACATCAACCTGCGCGGCCTGCTGTACGTCACGAAGGCCGCGCTCCCTCACCTGCTCAGCGCGGCGACCACCAGCTCTCGTTCGGTCGCCGATGTCGTCAACGTCTCGTCGGTCTCCGGCCGGGTCGCTGCACCGGGGGTCGCCGTCTACACCGCGACCAAGTTCGCCGTGACCTCGGCGACCGAGGCGTGGCGTCAGGAGTACACCACGCGCAACGTCCGCTTCTCGGTTGTCGAGCCCGGTCGTACTGAGAGCGAGCTGTTCGACCAGAAGGACGGTGCGGCCGAGGGCTTCACCGCCATGTTCGGTGAGGTCGAGGCACTGCACGCCGAAGACATCGCCGAGGCCGCGGCGTTCATCGTGACCAACCCCCGCCGGGTTGCGGTCAACGAGATCGTCGTGCGGCCCACCGACCAGCCGTGACCGTTCGGCGAACCACGATTCGGAGACAACCATGACCGCAACACATGCCGCCGTCATGCGCGACGTGAAGACCATCAGCCTGGAAGATCTCGACGTCGGTCCCATTCGCGATGACGAGGTCCTGGTACGGATCGAGTCCGCAGGGATCTGCGCGACCGACATCGAGATCCTGGACGAAGGATTCGACCAGCTCGCCACCCCGCCCGTGGTCCTCGGACATGAGGGCGCCGGTGTCGTCGAGCAGGTCGGCAGGGCCGTGACCGGGCTGGAGCCCGGCGACAAGGTCCTGCTTACGAGCGCGAACTGCGGGCACTGCCGCGCCTGCGTGTCAGGCAAGCCCGCGTACTGCGAGCACCACTACGACATCAACTTCTCCGGCGGCAGGAGCGACGGGTCGACCTCCCTGACCGACCAGAGCGGTCAGCCCGTCCACAGCCACTTCTTCTACCAGTCGTCGTGGTCCACCTACGCCGTCGCGCACGCCACCAGCACGATCAAGGTGTCGCCCGACGTCGACCCGGCCGTCCTTGGGCCCTTCGGTTGCGGTGTCCGCACCGGAGCCGGTTCGGTCCTGGACGTCCTCCAGGTCACGCCCGGCTCCTCGATCGCCGTCTTCGGCCTCGGCGCCGTGGGGCTGACGGCGATCATGGCCGCGAAGGTCGCGGGCGCGAGCACGATCATCGCCGTTGCCCGCAAGAAGCCCCAGCTGGACCGAGCACTCGAGGTCGGCGCGACCCACGTCATCGACACCACCAGCACCGACGACGTGCCGGCAGCGGTGCGCGCGATCGTCGGCGGGACGGGAGTCGACTTCAGCCTCGAAGCGACGGGAAACGCCGGTGTGATGCGCACCAGCGTCGAGGTGCTCGGCGAGATGGGGCACGCCGTCATCACGGGCGTCGCCCAGGGGCAGGCCTTGGAGTTCGATCCCTGGCTCCTGCTCGGCGGCCGCAAGGTCAGCGGTTCGACGCTCGGTGACAGCGCACCCTCGATCCTGCTGCCCCGCCTGGTCGACCTCTACCTCCAGGGCCGCTTCCCGATCGACAAGATCGAGACGCACTACCCCCTGGACGACATCGACAAGGCCCTGGCCGACTCCCGCTCCGGCCGCGTCGCCAAGGCAGTGCTCCACCCCGCGACAGGCCCGAACGGGTCCGACCGCCCCGAAGGCTGAACCACACGAAACCACTCACGGTGGCGCCGCGTCGAGCCGCGAGCCCCAGAGAGGAAACCATGCAAGGACAGGTCAAGCTCCTCATCCTCACCCCGCCGAAGGTAGGGCTGACGCCGCAGGAGTTCCAGGATCACTGGCGACACCCCCACGGCACGCTGTCGCGAGGCATCCGGTTGATGCGCCGCTACATCCAGAACCACCGGATCCTCGGCGCGGCCGACATCAGCGGCGACTCGCCCTACTACGGCATCGGCGAGGTCACCTTCGACAACCTCCAGGCCAGCCAGAGTCTGGCCCAGGACCCGGAGTACTCGCGCAACGTGCAGCCCGACGAAGCAACCTTTGTCGATCAGGAGAAGTTCGAGTTCGTCGCCGTCACCGAGAACGTGCTCCCTGCGGGCACGACAGCCGCCGCGCGGCCGCTCGCCGACCGCATCTGGTCTGATCGCGACGCGCCCAGCTTCGTGACTCTCTTCGAGATCGTCCGCCGTGGCACGCCGGCACCCACGTCGGCCGCTGCGGTGGCCGACCAATTGGGGGCCTTTCGGGCGATCGTGAATGTCCCTGTCGACGATGGGGGATCTGTAGCAGAGATCCGTCAGTACATCTGGCCCACGCTCACCGCGTTCCAGCAGGCCACGGATACCGGGGACGGCGCACTCGCCCTGGGCCACATCCGCCAGGGCGAACGAGTGCTGACGTTCTCCGAGCGGGCCATCTGACCCCGAAGGCGCCGCCCGAACAGGCGGCGCCTTCGTGCGGCGCGCGGCCGACAGTCGCACACCCACGTGGCTGCAGTACAGGTGGGGAGCAGACGCAGTGCGCCGTTCCACGCCTCGGATCAGAGCCGACATCGCCGTCCACGACGGAACGCCATGCCACCGCGGACACGGAAGCACGAAGGAGAGAACGGATGGAACTGACGGGCAAGAAGGTCCTCATCACCGGCGCCACCAGCGGGATCGGAGAAGCTGTCGCCGGACGGCTCGCGTCTCAGGTCGCGACCCTGCTCGTGCAAGGCCCTCAACCGGGATCCGAGCAGCGGGCATTGATCGAGCGGTTACGAACGCACGGCGCACGAGTCGAGTACCTGCAAGCTGACTTCTCACGGCTCAGCGACGTCTCCGAACTCGCCCATGGCGTACGCGAGCGCGTTGGGCACCTCGACCTGCTCGTCAACAACGCCGTTGCGCCCCCGGCCCGACAGCGCGTGGTCACCATCGACGGCAACGAACTCGCTTGGCAGGTCAACTACCTGGCGATGGTCTCGCTCACCCTTCAACTGAGGGACGTCGTACGCGAGCGCATCGTCAATATCTCTTCTGAGACACACCGCGGCGCGTCCCTCGACTTCGACAACCTTCAGCTTGAGAACGGCTACGAGGCCTTCGAGGCTTATCGCCGGTCAAAGCTCGCGATCGTGACGTTCACTCAATGGCTCGCTCGCCACCTTCGTGACGCCGGGCCAGCCGCCGTCGCGATCTGCCCTGGCCTGACCGACACCCCCTTGTTGCACGCGATGTTCCCAGGATCTGCAGGCCAACCGGTCAGCCGTGCTGCAGCCAACGTCATCGCTGGCATCACCCAGAACATTCAGAGCGGCACATACATGCACGACGGCTTCGTCGCCGTCCCGAGCGCTGCAGCGACCGATCCGTCGAAGCAGGCGCAGCTGTGGGAGGCGACGGCGGAAATGCTCGGCGTACCGCTTTCGGTCTTTCCCAACTGACGGGCTTTCACCACTCGGGAGCGCACATTTGCGACCGCCTGCCATCGGTGGGAGCCTCCGGTCGATCGACCGACCGGGCAACCTTTAGCTGACACTCTCCGTAGGGGAGGGCATGAGGTGGGAAAGCGTAGCGATGATGAGCGAGTTCAGGTGAGCACGCCAGCGAGCGACGGCGGGGCAGGCGACGGTCCGCCGCTCGACGTGCGGGTCGACGTGCCGCGGACCCGGGATGCGGAGTTCACCGCGTTCGTCCGGGACTCCAGCACCTACCTGCACCGCACCGCGTATCTGCTGTGCGGTGACCGGCACCGGGCGGAGGAGCTGGTGCAGTCGACGTTCGAGCGGGTCTACCGCACCTGGGCCAAGGTCAAGCCGGGTACGGCACGTGCCTACGCCCGGCGGATCCTGGTCAACCTGCGCATCGACGCCTGGCGCCACGCACACCGAGAGTCGTTCCCGGGCGACGATAACATCCCCATCCCACCCACGTCGGACCATGCTGGGCACGTGGTGCTGCGCGACGAGCTGGTCCGCGGGCTGGCCCGGTTGCCGCTCAACCAGCGGCGGGTGGTGGTGCTGCGGCACCTGCTGGACTTGCCCGAGGCGGACGTCGCTCGCGAGCTCGGGATCGCGGTCGGGACGGTGAAGGCGGCCAACTCGCGGGGGCTGGCCCGCCTGCGGGACCTGCTGACGGCGCATGCCGAGGTGGTCGAGCCGGTGGTCGTCGACGAGCAGGTGGTGCTGGACCGGAGCCGGGCGGCGCTGCGGCGGCGTCGGACGGGTCAGGCGGTTGGTGCGGCGTGCTTGGCGCTGCTGGTGGTGCTCGGCGTGCTGACCCGGGGGCCGGTGCCGCTGCCTGGAATCGGGCCGGTGGTGCTGCCGGGCGGGGAGCTGATCGCCCGCCTGCTCGACGACGGCCGCACGGACTGGTTCGGCCCCGGCCCGGACCCGGCGGGCTACACCCGGCTCGCGTGCCCCGATGACCTGCCCGGGCCGACGCCGGCGCGCGCCCCGGATTCCGGCCTCGACGTCGGCCCGCTCGTCGACCCCGTGGTGGTCGACACTCCCGACGCCCGCCCCTTGACCTGCTACGACGCCGACATCGAGGTGGTAACGCCTGGTGTCCTCGACGACCAGGGCCTGCCGGTCACTGCCTACGGGGAGCCGCTCCCGGAGCCGCGCGGGCTCGCCGGCACGGGCCACATCTGGACCTTCGACAGCAGGGAGCTCCTCGACGACGACGACACGACCGACGAGGCAAGCATCCGGGCAGACGGCTGGGCAGGCGACGGGTCGGGCAGCTCCTCGACCACCCTGACCTGGTACCAGGACCGCAGGGCGTCCCCGACCGGCCTCGCCGTGACCGGAGAACATGTGGTCTGGAGCGACTACGCGGCCGCGGGCACGTCACCCCGCGCGAACTTCGTCAGCACGGCCAGCCTGGCCGGCGGTGGCATCACCTCCTCGACGGAACCCCTGGTCACCAGCCAGGAGAACGTGTGGCTGATCGCCACCACACTGGACCATGCCCTTTGGACAGCCGGGGACACGGCAGACGACACCCGCTTGTACGCCGAGACGCTCGACGACGAGGGCACGCCGACGGAGCTCGCGGCCGGGGTCACCGCACTCGCTGCGGACGAGGACGAGGCGATGGCCGCGATCCTGACCCCCGGCTCCGGGGAGACCAGTACGACGTCGATCCGGCTGTTCGACGACCTGGGCGGCGTCGACCCGACCGGCACTCTGCTGATGGAGTTCGAGCACGACTCCTCGTCCGTGGTCACCCAGATCGCGGTCTCGGACGACGTCATCGCGTGGACGGTCAGCCTCGGCGCCGACGGCCCCGGAGACCTGTACGTCGTCGACCGAGTCGGTGACAGCGACAGCATCGTGCGGCTGCCCGACGGCGTCGCCGACGACCTCCGCGCCGCCGGCGGCGTGCTCTCGTGGACCAGTACCGAGCCCGGGGTGCAGGACTCGGAGCCGGCGTCCTACCTGTACCGCGCGACGCCGTCGGCCTCCGGCTACGACGGCCCGGACCTGGCCCGGTTCCCAGGCGGGTCCGTGACTGCGAGCGTGGCCGGTGCCCGCACTGCCTGGCTTGAGACCGCCGGTGCAGGGCAGTGGCTCGTCAGGGCGGCGCTCGCACCCACCCTGGAGCGCGAATGATGGGAACATGTCGGGGGAGACACCAGCGTGGTCTTCGCTTTGACAAGCTCTCTCACATGGAGTCGCCCAGGTCCAGCACGGCCTGGGACAGGCGGCGTGCGGTGGTCTCGCACTGTTTCTCGCGCTTCTCGATCAGCACCGCGGACCGCCCGGTGTGCCGGGCCGCGACCGCCGTCGACCCCGAGCCGGCAAAGGGGTCCAGGACCACGCCACCGGATGGGCACGCGTAGCTGATCAAGAGCTCCAGGACGCTGACGGGTTTCTCGGTCGGGGTGATCGACCCGGTGTGGTCCTTCGGGGCGTGGAGCACGGACTCGACCAGACGGGTGCCGGTTTCGGTCCAGGTCGAGGGCCCGTACCCGGCGTGCGTGCTCGGTCCCGCATGCCGCGTCGTGGTGGGGGAGTGGCGCCCGCGCTGGTCGACGTGGGTGCGGGGTGTCTGGTGGTACAGGTCGCGCCAGGGGCCACGGTAGAAGTGCAGGACGTGCTCGTGCACCCGCCGGAACCGGTCCGCGGCCGGGCAACCACGCCTGAGACAACGGTGACTGAAAGTCGTCCTGCCCGCCCAACGCTGGAATCGGTTCGCAGTGACAGGTTGTCACGCCGCGTCGGTGGGGTCGACACGCCTCCGAGCGGCTCGGTTCCGTAGATCACCGGCCAGCAGCCCGACGGCGTACGTCAGCCAAGCGGGTACCTGCACACCGACAGCCACCTCAAAGAGAAGCATGCCCCACTCGTCCGGTTCGGCTCCGGCGTAGGTGATGCCCATTGCGACTGTGGCCAAACCGAGGGCCAGGCTTAGTGCGGCCCATGCGTTGTCCACCCCCAGCGGACGGAGCAGGCGTGCGGCGAGGAATACCGCCACGAGCACGATCGCGACCCCCACGAGCGCGACGAAAAGGGCGGTTTCCACCTCTGGCCTGATAGAGCCACCGGTGCTGACCGCCGAGTAGGTTACGAATGCCACGGTGGAGACCCCGAGTGATACCGGGGTCAGGACGAGGAACCGCCGCATCGTCTCCATGGAGCCATGGTGACGGGTGCATGTTCCGATGACCAGGAATATACATCTAACTCGTGCGAAAAGTCGCCGGTCGCAGCGTGCTTCATAACGCCACGAGCATAAGCGCACTCCCGGAATGTGTCGTTTCGCCGGCACAGGTACAGGACCGGCCAAGTGCTATTTGACGCTGGTGCGGCAACTCACGGCGACGTCGGGCTCTCTGCACGGACCTATCATCGCGACGTCGCCACCCTGGTCCGCCATTACGTCCGGCCGCTCGACGCCCTCGCCAATACATCGAGCCGATCCCTTGGGCTCTGAAATGAACAGGACGAGATCGAGCCGCTGGATGGCCGATTTCGGGCGCCTAGCTTGCTGATCCTGGCGTCTGGCCGACGTTGCCCGCTGAATTGGCCCAGTGCATCATGGCGGCCCTTTCTGATGACGCACTGGGCCGTGCCGGTGCTCCACGGCTCCAGAGAGTGGCTGGCGACCACTGCGGCCGCCGGCGAGATCCCGTGGCGGGACTTGACGGGCAGAAACCCAGCCTACCGACGCGACAGTGACATACCGGCGAGATCGCTGCTGCTGCCCCTGCCCAGACGACTCCGGCTCGTCGAGCATGACCGTGCGGGCATTGCTGTCGGGCCTGCGCTGCGAAACAGGTTCACCGGGGCAGTGGCGTGCGGTGCGGAGACCGTTACCGCCGCCTCGGTGTTAGAGGGCAATCTGGCAACTTCGGTCCGGCAATCTGGACCCAGTCACACGTCGATGTGGGAGTGGTCACTACTCTGATAGGGGACCAGAGCGGATCGAGCCGCTTTGCGGGAGGGATGCTCGTGGCCAATGATCATTTGCGGCGACGCCGCGAGGTGACTCCATCGCCGTCGGGCAGCGGAACGTCCATGACGCGTGCCGAGCTCGCCCAGGCCGTCAACGAGTACATCTGGCGCACCACCGGCAGGCAGAGCGGTCTCGACGTCGACACCCTTGCGCGCTACGAGCGTGGGCTGATCCGCTGGCCGAACGCCGAATACCGGGAGGGTCTGCGGGCAGTGCTCGGCGTCGCCAGGGACTCGGAGCTTGGTTTCCACAAGACTCGGCGAGGGCGATCGGCTGCGGGCGGTCCGGACACTGCGAGCTGGGTCGCGACGTGGGCTGACAAGGATCACACGACCGGGAGGAGCAGCGCCGTTCCCGACACCGCGATCGACCTTTTGCGTGGAGCGCTGCTCACCTACGCCCCGGCAACCGGCACCGACGTCGCCCGCGCTGACCTGTCCTCAGCGCGGTCGGGGATCGGTGCTGCGTTCGACGCGTACCAGGCAGGCAACTTCGAAGCTGCCGCTCTCGCTTCCTCCTCGGCGCTGCGGGTACTGCGTGCGATGGAACTTCGGGGCGGGCCTACCGATGCGCGGGTCCTCGCGTTGGCCAATCAAGTCGGCGCGATCGTTCTGTCCAAGGCGGGCAGCGCGGACGTCGCCTGGATCGCTGCGGACCGAGGTGTGTCGGCTGCCGAAGCAAGCGGCGATCCCACTCTGCGGATGTCTCTGCTGCGCACCGCGGCGTTCTCGATGGCTTCTGCCGGCCACCGGACTGACGCACTGACCATTGTCGAGAGAGCCACAAGTGAGTTCCAGCGCCGGATGTCGCAGACGGTCGCATCGGCGGCGGTTTACGGGACGATGTTGCTGACAGGCGCGCTGCTTCTGGCTGCCGACCGCGACAACGCCGGAGCTGCGGCGTACCTGGATGAGGCTCATGATGCGGCGTTGGTGGCTGGCATGGACCGCAACGATCTGTGGACGGCGTTCGGTCCCACCAATGTCGCGATCCACCGAGCGAACATCGCGGCGGTGCTGGGCGACATGGACACCGTCCTGGCTGTTGGAGCGCCGTTGGACGTCGGGCATATGCCGATCGAGCGGCGGGTCCGTCTGCACCTGGACGTCGCCCGCGCCCACCTTGCAGCGGGGGACCGAGACGGAGCACTCGCCACCCTTGTGCACGCTGAAGCGGTCGCGCCGTCGCAGGTGCGCCACCACGACATCACCAAGCAGATCGTGTCCGCTTTCGTGGAGACAATGAACCGCCGACCCGGCGTCGACCTGATTCGGCTGGCCCGGGCGGCCGATGTGCCCCTGACCTGAATTGGTCTACACACTGACCAGTCGGCTGGTGTATCCGGCGGCCACTAGCCGCTCGTAGGCGGCCCGCACGTCGTCGGGGACTTCGACCGGGACAGCGAACCCGGCGTCGGCGTAGACCCACAGCCGTTGCGTGTCTCCGACCAGCATGCTCAACACCCGCTGCTCGTCGCCGATCGAGACGATGTAGTCCTCCAGCGACTGCCACCTCGCCGAGCACACGACCTCGAGTCCGGGCCAGACCTTTCGGGCCGTTGCCCACGCGCGACGCTGTTGGTAGGGGCGGCTGATGATCGTCGCCGATCCCGGATCGATCTTCTGGCTCAGGAGCAGGTCGCGCGTGAACGTGAAGTTCTCACTGGTGTTGGTTGCCTTCGTCTCCAGCACCATCGCCTCACGTGGAACACCGAGCTGCTCAGCGCGCTCAGCAAAGTGCACCGCTTCACCACGCGGGAACTTCTCGACGGTCGTGGGTGCGTTAGCACCGCTGAACGCCACCAGAGGGAACCTGCCCCGCCGATACAGTGCCGCGGTGTGCTCCGCCACGCTGATGTCATGGCCGCCGAGGCCGATCGCGACGTCGGTCGCACGATCCTCGTCGGGCATCTGGTGAAATTCCCAGAGGATCTGCGCGTCCTGTCTCACGGTCGGCGAAAGCATGGCCGCAAGTCTGGCACGCCGCCACGTGCTGCCGAACTTGGCGCATATCCGATCGGGCGGCCCTACTTCGCGTCGGTGATCACCGGCTTCAGTTGTGGCGCGATGCGAGTGAGCGGGAGCTCGCAGTGAGCTCGCCGTGGTGTCTTGCAGCAAAGCCAGGATGCGCTCGGCGAGTTGTCTTCCCGCAAGCTCGGAGGCTCCACACGTTCGCTGACCGCGGCGGTTTGGCGCTGGTTGTCTGCCAGCGCAAGCGTCGCGGTTGCGCACGCCCTGGTGGGATGGCGCCGATCACGCGGCGGTATCTCCGAGCGCGCCGAGCACGTCTCGTACGTACCTGTGCGCGAGTGCGGCGACCGCGTCAGTGGTCAGGTTCGTTGTGTTGATGGTGTGGACCAGTGCGCCCCGGCCGCCGAGGTGCTGAGCCGCTTCCCGGTGGTACGCCGCCTCACTCTGGCTGGAGGCACGCTGGTCCTGGTATCTGTTGTGCGTCCCGCGTCGGGTCAGACGTCGTCGTATGACGTCCTCGTCTGCTGTCAGCGCCAGAAGGAGGTCCGGTACACGGACCGGCTCGTTCAGGGCGCGGAGGTAGTCGGGGTCAACATGGTCGAGCCGTTGCATCACCAGGCCCGAGGCGATGTAGCGGTCGGTGATCACGATTGTTCCGGTCGCCAGCCGTGGTTCAATCTCGTGCGCTAGGTGGTGATGCCGGTCCGCGGTGTAGAGGCAAGCGAGGGTGAGGCCGTCGGCGGTGTTCGTCAGCGTGCGTGCGAGCGAGCCGATAGGTCCGTCGGACGGTTCCGCTGTCCGGTGCACCGTATGCCCGTCGTCTGCAAGGCGGATGGTGAGCGCCCGAGTCAGGGTGGACTTGCCGACACCGCTGGGCCCGTCGACCGCGACGAAGACGCCGGTGCTGCTCTGCTCGCTCACGGGAGGGTGGGTTGGATCGGTGCGCCACGGTGCTGAATCGTCGCCTGCTCACGGCGCCGCGCTGTATGGACGTGGGGGCGCAGCCAAGCGGTGATCGACACGATGCCTCCTTCAAGGCGAGGTGGGTCAAACAGCGCGGACGCTTGCCGGGTCGGCGCGCGCTCCAGGCCACTGTGCGGTCAGCGGGGCTCGTGGGGGAGGGCATTCTGAACGAGCTGTTCCGGCATTCTGGAGTGATACCTCCCGACCGAGTTCGCTGGCCTGACGATTTTCACGGAGGGGACTTGCCTGTCTCCGAGGCCGGTAGCAATCTGGACCAGATTGCCGGAAAGCAATTTACAGAATGCCCTCCTGCGCGTTGTCGCACGTGGTCGATCGTTATTCCACTGCCGATCGCAGCGTGACGCCGTTTCCTCAACCGGGAAACGCGTATTGCGCGAGGAGGATCCATGAAAACCACCGCTACGAGTCCCGATTCGTTGGTGCGTGCGCTGGGCGTCGTTGCCCAGGTGCTGGCCACGGTAGGCGAGGACCGGATCGAGACGGTGACGCTGAACCGGGGGCGGATCAGCCTTCACCCCCACGACCTGTCAGAGGGCGAGCAGATTGCCAGGGCTCTGGGTTGCTCGCTTCCGATGGACCACCGAATGCTCGTTCCGGGGACCACCGACTGGTCTGGCGACATCGATGGGCATGAGGTCCACATCCGTGCCCAGCTCCGCAGCCTCACGGCGGGACCGGCATGACCGTCACCGACGTGCGTCCGATCCGCCGGATGGTCGCCCTAGACATCGACGGAACGCTCGTGCCTGACTCCGGGATCGATGTCCCGGAACCCACCCGGCGGGCAGTAGCCGACGCCGTCGGGGCCGGCATCGACGTCGTCCTGGCGACAGGACGGTCGTTGAAAGGCGCGCTGCCGGTCGCGATCGCTCTTGGCCTGGACGGCACCAGGGTCGTGGCGTCCAACGGTGCAGTGACCGCCCGAGTGGACTCAACCTGGCCGGGGGGCTACGAGCTCGAGGACAGCCACACCCTGGCCGGCGGCTCGGTGCTCGAACTTGCACGACGCGTTGTTCCGGGGATCAAGACCGGTGCCGAGGACATCGGTTGGGGCTATCACGTCTCGGAACTCTTCGACCCGGGACAGCTCAACGGGCGCCAGTACGTGGTCTCCCAGGAGGTGCTGGAGCGCGTCCAGACACCTCGTCTGGTCCTGGCCGGCCGGGACGCTGTGGAGTATCTGCACGAGCTGGTTGCTTCGCTCGACGTCACGGTGAACATCAACGGCCCGCACTGGTTGGACGTCACACCGCCACGGGTGTCGAAGGCGACTGCGCTCGAAGCCGTGCGGTCGGCGCTAGGTGTTGCTCCACAAGAGACGGTGTTCGTCGGTGACGGACTGAACGATCTGCCTGCCCTGGCGTGGGCAGGCCACGCGGTTGCCATGGGCAACGCGCCCGCGGAAGTACGTCGCGCCGCTGACACCGTCACCGGGTCCCTGGCCCAGAACGGTGCTGCCGCAGTGCTTCGCGACCTCGTCGCCGAGCTAGCCGGAAGCCGGGTGTCTCGACGGTGATGATGGCACCGCCTACCGAGCTGATCGACCAGGTGCGTGCGCTGGCGGTCCAGGCGCCGTCGCGCACCTATTTCTTGGCGCTCCGTGTGCGTCTCGACGCGCTGCGATTCCAGATCGTGGCGTGCGAGGTCTGGGAGGGAGACTCCGACCTGCGCTGGACTCGCCGCACGGATCTCCCCGCCGCTTCAGGTGCGACAAGGCTCGATCTGGAACGAGTGCTCGTCACGGCCGGGTACGTCTACCCGCTGGAGTCCAGCGGGCGGCCCCGGTGGCGCCCCGACTCCGAGCATGGCTCCTTCTGGCTCGATATCACCATGCCCTGGTGAACGGTCCAGGACATCGCGACCGGTCCCATGTGGCCGAACCTCGCACGGCCGTCCGATGCGGAATCGCTCTCTGGACGCCCACAACTCCCGGTCGGTGACGTGCCGGAGAAACCGTCACCGACCGGGTCCATAGCACTACAGGAGAGACCACATGGGCACCCACCACCCGCGCCCTTCCAGCCCGAAACTGACGCCCCTGCTTCTGCTGCCCGGGCGCTGCGCGGCTGACGGCATGACGATCCGGCCGAAGCCGTGATCGCCATGCGAGGCGCCGGCCACCGGCCCAGCGACCACCGCTCCAGCCCAGGCATGTCGTCTTCCACCCCTCAGTCCCTGGCCGACGGGGAGCTGGCTCGCACGCTGGTCGCGGTCGAGATGGCGTTGACCAGTCAGGGTTCGTGGGACGACGTGACGGACCACCTGCTCGCGGCCACCTCGGTAGCGCTGGACACCTCCGTGCGGGCGAACCTGTTCCACGGAGTTCCCGCCTTGGCGTTCGTTGTGGATGCGACCGGTCCGGCAGGTCGCGCGCGGTGGGCGCGTCAGCTCGCCGAGCTGGACGGATCGTTGGTTGCCCTCGTGAACGACCGTCTTGCCGAGGCAGCGGCCCGCTGGCGCGAGCGCACCCCGGTGAGCAGCGGCGAGTTCGACCTCATGACGGGACTCGCTGGCCTCACCACGGTCCTGCTGCGCCGCGCTGTGCACGTTGCTGAGGACCCGGCCGCATCCGGCCCGGAGCAGGCTGAGGTGCTGCATACGACGCTGGTCCGGGCTCTGGCTTATCTGGTGGACCGTGCGCGCAACCGAGTGCTGGAGGGCGCGCCTGTCCCTGGCTGGTGGAGCAGCACCGCGCGGTCGTCCTCACCGACGGCACCAGGTGCCATGGACGGGGTTGGCGGGCATGCGTATCTTGGGTTCGCCCGGGGCGGAGCCGGGATCCTGGCGGTCCTCGCGGCGGCGTCGCGCGCCGGGCACGCGGTGCCGGGCCAGGACGTCGCGATCCGGCAGATCGCGTCCTGGTACGAACGGTGGCGTCAGCAGACAAGCGACGGCGTGGTGTGGTGGCCGACGCGTATCGGCTGGGACGAGCTGGAGAGCGGCAGCACCAGTCAGGAGCCGTCTGCTCCGACCTGGGCGCACGGTACGCCGGGCATCGGCAGGGCGTTGCAGATGGCGGCCATCGCGCTAGGCGACCCGCAGGCTCGGATAGCCGCGGAGGGCGTCATTGCGTCGTGCCTAACTCGGTCCCAGCTCGATGTCCTGACCGAGCCGGACCTGTATGCCGGGACGGGCGGCATGTACTTGACGGTGTTGCGCGCGGCCGAGGACGCGGAAGGCTTCGCGTCTGTTCAGGCACGGACCTCGATGCTGACCCATCGTGTCGGGGCTGCCGCCGATGCGGTGTCCCGCACCAGCAGGGTTCTGCCCGACCCGCAGGACACCGAGTTCCTGCACGGCAGGTTCGGCACGCGACTGGTCTTCCAGGCGCTGCAGAGCCGCGCAGTGCCGGTCTCGGGCGCCGACGCCGTCCTGGGGACAGCGTGGGTCGAGTGACCACCATCATCAACGACCTGACCGACCGCCGACGATCAGTCCGCTGACTGCCTACGGGACACACGGCTTCGCAGAATGCCGGACCTGAGCAGCCAGAATGCCCTCCTGCCCGCCGCAGCCCGAGATGCACAGTTGACCCGGCCCCTGGTGATGGAGCCACCACAAGCACCTCGTAGATCTCGTCGCCCACTGACTTCTCTCTGGAGGCTGTTGTGCCGGTCACCGTCCCACTGCTGACCCCCGACCAGATCGCCCAGCTGCCCGAAGCGGCACGCAGCGTCGTTGACTACCGCAAGTCGGGCCTGTCGCTGAACCACATCCAGGGCTGCCCCCTGGACTGCGCCTACTGCATCCGCCACACCTACGGGGTATGGGAGATGACCCAGCCGCGGGCGTTGATGCCCGACGACGAGGCCGTGCGGCAACTGGTCGCGCACCCCTATTTCCAGGCGCACCACACCCCCGTGCAGGTCTTCAACCGGGCCACCGACCCGTTCCTGCCCCGCGTCAAGGAGCACCTGTTCACGGTCCTGGAGGATCTGGACTCACGCGGCCTGACCAACCACGTCCTGGTCATCACCCGCTACCGCGTCGACCCCGAGGACTGCGACCGCCTCAACCGGCTGACGAACATCCGGGTCACGATCCTGGTGACCTACTCCGGGATCAGCGACAAGCGGATCGAGCCGGTCAACAGCGAGATCGCCGAGCGGTCCTTGAAGACTCTGTATGCGCACGCCGACCGGTACCGCGTGATCCTGTACTGGCGGCCCCTGGTACCCGGTCTGAACGACACGCCCGAGCACATGGCAAAGGCCGTCGAACTGTCCCACCACGCCCACGGCACCGTATTCACCGGACTGTTCTACCGGGACGAGATCGCCGACTACTACAAGGCCAACAACCTGCCCGAACCCTACGAGGGCACCGCGCGCCGCAAGATCGTTCCCGAGACATTGGAACGCCGCGTGCTCGAGGCGTTCGCCGACGGCGGCGGGCCGCTGTTCCGCAAGACCAGCTGCTCGGTCTCATTCGCCCACGAAGTGCCGGACTACAACGGGCACTACGGCATCCGGGAGCTGTGCGACATCTGCCCGGCCAAGCAGCTCGCTCTGTGCGCCAAGCACCACGACAAGCCCACGCACGATGCGGTGCGTGACCTCGCGCGACGGCTGCCCGGCCGAGAGGATGTCGAGATCGTGGAGATCACCGAGCGTGCCGCGATCGTGGCTGGCCTGGACGAACAGCCCCGCTACTTCCTGCAGCACGGCCTCGGGTTCCAGTTCCACGACCAGCGTCACCCCCACAAGCCGCGCCTGCACGGCCGCGCCGACACTGGCTGGCCCACCGACCAGGATGCTGCCGACCAGACGACGTCGAAGGAGCCGGTATGAGCGCAACGACCCGATGGGACGACGTCGACTACGTCGTGGTCGACGTGGAGGGCAACGGCGCCCGGCCACCGGACCTGGTCGAGGTCGCCGCCGTGCCCGTCCGTGGCGGCATTGTCGGGAAGCCGTTGGTGTGGCTGGTGCGGCCCGCGGTCCCGATCACCTGGCAGGCCCGCAAGATCCACGGCATCAGCAACGACGACGTCGCCAGCGCACCAACGATCGACGCCGTGGCAGACGAGATTCTGGTTGCGCTCGGCGACGCGATCCCCGTCGGGCACGCCGTCCACGTCGACTTGGACGTCCTGCACCGGTCGCTGCCCGGCTGGGACCACCCGACCGCACTGGACACCCTGAAGCTCGCCCGTCGTTGCTACGACCTGGAGTCGTACAAACTCACAGCCCTGGTCGAGCACCGGCATCTGGACACCGACCTGCCAGCACGAATGAAGGCCCACCGCGCCGACTACGACGCCCTGGTCACCGCCCGCCTGTTCGCCGACCTCGCCTCTGGCTTCGCACCCGGCGGGGCAACCCTCGGCGACCTCGTCGAAATCGCGAGCTCTGGAAAGCGCGGCAACTCGACGCCGACCACGGATGAGGCTCCGACCCTCTTCGAACTGCCATGACCGCGCCACACCGTGATGGCCTTCTGGTCGCCGTCGACGGTCCCTCTGGCGTCGGCAAGTCCACCCTGTGCAGCAGCCTGAGCGACCGACTCCGCGCCATGGGACTGGCGGTCCACCACACCACACAGCCCTCTACCGGACCGGTCGGGATCCTGGCCCGGCAGCTCACACCGACCACCGCCGGCCACACCTTGGCGTGCCTGTACGCCGCAGACCGGTACCACCAGGCCGTCACCGAGATCGGACCTCGCCTCAGGGAAGGCCAGATCGTCATCACGGACCGCTACACCACCTCCGGGATGACCATGCAGCGCCACGACGGTGTCGAGCCCACCTTCCTGGACGCCCTCAACCTCCCTGTTCTCCCCGCGGACCTCACGATCCTGCTGACCGGGACACCGGACATCGTCCGCCACCGGCTGACCAACCGCGGCGCACACAACCGATACCAAGACCGCCCGGACTCGACCACCAACGAGATCAACTACTTCCACCAGGCCGCCGACCGGCTCGCCACCACCGGCGCCCGGATCGCGCACATCGACACCACCAACCTCGACCCCGAAGCCGTTGCCGACCAGGCCGCCTCGCTCGTGCTCCAGACGGTCCACGGCATGAAGGAGGCATCGTGAGCACCACCGACATCGCCGGAGAGCCGGTGCCCGGAGACCTCGGCGGCACGTTCTCGATCGGCGGGGACCTGCCCGTACGGCGCATCGGGTACGGCACCATGCAACTGACCGGCCCAGGCCACTGGTTCCACCCCGCCGACATGGACATGGCGAAAGCCGTCCTGCGCCGCGCGGTCGACCTCGGCGTCAACCACCTCGACACCGCCGACGCCTACGGACCCGAGACGGCCGAACGCATCATCCGCAAAGCGTTGCACCCCTACCCAGACGACCTCGTCATCGCGACCAAGGGCGGCATGACCCGCCAGGGTCCCGACCAGTGGGCGCCCGTTGGCCGGCCGGAGTACCTGCGTCAGTGCGTCGAGATGAGCCTGCGCCGCCTCGCGGTGGACCGGATCGACCTGTACTACCTGCACCGCATCGATCCGAAGGTCCCGCTCGACGACCAGATCGGCGAGCTCGCGGCGCTCCAGGCGGAAGGCAAGATCCGGCACCTCGGCCTGTCCAAGGTCACGACCACCCAGATCGACGCAGCCCTGAAGACCGCACCGATCGCCGCCGTGCAGAACCGGCTCAACCTAACCGACGGCGACCACGACGTCGTCCGGTATTGCACGCACGAGGGACTCGCGTTCGTGCCCTACGCGCCCCTCGGCGCCGGGAGTTTGGCGACCGACACCCGCGCCGCGATCACCTACCTGCTCGACCTGTCACCAGTCGTCCTACCGATCCCTGGGACCTCCTCGACCGAGCACCTCGAAGTCAACCTCTCACGCACGTAGGTCGGGATCCAGCCGATGTGCTCAGCGGCTCGCACGCAGATCGCGGCCATAGATCGCCCGACCGGTGACGCGCTGGAGAAACCGTCACCGGTCGGGTTCCACGTAATGACGCAAGGAGGCCCGAGATGGGCACGCTAGAACCCAGACCTCTCGTCGCAGGATCCGGCCCGCGACCCGACGTGGGGCCGCACCAACCTGTAGCCGGACGGCGCCCCGTCCCGGACGGCGGGGCTCACCCGCAGGCTAACGCCGGGAACGTCCGGCGCGCGGCGGGCGACGTCCTGGAGCCGATCCTGGCGGTACTGGGACCCGAGCGGATCGCCCGCGCGGCGGTCGCCTGGGCGATCCAGCTCGAGCCACGCTTCTTGTACGGGCGGTTCGGCACGCGGCTGGTGTTCGAGTCCTTGCGTCGGCGCGCGTCTCCGGTCTGCGGTGGCGACGGCGTCCTGGGGATCGGGTGGGCCGAATGAGCGGCACGATCCTCTACCTGCCCACGCCCCGCACAGCCCAGCCGTACACGCAGGGCACGATCGTGGTGCCCAGCCCGACGCCAGCGCCAGCGGACGTGGTCGGCTGGTCCCAGCTCGACCTCGTCTTCACTGCCGGGCCCCAGGCTCGCACGGGCGTGGCGATCGTGCTTGCCGACGTTCTGGACGAGTTGTGCGCACAGGCTAGCGTTCGGTGGTGGTTCCTGAACCAGGACCGGGGCTGGCGCGTCTACCTGCAGGGCTTGCCCGCGGTTGAGGCGGCCGCATGGGTGAACCAGGCGGGTCCAACCGGAAGAGCTGGGCCTTGGTGGGCCGCACCGGCGCCGACCCCGCTCTCGATGCGGCCCGTCGGGAACCTGTCCGGTGTACCGGGGCCCCGGGCTTTGGTGCTAGCGGACTTGCACTGTGCCGACAGCCAGGGCGTCCTGGACTACCTGCGCGAGGACCATCCTCTGCTCGTGCCCCGGCATCTGGCCGGGATCCTGACCGTGGCCCTGTGCCACGCGGCGGGCCTGAGCACTCCGCATACGGCGGACTTCGTCGACCAGCACTGGCTCGACGCGACCCCGCTGGAAAAGGCCGCGAGGGTCCGGGCCCACGGGCTGACCGAGATGCTCGGTGCCTATCTGCTCACGCCCGCGACACGGTTGCTGGACCTGGACCAATACGCGGCAGTGTGGGCCAGTGCCCTCGCCGATGCAGGCGGCCGCCTATGCGCCCTGACCCACCAGGGATTCACTCCCACACCTAGCGCGACGGTTCCCGACGCGCTGCAGCGCGACCTGCGGCACGCCGTGGCAGCGCACTGGAACCGGCTCGGCCTGCACCCGGTCGACCAGCAGGTCCTGGCCGTCGCGATCCGCAACGCGTTGTGGGCCAAGGGCAAACGATGACACCGAACACAGCGACACCAGTCAGCCAGGGCACCCTCGCCGCCGCGAACCTTGACGCACCACAGATCCCCGAGATGACGACCATGACCAGCGCACGCACCCTTGTCACCCACGTGTCGCCTACGACGACCGCGACCCGAGACCAGCACACGGAGCCCACCGCGGGCACGGTGCGAACGGGACGCGTTGGGCGGGGCGAGATCGCCGCGTGCTTCCCGCTGGTGGCCAGGCCGCGTCCGGCCTGCCTGCCATTGCGCACCCGCCTCGACCACGTCGCTACTGCCGCCCGCGCCGCGGCGGCAGCGACGGACCGGCAGGTCACGGTGCGGGAGGCGGGTCGGGCTCTGACGGGTGCCGCACAGATCGCCAGGGACTGCCACCAGCCGGACCTCGCGCGGACCATCAGCGCCCGGCATATCGGCCTGTACACCGACCTGACGCGGCCGTTGACGGCCCAGGAAGCGGCACAAGTAGTGGGCGCGGCCACCGGCCGCGCCCGTGCTCACCTGCGCACCGACCCGGACCAGGGTGTGGCGATGCTGACCCGGATCCTCGGGGCGCTCCATGGCCGGTTGCCCATCCAGTTGGACGGTCTGCCCCTGCCATTCGGCGACATCGACACCTCCCTGGCACAGCACCGCCAGCTCGTTGGTCTGGCACGGACCCAGCTCGTGGTCGGTGGCACGTTCGCCCTTGCCATGGCGGGACGCTGGGCCGATGCTGCCGTCCTGGCCGCGACCTACGCAGGGAACGACGACCGCCTCCTGGAAGGGCGACAGGCTCAGGTCACCTCCCGCCTCCTGAACCGGGACGGGAACGGCGCCCGGGCCTTGATCTCGGCGTCGAGCTCGGGCGTGTCTCCGGACGAGGACTATGACGCCGCGACCTGCCTGACCGCTCTGTGCGCCTCTGCCACGACCCGTCGCCTGGCCACTGACGCCATGGTGGCCCGGTACCGGGCCGGTGCTGTGCCGAGGGAGGGGTACGTGTACTACCGGGCCAGATACGGGGCCGCGGTCGCGATCATCGCCCATGCTCACCGGCACCCCGCCGCCCCTGCCGTCGGCGCCCAGACCACCGCAGAGGCCTTGGCGGCGGCCGACGGGTACGCCGCGCAGGAGGTGCTGCGACATGCGGCGATCACTGCGTCGATCACCGACGGGGACCGGTCAGCATTGGCCGAGGTCGTGAAGAACGCCGGCCTGACCGGGAACGTCCTGAACGGTCGCTTGCCCAAACGGCTCGGTGACATCGTCGACCTGGCTTCCCACGCCGTCAGGCCCGACCTATGACCGGTTCCACGCCCCGCCGGGCATCAGATGGCGGGCTGAGCGACGAGACACCTCCACCAACGGTCGCCGAGCCTCGGCTGGTCGAGGTGGGTATCCGCATGCGGCTCCTGGCCGCGGCCAGCGGGATCTCCGCTGAATGTGTGGTGCAGGTCGCGGCGAGCACTCTCCCTGTGCGCGGCGTCGACAGCAGCTCGATCCACGTCGTCGAAGCACGGCTGAGCATCCCCGAACCAGACGACGCTGCACTCCTCGCCGCCGTCCTTCGGCTGCCCGCGGTACCCCGCAGGGTGGTCACCGACGACTGGCTCTGGCGGGGTTGGCTGGCCGGCGACGCTGCCCACGACACCCTCCTGTCAGTCACACTCTCCGGCGAGTCAGGTGCGGAGAGCAGGCAGAGCCGTGCGCCGGGCGACGTATGACGAACGACCGCTTGCGGGCACGGCGCGAGGCAACGAGCTCACCGTCCAGATCGACGGCGCCTATGTCCCGTCGTGAGCTGGCGGAGGCGGTCAACGAGCACATCCGTGCCACGACCGGGCGGGCCGGGACGCTCAGCCGTGAACAGGTCTGGCGGTGGGAGCGTGGGCTGACGCGATGGCCGGGCAAGGCGTACCGAGAAGCGTTGCGAGCAGTGCTGGGTGTCGAGTCGGACACGGACCTCGGCTTCGTACGGATCCCACGAGCACGCAGTGCTTTCGGCGACCGTGTGAGTGATCCGCCCGAGACGCGTGAGCCTGCCCTCGGCCATGCACAGAACATGCTCGGAGCGGGGCGCGAGCTTACAGTCAGGGCCCTGGTCCGTTCGCAAGGCTTCGTCCTCGTGGTCCGCGAGACGGCCACTGGGCGCATGACATTGCCTGGTGGCCGTGTCGGGGAGGGCAGGTCGGTCCAGGGCTCGCTGCAAGAACACGTGGCACACCAGACCGGGCTGCAGGTCACGGTCACTGGATTTGCGGGCGCTCTACACCACACCGCCCACCCGGGCCCTGTAGGGAACGTGATCACCCTGGTGTTCGAAGCCGAAGGTTCAGACCCAGATCCGACGTCGACCGAGACGTTCGACAGAGCGGAGATCCACCACCCGCAGTGGCTGGCGTTGGAGGACCTGGCGGAGTACGACATGGCACCGGTCGCGCTCCGGGACGCTCTGCTCGAGCGCGCCGACGGCCCGTTCTGGCGGGCCTGGACCCGTTGAGACAGGGGCAGCCGCTTCGCGCGGCTGCCCCTCTGTCGTCCTTCGAACGCTGGCCCTACTTGTTGACGGTGAAGCCCTGTGCCTGACCGTAGGAGACGATGTCGTCCTGCCAGGCAGTCAGGCCGTCGGTCAGGGTGGTGGTGCCGGTGTAGGCCTGGCCGACGGTGTCCGGGTAGATGCTGTTGGCGTGCACCTGGAAAGGGAGGTACTGGAAGCCGGGTAGGACGTGGGTGGCGGAGTCGGCCAGGACCCGGTTGATCTGCTGCCCCCCGAAGTACTCCGGCTCCTGGGCCAGGAACGCCGGATCGGTCAGGTCCCGCATCGTGGCGGGGAACGCGCCGGCGTTCAGGCGGGTGGCGACTCCGTCGCCGATGTTCGCGTACTTCACGAACGCGTAGGCGAGCTCGGCATTCTGGCTGACCTGCGTGACGGCGAGGGAGGACCCACCGAGCTCCGCGGTCTGGTTGGCGCCGTCGGTCCATTGCGGCATGCGGGCCACCCGCCAGTCACCCGACGCCGTGGCAGCTCCGGTGGCAAGGTTGGCGGGCATCCATGCCCCGGTCACCAGTGCAGCGATCGACCCGTCGCTCAGGCCCTGAAACCACTCGTCGGACCAGTCCGAGACATCAGCGACCAGGCCCTGGTCGATGAGCTGCTGCCACATGGTCGCGAACCGGAGCGTGCCCTCATCAGCGAGGTCGACGGTGACGGTGGTGCCGTCGACGGTGAATGGGTGGCCGCCGGCCTGCCAGATCATCGACGTCGTGAAGGTGCTGATGCCGTTGTCCGCGGTGATGTACGTGCCTGGGTCATGGTCTTGGATGGCTTGGGCGGCGTCGGCGAACTCGGCCCACGTGGTCGGCACGGCCACGCCGGCGTCCTCGAAGACGCGCTGGTTGTAGAACAGGGCCATCGGCCCGGAGTCCATCGGCAGGGCGTGCACGGCGTCGGTGCCGCCGGTGACGGCGTCCCAGGTGCCGGGGGAGAACGTGCGCCCGAGGTCGCTTGCGCCGTAGGGCGTGAGGTCGGCGAGGGAGTCGGTGATGGTGAACTGGGGCAGGGCGTGATATTCCACCTGGGCGATGTCGGGGACGCCGGAGCCGGCGCTGATGGCGTTCTGCAGGGCGACGTAGTGGTCGTTGCCCGTGCCGACGTTCGCCAGCTCGACGTCCACGTTCGGGTACTCGGCCTCGAAGTCGGCCACGACCTGCTTCAAGGTGGGCTCCCAGGCCCAGATCAGGAGCTCACCACCCTCCGTCAGCACGTCATCCTGGTCACTGCTGCCCGTCGATGTGGCGACCTCGCCAGCGCTGTCGAGGCTGGTGGTGCACGCCGCCAGGGTCAGGAGTCCGGCGACGGCGGCCGTCGCGACGGCCGCTCGTTGACAGGGGCGGTGGCGTCGGTGAATGTCCGGGTTGGGGCGGGGCATGGAGCAGTTCCTCTCAGGAGACGGGTGGGGTGCGTAGGAGCGGTCGGGACCACCTGTGATGGAGCGCGCCGGTGGCGGCCTGTCGGGTCTTGGCGGTGTCGCCCGGGCGCGTCAGGCGCCGACGAGGTCCCACTCGGCGGAGGCGGCCTGGTGGGCGGGGATGGTCAGGTGGCCCGGTTCGTAGGTGACCGGGAGCGTGGCTGCGGAGCGGGCCCAGAGGCCGGGCACGAACGGCAGGTCGGTGACCGGGAGCTCGAGCTTGAGGGCGTGCAGGCCTCGCATGGCTTCCTCGACGGCGGTCTTGGTGATGATGCGTGAGACGCGCGAGGCGGGGCAGTGGTGCACGCCGGCGCCGAAGGCGAGGGTGGCGCGACTGGTGGCGCCCCAGATCGGGTCCGTGCCCTCGTGCATGGTCTTGGTGGCGTGCGCGACCGCGCACACAATCGCTTCACCCTGGTGCAGGACGCGGCCGCCGAGCTCGGTGTCGCCGGTGATGAACCGGGCGGGGGTGTGCCAGGTGGGGGACTGGTGGACCAGGACGTGGTCCAGGGCCTCGTCGATACCGAGGCGGCCGTGGCGGGTACGGGTACCGAAGTCGCGGTCGGACAGCAGGTGCAGAAGCACCATGGTCGTCCAGGCCACGGACATCTCGTGCCCGGCCGACTGGATCATCTGCGCGGTGTCCAGCAGCTCGACGTCGTCCAGGGCCCGTGGGTGGTGCACGATCGCGGAGAGCAGATCGTCGCCCGGGTCCTGGCGGCGAATGGCGATGAGTTCGGTCAGCATCGCGTTCAACCCGACGAACGCGGGCACGGCCGCCGCCGTGTTGCTGAAGATGTCGGTCGCGTACTGCCGCATCCGGTCGGCCAACTGGGCCGGCAGCCCGTACATCGCCGCCACAGCTAGCGACGGCACTGCCGCGGTGTACGAGGCGACCAGGTCCGCCGCACCCAGGGGCGCGATCTGGGCGAGCAGTCTCCGGCACTCGGTTCGTACTGCTCGGACGAGCTTGGTCTCGTCGATGCTCGCGAATCCGTCGTCCACGACGTTCCGTAACCGCACGCGTCGTTCGCCCTCGGTGTAGAACGCGTTCTGACGTGGGCTGAAGAACGCGTGCAGCCCGGTGTGTTCCCTCACTCGTCCGTCGTGGAACGCGGCCCAGTGCTCGACGTCGCGGCTGAAGGTGGACCAGCCCGTCAGGACTCGTTTGATGTCCTCGTAGTCGAGCACGAGCCAGGCCAGCACCCCGTCGGACAGCTCGACCGGTACCACCGGGCCCCACTGCGCCCGCCACGTGCGATACACGGCGGCCGGGTCAGGGGCCATGGTCGCCGCGGCCAGCAGCGGCAGCCCCGGAACAGGGTCGGCGGACAGGTCGTCCAGACGGACATCAGAAGTGCCGTACAACGCAGGATCTCCTCGAGCAATGGGTGGTTTCAGGGCGCACGAAGCCCAGGCGGGACGTAAGCGGGGTGGCAGCGCCGGGCCATCGGTGGGCGGACGCTCGTCAAACTGTCGGCCGGGGCCGCCGTCTGTGGCGGCCCCGGCACTGGGCTGCCAGGCCCCGGTGGTCAGGCTCTGGTGGTGCTCAGGTGGACCGGGAGGCGGGCGTGCCCGTTGGTGATGAACCCAGGGTTGGCCGGGATCGTCGCGACGTCCTCGGCCAGACTCAGATCGGGGTACCGGTCGAACAGCGCGGGCAGCGCGGTCTTGGCTTCCAGGATGGCCAGGGGTGCGCCGAGGCAGTAGTGGGTGCCGTGCCCGAACCCGAGATGCTCCCGGGAGGCGCGGGTCGGGTCGAATACCTCGGGCCGGTCGAACTTGGCCGGGTCACGCCCGGCGCCGGCGTAGTTCACCAGGATCGCGTCACCGGCGTGGATCTGGGCGCCGCCGAGCTCGAAGTCCTTCACCGCGAAGCGCAGCGGGAGGTTGGCGGCGATGCCGGCCCAACGCAGGGTCTCGTCGATCACGGCATCCCAGGAGATCTCCCCGGCCAGCACTGCAGCCCGGTGCTCGGGGTGGGTTGACAGCGCGAACACGGCCTGGTCGATCAGGTTGCCGGTGGTCTCGTACCCGGCCACGATCGTCAGCCGCACCGTCTCCAGCAGCACCTCGCGGGTGTAGGCGTCCTTCGTGCCCAGGGTCTTGACCATGTCGCTGGTCAGGTCCACACCGGGGTCGGCGATCTTGCGGTCGACCATCGTCTCGATCGCGCCCAATAAGGCGAAGAACCGGGCCTGGGCGTCCTCAGGCGTGACCGAGGTGTCGAACAGTGCGTCCGCGCCGGAGCGGAACATGCCGGCCAGATCGTCCGGGACACCGAGCAGGGCGCCGATGGCCTCGATCGGCACCGGGAGGCAGAACTCGGCCCGAAGATCCACGACCTGCGCCGCCTGCGCTGCGGGTGCCAGGGTGTTCAGACGGTCGGCGACGATCTGCTCGATGACCGGGGCCAGACGCTTGATCCGGCGTGGCGTGAACGCGGGAGCGGCCCAGGACCGCAGGTCCCGGTGCCGCGGCGGGTCGGCGGTGAACATGCCGGCCTTGATCGCCCACATCAGCAGCGGCCAGTCCGCCGGGACGAGCCCGGCGATGAAGTCGGCCCAGTACGCGATGTCCTTGGACACCCACGGGGCCCGGTTGCGGACCTTCAGCAGCTCGACGGCCTCGGCGTATCCGAGGACCACCCAGGCGGGTAGCCCGCCGGGCATCTCGACCCGGACTACCGGGCCGTCGGCGCGCAGCCTGTCGATCTCGCCATACACATCTTGCCCGGTCGGGTCCAGAACGTGCCGCGCAGGCGCCTCAGAAGTCATAGACGTAACCGCACCACCCGACAACTGCCACTGACAAGATAAAACCGTTGCATTTTAAGAAAAGCAACGTTGCATTTTCGGAAAATGCAACGCTGGCGCGCCCTTTCGTGCGTTCGTGGAAGTAGAGTCGTCCGCGGTGGATTGCGTGGTGAATTCATGCAATGGCATCCGGTGAGAAATCGAACAACTCGACGATCACTTGATTCGACCGTCCGCTCCAGCGCTTGACCACTCCCGCACGGCGGGTCGGCACATCCTTGGAGGACTCTGCGTGGCTCGTGAGCAGGACTCGACCGCCGCTGACTACGCCGTTGTGGACATCGAGGGCAACGGGGGCCGCGTGCTGCCAGACGGGGGCATCGAGGTCGGTTCCGTCGGCAAGGGCCCTGTCGCCGATGCGCTGACTCGACGGATGGCTGACTCGATGCACCGCTTCCACACCCGCCACCGGGGGCGGTGACGTCGGGTTCCACTGGTGGCCTGACCAGGCCCCGGACTACCTGGCTGCGACCGCCACCCACCCGGGTGTGAGCCTCTTGGCCCGACCGCACGGGACGCTCAGCGTGTCCTGGCCGGCGCCAGCGTCACCGCGTGGCGCCCAGGCGGAGTCTCGCGACCGGCTCGTGGCCTCCCGTCGTGGGCGACCGCTGACCGTGCAGCCCATGGGAGATGCCAGATGATGTACCCGGCAGCGAACGGATCCGCGGCGCTCTCGGAGACGGGCCGTCCACCGGTGCGGTTGCACGATCCGGTCGATGTCCCGCTGCTGGCCGACGTGCTCTCGGTCCGAGACCCGGTCGCGGCCTGGTCCTGGCTGCGTCAGCAGTGGGGAGCGGTCGCGCCGGTCGGGTTGGGGTCTGGGGCGCGGGCCTGGTTGGTGACCAGTTACCCGACGATCGCTGCCCTGGCTCGGGACTCCAGCATGGTCACGACCGAGACCACCGTCTGGAACGGTGACGCGGGCGGGCTGCCGGCGTATCTCCGGGCGGCGTTCCGGGCCGGGGTTTGGCAGCGGGTCGAGACGAGCACTGGTACGGAGCACGCGCGCCTGCGCGCCCCGCTGGACGATGTCATGGCCGCGATCGATGCGGCTGAGATCGGCCGGGCCGTGCGGGCGGTGTGCGGGGAGATGGTCTCCCGGCTGGTGGACCTGTCCCGATCCGACCCGGGCCGTGAGGTCGACCTGATGCGCGAGTACGTCGAGCCCGTAGCACGGCTCGGGTTCGGCACGCTCCTGGGTGTGGCCCCAGTCACGGCCCGGCAGCTGTTCGAGCTCGCAAGCGACACCGTAACCAACCAGGACCCCGCGGGGCTCGACGATGCGGTGCTGGACGATGCGGGGTTGGGGGAGCTGAGCTTCCCGATCGCTGGGCAGGCCATGCGGGACGCGAGCGGCGGTATGACACCGGCGGGCCTGCTCGCGGCCCACCACGGCTACCGCGGCATCCGCGAGGCCGTGCTGGGCACGCTGTCCCTGGTCTCCGGCGCGTCCGCAGGTCTGCAGGCATGGCTGGGGCAGGCACTGCTGCGTGCCCTGACTAACCAGGCGTTCGCCCGGCGGCTGGCCGGCGGACGTCTGGGGACCGACGACGCGCTCGAGGCGGTCTTGTGGGACGCCTCCCCGGTCAGCATGCTGGCCCCACGGTTCGCGCTCCAGGGCGGCCACCTGGTGGGCAAGGCGATCTGGATCGAGCCGGGCGACGCGTTCCTTCTAGCGGTCGGGGCCGCTGCCTGCGACCCGCACGTGCGCGGCACGAGCGCCTGGGACGGGCTCGGCAACCGTGCCCATCTGGCCTGGGGCGCGGGCTCGCACCGGTGCCCCGCATCAGGGCAAGCCCGGCTGATCGTCCGCACCGCGGTCGAGACGGTGCTGCGCCACGTCGAACCCTCCCTGACCATCGACGCCAACCAGATCACCTGGGCGCTCGACCTACGGTTCCGCCGCCCGACCACCCTGCCGGCCACCCTCGGCATCACCAGAGGACCGTGATCACCGAGTTGTGATCACAGGGCAGCGACCGCACGGCATCGCGGGCCAGGGTCCGTGGGAGGGGTGAATGTGCTCCGCATGGCGCATCGTCTCTTGACCGCCACTGGCTGCCCCGATAGTCCGTTATGCGGCGATGGTGAGGTGTGAACGGTGCGAGTCGTGACCGGCAACAGATCCAGCTACTACCGAGGAGAGTCGTGAGCCGTACCCCACGCAGCACCCGAGTCCTGAACACTGCACTTGCCCCGTTCGTCACGGGCTACCGGAACCCGGCCGGGTCCTGGGCGAAGGCGGTCGCGCAGGTCGAGAAGCAGGCAGGTGCCCAGGACCGCCCGTTCGCCGACGACCTCGGCAGGATCATCGAGGGAGCGGCCGAGATCCCGGGGCTGTCGCCGCTGGGCTGGTTCCTCATCAGCAACGAGGTCAAGGGGAAGTATGCCAACAGGCTGCGGGTCAACCGTGTGCTGGCCGAGCACCCGCAGGTCGCCGAGGAGCAGATCACCGCGCCGGTGTTCGTGTGCGGGCTGCCGCGCACCGCGACAACGCTGGCCCACCGGGTCCTCGCGGAGTCACCCGACCACCGCGGTCCGCTGACCTGGGAGCTGCAGCACACGATGCTGCACGACCCGCACACGGAGCGGAAGGTGATCAAGCAACTGCAGCAGGGTCTGTCCCTGATGGAGCTGTTCGCTCCCGGCCTGCAGGAGAAGCACCCGATGTACATCGACCGACCGGAGGAGTCGGTGCTCTTCTTCGCGCACGGGGTGCACTGGCTGCTCCAGCGCGGGCCGATGCCGTCCTACAGTGCGTGGCTCGCCGACTACGACGTGCTGGCGGAGTACAAGTACCTCAAGCTGGGGCTGCAGGTCCTCCAGCACGGGCGCGAGCCCAGGCGGTGGGTGCTGAAGTACCCGGGGCACCTGAGCGACATGGACACGATCCGGCACGTGTTCCCGGACGCCACGTTCGTGTGGACCCACCGTGACCCGGTCACGGTCATCGGCTCGTGCGCGAGTCTCTTGGAGACCCTGCAGGGCATGGTCCAGCATGAGGTAGATCCCGAAGTGGTCGGACGAACCGTGTTGGATCACGTGGTCACCCAGGTCAACAACGGCCTTCAGACGCGGATGAGCATGCCGCCGTCCTCGATCGTGGACGTGCCCTACCACAAGCTGTCCGCCGACCCGTTCACGGAGGTTCCCCGGCTGTACGCGGCGATCGGGGCGAGGTGGACCGCTCGCGACCAGGAGCACCTGGCCGAGGTGATCGCCAAGCCGAAGGGCGCCCCGTCCCACCGGTACGACCTCTCCCGCTACGTCGACCGCGCCGAGGCCGAAGCTGCCTTCGCGCCGTACAACCGCATGCTGGACCGCCTCGACCTCCGCGACGCCACCCCGGCCATCGAACTCTGACAGACCCCATCGACCGGGACAGGGTCGTAGGGTCGACAAAGTCATCTTTTTGGTACTGGTGCGAGTGCTGCTTGAAGTGGCACCCGATGGCGTGCACCATCGCACCAAGGCGCCGAAGAGGCTCTATAGCCGCGAAGCGTATTCAAGACATCAGGGCGGGACATTGGTATGGCACTGAACGGACCGCTCGAGCGGCCGTATTCCGGCTGGAGGTACTGAATGTCACGCAGCGCACTGCCACGCCGTCCTGCGGCGAGATCGGCACCGGAGCTGGCGCTCGACGACGTCGTGTTCGTACGAGATGGCGTCCTGCTGAGCATCCGGTGGCTAAGGGCGACCCCGCCGTCGGTCGGGCTGCGCATGCCTTAACGAGAACTCTCCGCTATAGGAGACGGTCCGGAATTTGTCATGATGCTCCGTTGCGAGAAGTTACGTCACCATGTCTGGGCGCCGGCTCGGACGAGCATCTCGTTGACCGCGACCCGGCGGTCGCGGGTGACGATGTAGGCGATCGCGTCAGCGATGTCCTCGGGGTGCAGCTTCTCCAGCCCTTCGGTCTGGCGTGCGATGGCTTCCTGGAGCTCCGCGCGTACGTGGGTCCCGAGCTCCGTGTCCACGGTGCCGGGCTCGACGACGCTCACGCGGACGCGCTGCGGCAGCAGCTCCTTGCGCAGGGCCTCGGTGAACGCGACGACACCGAACTTGGTCAGGCTGTAGACGGCGTTCCCGGCGTTGGCCACGCGTCCGGCGGTGGAGCTGATGTTGACGATGTCCGCTACCTGGCGCGGGGTGTCCTCCGCGGCGCGCACCAGGTGGGGTTGCGCGGCCTGGGTGATGCGGAGCAGCCCCTGGACGTTGATCGCGAGCATGCGGTCCCATTCGTCGGCCGGGGCCTGAGCGAACGGTCCGATCAGCATGAGGCCGGCGTTGTTGACCAACGTGTCCAGCCGGCCCAACGCCTCCACCGTGCGCTCCACGGCGCCCTGGGCCGCGGTCCCGTCGGTGATGTCCGCCTCGATCTCCAGTGCGGTTCCGCCGTCGGACCGGATCGACTCCGCGACCTCCTCCAGGCGGTCCCTGCGCCGGGCTACCAGGGCGACTGCAGCGCCCTGGCGGGCGAGGGCGCGTGCCGTCGCCTCTCCGATGCCGCTGCTCGCGCCGGTCACCAGTGCCACCGTGCCGTCCAGCTTGCCGTTCATGACTGCTCCTTCGTGGGCGACGGGAGTGACGGTCGCCTGGCGTCGTGTCTGCCTGCTGCCTGCTTGCTGTTGGTTCATCTGGCCATGTGCTCCCGCCAGGCCGTGGTGTCGCCACGAACGGCCTTGTCGAGAGCTCGGCGCGCCTGGTCCAACGGGAGATCCGTCGTGTAGACGGGGGTACCCGGCCCTTGCCGCCAGGAGCTCTCGAGGTCGCCGGCGTCGAATCCGTCGAAACCGATCTCGTCGAGCAGCGCGATGACGGTCTGCTTCGCGACTGGGTCGGCACCTGACACCGGGGCGGCGATCCGCAGGGGGTCTCCGTGCGGCCGCCCGCCGGAGGAGAGGCTTGCCGCCCCGACGGTGTTCAGCGCCTTGATGACCGGCCGACCAAGCTGTTGGGCGACCCAGCGGCTCTCCACGAGTCCGTCGTCGATCGCGGCGATGTGTTGGTCGCGCAGGCCCGGCACGTAGTTGCTGGTGTCGACGATGACGGCATCGGCCGGCAGGTGCTCGTCGACCGTGGCGCCCAGGCCTGGGAGCGCGCCCATCGGCACACAGACGAACAGCACGCTGGCTCGCTCGGTGGCCTCGGTCGTCTCCACCGCGGTGGCGCCTGTCCGGTCCGCGAGCTGCGTGAGGGAGGCCGGGCCGCGAGAGTTCGCGATCCTCACCGTGTGACCGCGATGGGCGAGCTGCCCCGCCAAGGTGCCACCGATGCTGCCGCTCCCGATGATGGAGATGTCCATGGGTTGTCCCTCTTCTTCATGTGCTGGGCTGCTTCACGTTGCCAGGTACGTCTCATGCGGCGGGCGCAGCGGCTGCCCGGAGCCCGTCCAGTACCACCGTGAGATGCGCAGTTCTCGCTCGGCCCGTGACCGGATCGCGCGGCAACGCGGAGACGATGGCGAGCACATCGGCCGCGGAGATGTCGCGGCGGACGCTGGCCAGCTCCTGCGCTCGGCGGAACAGGCCGTCGAAAGCAGTCTTCATCGGTGCGCAGAGCTCCCCGACCGGCGACTCGTCCGCCAGCAACGCCGCGCTGAGGTGGGCACTCATCCCGCGGTACCGAGCGCCGATCTCCTCGTAGGCGTCCATCCACTCCAGCAGCGCCTGCCAGGGGTCCGTGGCTTCCATCCTGGTCTCGGCGGCCTCGACGAGGGTGCCCACCTGTGAGCGGAGGATCGCCGCGAACAGGTGCTCGCGGGTGGGGAAGTGGCGGTACATCGTCGCCCGGCCCACCCCCGCCCGCCGAGGAATCTCGTCGAGCGGGGCATCCGCTCCCAGGTCCCGGAAGACCTCTGCCGCGGCGGTGACGAGTGCGTCGAGGTTGCGTGCCGCATCGGCGCGGATCGTCCGGCTGGAACCTGTCATGGCTCGACCGTAACAGCTAAACGGACACAGTGCCCACTTATGGCGTACCGTGAGTGGCGCACGGATCCACCAAGAGGCAGGAGTGAGAGATGAGCCAGAACATCTGGCACGTCGGAGTGGCAGTCGATGACCTCGAGACGGGGAAGGCGGAGTTCTCCCAGGTGTTCGGGGTGTCCTGGCGCCCCACGCGAGTTCGGGTGCTGACCCTGACCGACGCTCACGGCGACGACCATGAGGTCGAGTGCCACGTGACCTTCTCCGAGGGCGGCCCGTTCGCCGTCGAGCTGTGGGAGGCGATCCCGGGCACGCCGCTGGCGGCCCCGCCGGGCGGAGGCGTGCATCACATCGGCTACTGGGTCGACGACATCGCCGAGGAGGGTGAGCGCCTGGCGGCGCTCGGATTCGGCCCCTACGCGACCGTCGGTGGACGGCCGCTGCTGAGCGCCGGACCGTCCGGAACGGTCGTGGAGCTCTGCGACCTGCACAGCGACCGCCCTCAGTTGCGGGACCTGTTCCCGGCAGGCTCTCGCCATGCCGGGCCGCCGGTCCTCGACTCCGACCTGTAGGTCGGCGCGCGCTGACGGCCCGGGCCGGAAGCGTGTTCTCTCCGCGGGGGCTTGCGTAGTTCGTTGTAACAAGTATGGTTACGATCATGGAGAGGCGAGAAAGGTGGCGCACGACGTGAGTGCCAACAGCAGGCTGACCATCGCGGCGCATGCGCTGACCTGGGTAGGGCTGTACCAGCGCCGCGGCCAGGAGGTTGCCACCTCCGACCAGATCGCGGCGAGCGTCAACACCAATCCGGTGGTGATTCGTCGGCTGTTGTCCCAGCTTCTCGGGGCCGGTCTGGTCGAGTCGAGGCGGGGCACCGGCGCCGGTTGGGTGCTCTCACGTGACCTGGCCGCGATCACCCTCCTCGATGTCTACGAGGCCCTCGAGCCTGGACCGCTCTTCGCGTTGCACCGCTCGACGCCGGACCCCGAGTGCGTTGTCGGCCACGGCATAGGACCGGCGATGGCCGCCGTCTACGACGAGATCGAGGTCGCCCTGCGAAAGGAACTGGTGCGAACCACGTTGGAGGACGTCCTGCGGGACGTGCTCCGGGCCGCCTGACGCGACCACCGGGCCGGGCGGCTCACCCTCACGAACGACAAGGACAAGCGCAATGACAACAGATACTCAGACCTCGCGCGCCGTGGCGGAGCAGTTCGTCGAACGTCTCGGTCGGCAGGACCAAGACGGCATCCAGGAGCTCTTCGCACCCGAGATCGACTGGCATGTCCCTGGCAGCGACGACCTGCCCTGGACCGGCCGCCGCTCCCGCCGCGAGGAGGTCGCGCCCTACTTCACGACGATGTGGCCGGTCTTCGAGCCCGGCAAGTCACAGGTCGAGCTGGAGCGGATCATCGTGGACGGGGGCGACGTGATGCTGCTCGGGATCTTCACGCACACCGTCGCGGCCAATGGCGAGGAGTTCACCACGCCGTCCGCCATGCACCTTCAGGTCCAGGACGGACAGATCGTCCGCATGCACCTCTACGAGGACACCCTGGCCGTCCATCAGGCGTTCAATCCTGGCGGAGAGTGACGGGAGCGGCAGGCTCGGGCGAGTCCGTACTGGTGCCGGGGCAGGCGATGTGTCTCGCCCGCCCCGGCACGACACTCAGCCGGCAGCGTAGGGGAGCAGGGGCCGGGTCATCGTGGCTGCGGCAGTGTCACGCGTGAACCGGTGCGCCACGATCGACTCCGGCGTCGTGCCGTTCTCGACCCACTCCATCAATGCGACCATCCCGGCGGCCAGCGTCAGGCCGGGGCCTGTGCCGGTGCAGTGGCCGTGTCCGTCGCCGGGGGAGAGGAAGAGCCGCGCGAAGGTAGCCACCTCGTCGGCACCGTCCATTCTGTCCTGGACGCGGCGGTAGTAGTCGATGGTCCCCTCGGGAAAGATCACCTCGTCGTTGCCGGCATGCGTGAGCAGGAGCTTGCCGCCGCTGTCCCGGAAACGGGAGAGATCGGGATCGTCGGTTGCGACCTCGGCGAACTCTCGAACGCCCTGATCGAAGAGGCTCAGATACCGCTCGTGGGTCAGGGTGGTCCAGTCCCAGCTCGGGTCCCGCAGGAGCCAGCCACCGAACCAGGCCACAGGCATCACGAACGGGGAGATGACGAGTTCGCCGTCGACCTCGTCGACCTGGCAGAGACCCGCTCCGTTGAGGTTCTCACCCCAGCTCTCGGTGTCCGGCCGAAGCCCGAACCAGAGGCGTTTCCCCGTCGGGGTGGTCGGGCCCGCCCAGATCTGCTGAACTACATCGGCGTCAGCCGTGGTGATGGTCCCAGCCGACGTGGCCGTGCCGACCAGCCGGTGGGGATCATAGTCACGGAGATCGGTCGCGCCGACGATCCCGTCGTCCAGGCCGTCGACTCCGTCGAGCGCCGCCGTGGCGCCTGCGCGAAAGGCGTTGAACTTCGCTGCGGGAATGGGGTTCCTGGCTTCTTTCATGACCAGTGCGGGCCACATCGACGCCGCGATCATCTTGGTCCAGTTGATCGCGGGATCCGCGGACCAGATTCCGTCGTAGTCGTCCGGGTAGCGCTGGGCCTCCATCAGGGCCTGCCGACCACCCCCAGATTCGCCCTGAAAATACGAGTACTCGGGCGCAGAGCCGTGGATCGCCTCGGTCACGGCCTTCCCCACGACGGTCATGTCATGGGTTCCGCGGTAGGCCCAGTTGCGAACGAGTTCTCGGTCCAGCTTGCGGGTAGCTTCGTCGAGCCCCCAGTCGGCGAAGCGGGGGTCCCGGTTCCCTGCGTCGGTCGATGCGGTCGCGAAACCGTTGCGCAGGGCGACCGGCAGTTCAGCGATCCGCATCCGCTGGTCCGAGAACCACATGCCGGTGGTGCGGTTGCCGCCGCCGCCGGTGCCGAGGAACCGGCGGTTCCAGGTAAGCGGGACCCATACAGTGATGTGGGCGACGTGCCCGCCAGGCGTGCGGTGGTGCACACGGACGTCGCAGAAGTCCGGCAGGCCAGTGACGACGGCCGCAATCGGCGGCCCTTCGGTACCTGGCATCCGTGGAGCGTCGGCCTGCCCGGTGGTGTTGACCGTCGCCGAGACAACCTCGAGCTCGCCGAACCCGGCCAGATGCTGCTGGATCGTCACGGTGTTGCAGCGCTCGATGACGTCGGCAGAGGCGGGTGCCTCGGCCATCGTCACCCACTGGACTGGGCTCGTCACCTTGATGCGGACGGATGTGCTCACCGGTGCCTCCTCGGCTCTTCAGAAAGTGGCAGAACTGTCACGAACGCCGAGCCAAGCATATCCCTGGGATTATTTCGAGGGGACAGCGAAGTGGCATGACTGACACAAGAGGGTGCTAGGTTGATGAGATGATCGAGGCTGGAGCGCCCGGGACGACGGGCGGAGTTCGTCTTCGCAAGCAGATCGCGACCCGTCGCGCCGTGGAGGAAGCCGCCTGGCGCCTGTTCACGACCAAGGGCTATCACCAGACGAAGATCGACGAGATCGTCCAGGAGGTCGGGATCTCGCAACGCTCGTTCTTCCGCTACTTCGACTCCAAGGAGGCGGTGCTGTTCGGCGACTGGCGTCGCGACCACGAGGAGCTCGCCCGCCGAATCGAGAAGGCCGACCCTGCGCTCGCCCCACTGTCTGCGGTCAGGGCAGCGGCGATGAGCACCGCAGATCTGATGGACCGTGATCGGCTTCTGGTGCGGACGAGGTCCGAGCTGACCAAGAGCTCGCCGACGGTTGGCGGCTACTACCGGCAGATCATCCAGCCGGCGTGGGAAGAAGCGGTCGCTTCGGCACTGGCGAGCAGGCTCGGCGTCGACCCCGACGTGGACCCGACGCCACGTGCCGTTGCGGGCGCTGCGGCCGGGATGCTGAACGCGGCTGTCTCTGTCTGGGTTGCGGGCGGATGCGCGGACCTGTTGACCGACCTGGCAGCTCGCTCGTTCGACGTGCTGAACCCGCCCGTGGAGCGGCCGACGGGAGATCGTTGACCCGGACCCGGACCCGGACCCGGACCCGGACCCGGACCCGGACCCGGACCCGGACCCGGACCCGGACCCGGACCCGGACCCGGACCCGGACCCGGACCCGACCGTGGCCAGGTCTGGGTGGGGCCCGATCAGGAAGCCGCTTGGGCAAGCAGCTGCTCGGAACGGTCCCAGAGCTGGCGTGCGAGATCCATGTCGAGAGCCTGAGGGTTGTTACGCCTGGCCGGCTTGCGACCTTCGTAATAGGTGCCGGAGTGCCAGTCTGCGCCGGGCCGTGACTCGGCAAGCCACACCATCTGGTTGGCACCCTTCTCCGGGCTGACCATGAGAGCGCGGCCCAGGCGCGAGCTGTAGATACGCCTCATGAAGCTGTCCGACTCGGTCGCGAAACTCGTCGCGACTGCCCCCGGGTGGAACGCGGCAGCTGAGACTCCCTGGCCGTTGTAGCGGCGGTGCAGCTCCTTGGTGAACAAGATGTTCTCCAGCTTCACGGTGCCGTAAGCCAGCTGGGGAGTGAAGTCCTTGTTGTGGTTCAGGTCCTCGATCGCTAGCTTGCCGAACAGCCGGGCGCCCGAGCTGGACGTCTGGATGACCGTCGCGCTGCTGGCGATGAGCGTGTCCAGGAGCAACTGGGTGAGCAGGAACGGGGCGAGGTGATTGACCTGAAAGGTCTTCTCGAACCCGTCGACGGTCCTGGTCCGGTCGCCGAAGATTCCCCCGGCGTTGTTGACGAGCACATCGATGACCGGGTACCTAGCGTCCAGGGCGGCGGCGAGCTCGCGCACCTCGCCCAGCGTGGCGAAATCGGCGACGAACGAGTCGGCACCCAATTCATGGGCGATCGCCCGAGTCTTCTGAGGCGACCGACCCACGACGACAACGTTGTGGCCGTCCTGGTGGAGCCTGCGGGCGCCCGCGGCGCCGATCCCGTCGCTCGCTCCGGTGATGACGATGGTTTTGGAGGTCATGCCTGGCAGTGTATGCCGATGCTGTCAGTAACTGTCAAGACGGGCGGGTGTTGCTATTATCGATGCCTATGAAGGACAGGCGGGCAGGGCTTCGTGAGATGACCCGTGAGGCGGTGCGCGCACAGATCACCGAGGTGGCGAATGCTCTGTTCGTCGAGCAGGGGTACGAGCAGACGACGATCGACGACATCGCCGCGACCGCCGGGATCTCACAGCGCAGCGTGTTTCGGTACTTCCCCACCAAGGAGGACCTCGTCGTCGGGAAGTTCGACCTGGTCGCCGAGGGCATGATCACCGTTCTGCACGACCGGCCGATCGACGAACCGGTCTGGGACTCACTGCGTCGATGCTTCGATCTGCTCGTGCCCTACGTCGACGCGCCGGGCAAGCGAGAGGTCGCCGAGCCGATGCAACGCATCGTGTTCGACACCCCGCATCTGTTCGCGCGCTACCTGGAGAAGCTTCAACGGATGCAGGATGCCGTCGTCACCGCACTGCGAGAACGAGCGGCCGCTACCGGACGCGCCTACGCGGACGATGACCCTGCACCTCGTGCCCTGACCGCAGCCGCCTTCGGCTGCCTGGTTGCGGCCCAGCATTCCTGGCTGGCGTCCAACGGCTACGGCAGCTTCGCTGCCGCGATCGACAGGGCTATGTCGACCGTAGGCCCCAGAAGCTGAGGGTGACCGGCCTACGGGTGGTTCGGCCTGCTCTGGGCCGGCGTGCGCAGCGGGTCGAAGGTGAGCACTCGCCCGTCCCGAGAGAGTTCGCCGTACAGCTCGGGGTCGGCGGGGCCGAGCGCCAGGTTTACCAAAGGCGCGGCCGCGTGTTCCGGAGTCGGTGCGTCCGCCACATCCCAGAACGCTTCGGACGTCGGCGTGTTCATCATGCCGGGGCACACCGCCGCGAGCAGGATCCCGCGAACCAGGTCGGCATCATGTCGTGCCTCGGCCAGTGCCCGAACCGCGGCGACCTGCCCGATCTTGGACGGGATGTTGATGAACCCGGGCCAGGGGCTACCCAGGACTTCTCCACTGACTACCTGATCTCGCCAGGCCGTGATGGCGTGGTCGACCTCGTTCAGCGTGTGCAGGTCGCGGAAGACGGGATGCAGGACCGGGGCGAGGTAGTCGAGCGTTCCCAGCGAGCTGGCCACGACGATCAGCCGCCCGTGGTCGCGCACGATCTGGCCGAACGCCCGCAGGACACGGGTGGTCGCGAGGTTGTTGACCTCCACGTACTCGCCGACGACTGCGGAGGCATCGTCGTTCGGTCGAACGCGCATGACGGCGTTGTTGAAGACGATGTCCACGCCGCCATGGCGGTCCTGGAGCAGCGCCGCGACACGCTCGGCGCTGTCCGCTTCGGCGACGTCGAAGTGCTCCGGTACCACGGTCGCGCCGGGCGAGCCCGAGAAGGTACCTGCCAGTTCCTTGACCTTGGCGCCGTTCCTCCCCGTGAGGTAGACGACGTCGTGCGGCTCCAGGCGTCGAGCCAGTTCTCCGACGAGCGCTAGACCGAGGCCTTGTGTTGCTCCGGTGACGAGTGCCACGCGAGGGGTAGTGGTCATGGGAACTCTCCTTCTCCGGTCCGATAGGGGCGTTTCCACCCTGCGGCGAGTCCTGGACGCTGCGCTATACCTGGTGGTAGTTGCTCTTAAACTGGTATAAGAGCCACCTGCTTCCCGGGTACCAGCAACCTGGGCAAGTACCTACGGTCGAGGGCATGACACAGATCATCGACACCGTGATGTCGCGCATCGAGGTCACTGACCTCGATGCCGCGCTCCCCACCTACCGCACGCTCGCCGACACCGACGAGGTGCGCCGGCTGGAGTTCCCGCAGTTCCGCATGGCGATCGTCGGAACATTCATGCTGATCGAGGGCACACCCGAGCACCTTGCGCCGTTCCGCCGGGCTGCGACCCTCATGGCGTTGGACCACGACGCCGCAGTGGCTGCCTTCACCGCCGCGGGCGGGCAGGTGCTGGAGGCCGCAACGGCCTCGGCGGGCGGGACCCGCACAATCGTGGCGGACCGCGACGGGAACCCGTTCGAGGTCTTCACGCCGCAAGGCGGATGAGCGCCGATCAAGCCTGCGGTGTCAAACGGGCATCAGGTCGTGGGTGGCGCCGTAGGGGACGAATCGGGTGCTGAGCTTGTCCGCGGTCTCTTGGTCCGCGGGCAGGAACGCCAGCATCATGAGGTGGCTCTGCTCGGCGACGTCGAGCTTGACGTAGTCGAGCTGGAGCACCCCGAGCCGGTCGTGCCGTAGCTGCTTGCGTGCCGGTGTGAACCGGCGCGCCTGCTGCTCCTGCCAGAGCTCGGCGAACCGGGGGCTTTCCTGCAGAAGCGCGTCGCGCAACTCAACGCCTCGGGGATCCTTGGGGTACTGAGCGAGGTTGACCCGCAGTTGCCCGACGAGCTGGCGTGCCTCCGTTTCCCAGTCCACGAACAGACCTCGCGACCGGTTCTGCGTGAACGTGAGCCACAGGACGTTCCGTTCCGCGACGGGGCGCTGTTCGTATCCACCCAGAAGTTCCGCGTACATGTCGTTGCAGGCCAGGACATCCCACCAGGGATTGGTCACGTACGCCGGGTTCGGCTGCATGGTCTGCACCAGACGCCGGAGCGTGTCGCTGACCTGCACGGGCTCGGGCACGGCCGGGGGAAGGGCGAGGCCGGCCAGCGTGAACAGCACCTCCCGGTCGTCCCTGCCCAGGCGCAGGGCCCGGGCGATCGCCTCGACAACCTGCCGGCTGACGCCGATGTCCCGCGCCTGCTCGAGCCACGTGTACCAGGTGACGCTCACTCCGGACAACTGAGCAAGCTCCTCCCGGCGTAGACCCGGTGTGCGGCGACGCGGTCCCCGCGGCAGCCCGACCGTCGCCGGGTCGGTGGCCTCGCGGTGGGACCTCAGGAAGGCTGCGAGCTCTCGTCTCTGGATCACGTCGGACAATCTCACCACTCCTCGAACACCGGAACCAGGTGGTCCTTATACCAGCATAACTACCGTCTGTACCAGGCTGAGCATCCGGAACACCATGCTGTTCATGACCACCAGAGCAGCAGTTACACCGACATCCACACCGACACCGACGCCCGCACCGGCACCGACGGCTTCGTCGGCGTCACCGCAGCGCGACCCCGCAGTGACGCCCCGGCCGGCCGATCGCTGGATCATCCCGGTCGCCCTGCTCGCGCTCGGCACCTTCGCCATCGGCACCGACTCATTCGTCCTAGCGGGCATCCTTCCCGAGCTGGCCACCGGCCTGCGGATCTCCGAGGGCGCCGCCGGGCAGGTCGTTACCGCGTTCGCGATCACCTACGCGGTCGCCGCCCCGTTCCTCTCAGCCTTGACGCACCGGGTGCCGCGCAAGACCCTGATCACGGTCGGCCTGACCGTGTTCGTCCTGATGAACGCGGCCGGCGCTCTCGCTCCGAACTTCGCCGTCCTACTCGTCACACGCGTGCTGTGCGCCCTGGGCGCCGCGGCCTTCACACCGACCGCGAACGCCGTCTCGACCGTCTTGGCCGGGCCCGCCCGGCGCGGCAGGGCCCTGTCCATCACGCTGGGCGGGATCGCGCTCGGCACGGTCTTCGGCGTCCCCGTGGGCACCACGATCGGACAGCATCTCGGATGGCAGGCCAGCCTGGGTTTCGTCGCCGCCGTCGGTCTGATCGCCCTGGTCGCGCTCCTGGCGGTCCTGCCCCGCCTGCAGGGCGAGGCGACCGTGCCCATGCGCCACCGCTTCGCCGTGATGGGCGACCCGCGCGTGATCCTGGTCGTCCTGGTCACGGCGGTGGCCACCGGGGCCGGCATCCTCGTCTACACCTACATCGCCCCCATCACGCAAGCCATCGCCGGCATCTCCGGCACCGCGCTGGCGACCGGCCTGCTCATCTGGGGCATCGGTGGGGCAATCGGCGCGTTCGGGTGCGGCTGGTTCATCGACCGCATCGGTGCGGGCCTGACATCGGCCCTCGCCATCGCCCTGCTCGCGGCCGCCCTGACTGTCATCGCGTTCGCCGAGTCCCCAGCCCTGGTCATAGCCGCCATGTTCTTCGGCGGGATCGGCAGCTGGGCGTTCGTCGCTCCCGACAACCACATGCTCACCGGCCTGCACCCCCAGATGGCGAGCGTGGTGATCTCCTTCAACTCGACCGGCACCTACGTCGGCCAGGCCGTCGGCGCGGCCGCTGGCGGCGTCCTGCTGACCAGCGGGCTCGGCGCCACCACCACGGTGCTGATCTCCGTCGCTGGGCTCGGCGTCGCGGTGATTCTCGCGTTGTTCGCGTGGCGGGCCACATGCCGCCCGGCCTGATCAGCCCCCTGGGGCCCCTGCGTGCGCCACCTGCCATGACGCTGCGCGCGCTGTCGTCAGCTGCTCATCGGCAGGTTCAGCACGTCGGCGCCGTCCCGGGCCCAGTCGTGCAAGGCGTTCAGCGCCGGCTCCAGTGCCCGGCCGAACGGTGTCAGCGAGTACTCGACGTGCGGCGGTACGACCGGCCGCGACCGGCGGCTGACCACCCCGTCTGCTTCCAGCGCACGCAGCTGCTGGATCAGCATCTTCTGCGTCACGGCCGGGATCGCACGCTCCAGGTCGGAGAAGCGCCGCGGCTCTTGCACCAGCAGGTGGTGGATGATCAGCAGCTTCCACCGGCCCTCGATCACCCGCAGTGCCCGCTCGACCTGGTCGATCGTGCACGGCGGGACACTTACTTTTTTGTCGGTACTGGTCACATTGGGAGCGTAGATCTAGCGTCGAACGCATGGCAACCATCACCGACGCGACCGACCCGGCCGCGCTCCAGTACGTCCTTGACCGCCTCGCGATCCAGGATCTGATCGTGCAGTACGCGCTCGGCCAGGACCTCCACGATAACGGCGACGACCAGGTCCAGGAGCAGTGGGACGTGGTCTTCGCCCCGGACGCCCACCTCGACTACCGCGCGGGCGGCGCGGCGCCCGACCTCGACTACACGACCCTCATCCAGACCATGCGCGGCCCGGGCGGGACCATGGCCGGGCTGGACAACTGGCAGCACCTGCAGGGAATCGCCGCCGTCGACATCGACGGCGACATCGCCACCGCCCGGACCCAGCATCTACACACCCACACCGGCACCACGGACGGCAAGGACTGGAACCCCATGCAGACCGGGTTCTTCGTCGACCGGCTCGAACGCCGCCCCGAGGGATGGCGCATCGTGCACCGCACGCTGGAGATCCTCTGGATGCAGACCTTCCCGACTGTGTGAGCCCTGCGTGGGGCCCCGCCTGGAGCCTCACGACCGTGACCTCACGATGGTGAACTCGCCATCAGGCGTCAGCGGCGGCTCCACCTGCGGCGGGCCCGGGCCGGCACCCCGAGCCCGCCGACATCACGTGCGGCGCGCCTGACGGCCCGCGTCCGTGAGCGTGCCGTCGATGACGACATCGAGCCACGGGTGCCGTGGTGACCGGCGGCGCAGCTGGTCGGGCAACGCGGCCACGACCGTCATGAGCTCGTCCGGGTCAATGCCCCCGCGGACCAGGCCCTCGCGCTGCACCGCCGCAACGATCGCGGCGAACGAGCGCTTCAGCGGCTCACAGGCCACCGCCAGGGCGGACGCGTCATCACCGAGCGATTCCATCAGTACTGCCCGCAGCCCGCGATACGGCGCGGGCATGCGGTCGAACTCGCCCAGCCACGCCACGTATGCCTCCAGATGCGAACGCGTCGAGAGCAGCCGGTCGGCCTCGCCCGCCAGGCCGTCGAACGTCGAGCTCAGCAGCGCCGCGAGCAGATGGTCCCGAGTGGGGAAGTGGCGGTACAGGGTCCCCTTGCCCAGCCCGGCGGCCCGCGCGACGTCCTCGAACACCATCTCGGCGCCCCGGGCCTCGAACTGCTCCCGCGCAGTCCCCAGCAGCCGTTCGAAGTTGCGCACGGCGTCCGCGCGCGGGCGCTTCTCCGCTGTCGCCACGATGCCTCCCTTGATATTCGGACGGTGCGTCCGTATCGCAGCCTATTGAATACGGACGCGACGTCCGGTTAGAGAGTGGAGGGAACCATGTCGAAGCAACTGCAGGGCAAGACGGCTCTGGTCACCGGCTCGACGAGCAACATCGGGGCGGCCATCGCCGAACGGTTCGCGGCCGAAGGGGCGCGCGTGGTCGTCTCGGGCCGGTCGAAGGACCGCGGCGACGCGGTCGTGGACCGGATCGTGCGGGCCGGGGGCGAGGCCGTCTTCGTCGCCGCGGACCTGGACGGCAGCAAGGCGGCGTCGGAGGCTCTGGCGCGCGAGGCGACCGCAGCGCTCGGCGGACGTCTCGACGTCCTGGTGAACAACGCCGGGCTTTTCCCCGGGGGGCCCACGGCGACGATCACCGAGGAGACCGTCGACCTGGTGTACGCGGTCAACGTGAAGGCACCGTTCTTCCTCGTCGCCGCACTGGCACCGGCCATGGTCGAACGCGGGGACGGGGCGATCATCAACATGGCGTCCTGGGGTGCCCGGCTAGGTGTCCCGGGCTCGGCGCTGTACACGTCGTCCAAGGGTGCGATCGAGACTCTGACCCGCTCCTGGGCGGCCGAGTTCGGCCCCCTCCGGCGTGACCGTGAACGCGATCTCACCCGGCGTCATCCGCGAGACGCAGCCGGACCCCGACGAGCGTGGCGAGACGCTGATGTGGGGCACACCCGCCGGCGCGAGCGGGCGGCCGGCGGCGATCGCCGCCGCAGCGGTCTATCTCGCCAGCGACGAGGCACGCTTCGTGCACGGATCGGTGTTCGACATCGACGGCGGCCGCTCCGGCGTCGCGGTCCGCGGCCCGCGTCCCACCGCCTGAACCCATCGCCCACACCTGAACCCACTGCTGCCCGCCACCCAGATGGGCGGCGGGCAGCGGGGCACGGCGGGGACCTTAGGCCGGGGTGAGCGAGCGTTCGACGCGCATCCTGTGGATGCCCGCGGTGGTGGGGCGCATGTACCGCTCGCGTGCCGCGTGGGCGGCCCGGTAGGCGTCGGTGTCCCGGGCGGCACGCATGCCGTCCTCGGAGACGAAGGTGATCTGCACGACGGCGTCGATCGGGTCCTCGCTGCCGTCGTTGGCCATGTCGGTGACGTAGTGCTGCGTGTAGGAGACGACCTGCGGCATCCGGGTGTATGTCGGCCCGTACTCGTGCTCCATGAAGTGCCGGAAGTCGGCGGTGGAGACGTCCGCGGGCTTGCGGATCACGGTGATGAGCGACAGCTCGGGCTGGTTCTCAGGCATGTGCTCCTGCTTCCAGGCGGATCCGGTCGATGATCTGCTCGGTGGGGGCGAGCTCGACGCCGATGCCGCTCAGTTGGGCGCGTCCCTGCCCGTCCAGGCCGGAGATCCCGTCGTCGGCCACGACGATCTGGTAGTCACGTTCGCTGGCCTGGTAGATCGATGTGCGCGGGCAGTTGGGGAAGTTCGCGCCGGCGAACACGATGGTCTCCACCTCGTCCCGCCGTAGTCGCTGGTCGAGGTCGGTGGCGAAGAACGCGCCCCACCGCGGCTTGTAGAGGATGATCTCCCGGTCGCCGACCTGCTGAGCGTGGCCGGCCAGGAGCTCGTCGTCGTCCAGATCAGGGTCGTGCGGGACGAGCCCCGGGGCCAGGAGCCGCCCCGGCGTCCCGGGCCTTAACAGCGGCGTCGGCCCCGAGACCAGAGCACGGCGCACCGGCTCGGCGTTGGTCCCGTCGGCCCGGTAGAGCCGCACGACATGGACGATCGGTTGCCCGGCCGTGCGGAAGGCGGCCGCCAGGTCGCAGATAGTGGGCACCGCTGCACTCGTGCCCGGGATCTCCAACGGCGCTCCGTCGAGAGTGTCGCGCTGCACGTCAATCGTGACCAGCGCCGTCCGACGCAGGCCCAGCGAGGGGTCAGAGGTGTTCATCTGGCCCATGGTGGCACCCGCCGGGCGGCGTCTGGCGCGCCGTGCCTGGTGCTGTTCGTACCAGGCTGGCACCAGGCCTTGCCCTCGCTCTTCAATGGTCGTAACGTTCGTTACGTAACGATCGTTACGAGGGAGTGGAATGCGAACAGAACCAGATGCCCAGACGGCCCAACGCCTGTCGGTCGCGGTGTGGGACGTGATGGCGCAGCGCGGGATCGAAGGCGCCTCGGTCCGCGCCGTCGCGGACGCGGCCGGGTGCACGACCGGGCTGATCATGCACCACTTCGGCTCACGGGCGGCGATGCTCGTCCATGCCCGCCGGCTGCTGTTCGGCAGGACGACCAAGCGGGCCAACGCGGCCGAGGCGGCCGAGGCCGAACCGGTCACTCGCCTGACCGCGGTGCTCGAAGGCGCGTTGCCGCTGGACGAGGAACGCGCTGCGGAGATCCGCGTCTGGCTGGGCTTCGCTGCCGCAGCCGTCGCTGATCCCGAGCTCGCGGCGGTTCACGTGGCCGGAAACCGTGACTGGGTCGGGCGGATCACCCGGCTCCTGGCGGCGTGCGCACCAGGCGTCGGCGACGAGCACCGTCTGAGGGCCGGGGCGATTCGCCTGGTCGCGCTGACCGACGGCCTGCCGACGCTGTCGATCCTCGACCCGCAGACCTACGACAAGGACACGCAGATCGCAGCGCTGCGCGACGCGATCGACGGTGTCGTGCGCGACCTCAAGGAGAGCCGATGACTACGCCAGGCAGCACGGAATGGGACCGTCGGATCGCCGACGCCGCCGTCGTCGTAGGCGGCCACCTGGCGCCGACGCCGCTCGTGCCGATCACGCTGGACGGCTTCGCGGCACCGACATACCTCAAGCTCGAGACGCTGCAGCCGACCGGCTCGTTCAAGGTCCGCGGCGCGCTGGCCGCGGTCGCTGCCTCGGCCGCCGACGGGCGCCGCGTCGTCACAGCCTCCGCGGGCAACCACGGGCTCGGTATCGCCTATGCCGCGACCCGGATGGGTGCTCGGGCTACTGTCGTCGTCCCGCAGACCGCGTCACCGGCGAAGGTCGAAGCCCTGCGCCGCTTCGACATCGACCTACGGCTCATCGGCGACGGCTACGACGGGGCCGAGAGCGCCGCGCAGAAGATCGCCTACGAGGACGGCGCGCGGTACATCTCGGCGTACACCGACCCGGACGTGATTGCCGGGCAGGCCACCGTCGTGCGTGAGATCGCTGACGCGCTTCCCGGTCCTGCCCAGATCGTGGTACCGGTCGGCGGTGGCGGACTGGTTTCCGGGACGGTGCTCGGTGTGCCCGATCGTTACCGGGTCCTGGGCGTCGAGTCGGCGGCATCTCTCGCTGTGTCCGCCTCGATGGCGGCCGGCCGCATCGTCCAGGTGCCCGTCGGTTCGACCATCGCCGACGGCCTCGCCGGAAACATCGCGCCCGACACGCTCGCCCCGTCGATTCTCACAGCCGCAGGCGTGGACGTCATCGCGGCCGACGAACTCGCGATCGAACGAGCCGTCACAGCTCTTGCAATCGACCACGGAATTGTCTGCGAGGGATCGGGTGCTGTCGGCATCGCTGCCGCCATGAACGCGCTGATGCCGACGGACCTGCCCACCGTCTTCGTCATCACCGGGCGCAACATCACCGGTCCTCGCCTCGCCGCACTGCTGGTGCCATGAACACCACACCCAGCGAACCGGCCCCGGCGATCTTCACCGAGAGCGACGTGCGCGCCGCTGTGGGGATGCCCGACGCGATCGTCTCGGCGCGGCGGGCGTTTCTCGCCCTGGCCCAGGGTCAGGCTCACTCACCCGAACCGTGGCACTTGGACACCCCGGACGGCTCCGTCCACGTCAAAGGCGGTGCCCTGGACGGGGCCGGGACCTTTGCGACCAAACTGTCCAGCGGCTTCCCCGGCAACGCTGACCGGGGCTTGCCGACCTCCGACGGGTTCACCGCGATCCTCGACGCCGATACCGGGCGCATCCGTGCCCTGCTCCTGGACGGCGGCTACCTGACCGAGCTGCGAACCGGCGCGGCCGGCGCCGTCGCCCTCGACCTGCTCGGCCCGCCGCGCACCGACACCATCGCGTTCATCGGCACGGGCGGCCAGGTCCGCCACCAGATCGACGGCGCTATGCACGTGCGCGAGCCCTCAACACTCCTCCTGATCGCGCGCAACTGGCGCCGCACGACCGAGCTCGCCGACTGGACGCGCCACCACTACGACGTCGAGGTCCGCGCCCAGGAGCTCGACGGCTCACCGATCGACGCCGACGCGGTCGTGACCGTGACGGCCGCGACCAGCCCGATCCTGACCCGGGCACAGCTCCGGCCCGGCGTGCACGTCACCGCGATCGGTTCCGACAGCCCGGGCAAGCGCGAGCTCGACCCCGCAATCCTGCTGGCCGCCGACATTGTCGCCGTCGACGACCCTAGACAGTCCGCGCGGATCGGCGAGCTGCAGGACATCCCCCAGGCCGACCTCGCCGCCGCGACGAGCAACGGGTCGCTTACCACGCTCGGCACGCTGCTCCACGACGGGGCACCGCCATGGACGGCTACCCGCACCTCGGTCGCCGACCTGTCAGGAACGGGCGCTCAGGACGCCGCCATCGCGGAGATCGTGGGGAACCTCTTGCTCCACTGAGAGATCGGCGTAAGATGAACGGCGTTCACCAGGTAAACGTCGTCCACCAGGGGCCATCATGCGCATCACCCACGACCACGCCGGACTGTCCGTCGCCGACCTCGACAAGCAGCGGACCTTCTACGCGGACGGGCTCGCTCTGACGGAGGTGGAGGAGGAGTTCGCCATGCCCGAGGCCGGCGTGCGGTCTGCGATCCTGCGATCAGCGGACGGCATGAAGCTTGAGCTCGTCGAGCGCACCGGATCGGCGCCACAACGCTTCGCGGACCCGTACGACGGCGCCGGCACGCAGGGGTACTTCCACTGGGCCCTGCAGGTCGACGACCTCGCCACCGTCTTCGACCACGTCCTTCGCGCTGGGGCGACCGTCGTCTCCCCACCCGCTGACGCCGTCCGGCCCGGCGCCCGCTTTGCCTACGTGCACGACCCCGAGGGCAACCTGCTGGAACTCATCCAGCCGGCAGCGCAGTGACCCCGCCAGACGGTGGGTCCACGACACCGGCCGTCACGCGACCGGTCGGTCACCACCACGGCGACCTGCGCAACGCGCTGGAGGCAGCCGCGCTCGACCTGCTCGCCGAGCGCGGCCCGAGCGGCTTCACACTGAACGAGGTCAGCCGCCGAGCAGGAGTGAGCAAGGCGGCCCCGTACAAGCACTTCGCGGACAAGGACGACCTCCTCGCCTCACTCGTCCAGCGCTGCTACGAACGCCAGCACTCCGCGTTCAGCACAGCTGTCGCAGAGGCGGCAACACCAACGGACGCCCTCGTGGCGTTCGCCGCCGCCTACGTGAGGTTCGCCGCGGAAGAACCCGCACTGTTCACCCTCACGTTCGGCGGGACGCTGGACAAGGCCGCTCACCCCCGCCTCGAAGAGGCCGGTAACCGGGTGCTGGACGTCATCACCGCTCCTGCCCAGGACCTGGCCCAGGACGCGGACGACGCACACCGGCTCGTGTTGGCGATCGCCGCCAACGCCCACGGCTTCGCAGTCTTTCATCTGCAAGGCGTCATCGCTCGGCTCGATCTCGCCGTCGGGCAGGCCGAGCGCTGCGCCAGCCTGCTGACGCAGGCTTGACCAGCACGTCATCCGGCACGGTCACCACTCGACGAGGTGCGGGAGCGTCGGCATCGACTTATCGCGGTCACGTGCGGTCCGGTTGCGAGGACCCGGCGCGTCTCGTTCTAGAAGTCGTTCGGGCTGAGCGCCACGGTCGGAGCGCGAAAGAAACACCATCGGTACTGCTGTCACATCTGACACGTGGTAAGCCCTGCAACACCTGCACGTTGACGTGCGCGTGCGGATGGCAAGCAACGAGCAGCTATCCGGCCAGGCAGCAGGTCCGGCGATGGCTCGAGGGGGCCGATACGGGCTGGCGGCAGGGCCGGGGTGTGGCGCCCCTCGGCAGGCGGCCGAGGGGCGCCGGGCGGGTCAGCCGTTGTAGAAGTTGATGAATGTGACGTTGTCGTTGAAGCCCAGTGGCATGGTGTCGCGGTGTGACGCGATGCCGTTGGCGCGGTTGCCGCTGGAGTTCTGGATGTTCATCCGGTCGCAGTTGTTCTCGTAGCTCGAGGACGAGATGCGTGTGCGCCACCAGCTGGACGGGGTGAACGAGTATCCGGCGTTGTCGCAGGCCGCGCCGCCTGTCACCCAGTAGTACTGGCCGCCCCAGCCGCTGTGCTCGGCGATCATGAACAGGTCGATGGCGGCGGCCGAGGCGTCGATGTCGGATGCCTGCAGTGCCATGGACTTGGTCTCGCCGCAGGTCTCGCTGAGGACCCGCGAGAGGGTCTCGCCGTCTTCGAGGGGCGCGAGGACCAGGACGCAGTGCCTACCTGCCTGGCTTCCGGAGCCCGTACCTGCGGCCGCCGCGGGGCTCGCGGCGAGCAGGCTCACAAACAGCGCGAACGCTGCTCCGATCGCGACAGAGAGAGTGCCACGTGATCTGACGATCATTTCAATCTCCTCCGTTGGTGATGGGAGTCAACAACGTAGGAGTGGTCGCGCCGCGGGCGCGATGTGTTTCGGGGAAGTCCGAAACGCGCCTGGGCGGGAGGGCGCACTCCGTTCTTCCGAGAGGCGTGCACGGCGACGTCAGAGCCGATGTCTGGGTCGGCCCGTTCTAGCTGCGACGAACCAGTTCGCGGTACGTCGCGGAGATGACGTCGTGTCTAGCCCCGGGTCTGATGGAGGCTCTCATTCCAGGGAAGGATGAGAGTTATGGCTGCACCGAGGAAGTACCCCGAGGAGCTTCGGGAGCGAGCGATCCGGATGGCGGTGGACCTGCGGAAGGACCCGGCCACGAAGCCTGGCGCGTTGCGGCGGGTGGGTGAGCAGCTCGGGATCCACCCAGAGACGCTGCGCAACTGGGTTGCCCAGGCTGAGATCGATGCTGGTGAACGACCGGGCACGAGTACCGACGACGCGCAGCGGTTGGCGGAATTGGAACGCGAGGTGCGCGAGCTGCGGCGGGCGAAGGCGATCTTGCGTAGTGCGTCGGCTTTCTTCGCGGCGGAGCTCGACCGCCCACAAAGATGATCGTCGACTACATCCAGGCCCACCGGCACCGGTTCGGGGTCGAGCCGATCTGTGCGGTGTTGCAGGTCGCCCCGTCGACGTACTACGCGGCCACGTCCCGCCCGCCCTCGGCCCGGTCGATCACCGACGCTGCCTCGTCAGCGTTGATCGAGCAGGTCCACGGCGCCAACTACGGTGTCTATGGTGCCCGCAAGGCGCATGCCGAGCTGCGCCGGCAGGGCCACCAGATCGCGCGCTGCACCGTCGAACGGCTGATGCGATCCGCGGGGTTGCGGGGCATCACCCGGGCCAAAGGGCCGCGCACCACGGTGGCCGGCACCGGCCCGGAGACACGCCCGGACCTGGTCGAGCGTGACTTCACCGCGACCGGCCCGAACCGGTTGTGGGTCGCTGACATCACCTACTGCCGCACGTTCTCCGGCTGGGCGTATGCCTCGTTCGTGATCGATGTGTTCTCCCGCCGCGTGGTCGGCTGGCAGGTCTCCAAGTCGCTGCGCGCACCGACCTCGCGTTGGACGCGTTGGAGATGGGCTTGTGGAACCGCACCCGGGCCGGTCAGGACGTGGCCGGGCTGACCCATCACAGCGACAAAGGCGTGCAATACGTCGCTGTTCGCTATACCCAGCGGCTGGCCGAGGCCGGCGTCGTCGCCTCGGTCGGCTCGACCGGCGACTCCTGCGACAACGCCCCGGCCGAGGCGTTCAACTCCCTGTTCAAGGCCGAGCTGGTGCGCAACAAGGGACCGTGGAAGAACATCGACGACCTCGAGCTCGCTATCGCTGAGTACATCGACTGGTTCAACCACCATCGCCTGCACGGCGAGATCGGCCTGGTCCCACCGGCCGAGTTCGAAGACACCTACTACCGTCACAACCCCGCGCCGACTAACCTCGACGCGTCAGTTCCGAGCCTCCACTAAACCCGGGGCGAGACACCCAGAGTGTGTTCACGTTGCTGTGCGTAGGGCAGCAACCTCCTGCCTGAATTCTTGGGCCTCGCTGGTGAGGTCGTTGGCGTCCAGGGCGTTGGCAACGGCGATCAGGACGGTTGCCAAGGTCTGTGAGAACGGGTCGAGGTGCTCGGGTTCGGTCACCTGGGTGCGCCAGGCGATCAGTTGCGCAGCCTCCTGGGCCAGGGGCAGGGATTCGGCAGGGTGTTGCACGCTCAATTGCAGGGTGACGAGTCCCGCGAGAGATTCGGCGAGTGCCGTCCAGGTGCGGCGTCCGGGGCGGGTGGCGGCCAGGTCGCGGTGGATCGCGATGGCTTCGTGGTAGCAGGCCGCGGCGTGAGATGTATGGCCGGCGTCGCGGTAGGCGGTCGCGAGCTGGCGCAGTGACCGGGCCAGGCCCGGGTTGTGGTTGCCTGGGGTGGCCTTGGCCACCTCGCGCAGGATCTGGACGGCTTGCAGGTTCGGCTCGATGGCTTCCTGTGGGCGCGTGGCGTTGACCAGGCAGGAACTCAGATCCGTCAACGCCCGCGCCAGGAACACGAGGTCGCTGTCGGGATTGTCGCGGGCCAGGACCCTCCGGATGGCCACGGCTTTGCGAATCGAGGGCAGTGCTTGGGTGGCCTGGCCAAGCATGTTTTGTGCGATGGCGAGGTTCATCAGTGCGCGGGCCAGGTGCGGGTTGGTCTGCTCGGGTTCGCTGCGTGCCAGGCGTTCGTTGATCTCGACCGACTGGCGCAGGGGCCCGATGGCTTGGTCGGGTAGTCCGGCTTCGTGGTAGCGGGCGCCGAGGTCGCACAGGATGCGTGCGCGTTGGGGCAGGCGGTTGAGGCGGTCGGTGCGTGGCAGACGCAGCTCGATCTGTACGGCTTGTTGTGTGGCTTTCAGGGCGTGGTGGGGTTCTCCGAGCTCGGACAGTACGACTCCGAGGTAGCGCAGGGACGAGCCGAGGAGCGGTGCGTTTTCACCGGGTTCTGTGGCGGCCAGGGCGTGCCGCAGGCTGATCGCCTCGCGCAGTGGGCCGAGGGCTTCGGTGGCGAGGCCGAGTCGGAAGCGGCGCTGGGCGATTTCGTGTAGCGCCCAGGACCGGCCCGCAGGGTCTGAGGGGGCGGTGAGGGCCAGGATGCGTTCGAGCAGGTCGAGGTTCGGTCGGGTCAGGACCTCGGACGGGTAGGGGATGACTGCCGAGATCGACCGCAGCAGCTCGACATCATCCGGTAGGCCACCGATGGCTCGGTTCAGAAGTGCGAGGGCGCGAGTTCGCACTTGCTGGTCGGAGAAGTGGTCGGCCACCGCCCGGGCCAGCACAGCGATGGCGTTGCGGGCCTCACGATCGGCGAGGCGGTCCAAAAACACCGCCGCCAGGGTCGTCGAGGCAGTCAGCTCGTTGACCAGGTGCAGTTCGGCCATGCGGTCCGGCTGCAGGGACCCGATCCACTGCTGGTTGCCCCTGAGTGGGTACAGGTCGCGCAGCCAGGCCAGCACCTTCGGTGTGGCCAGGCGTGGATCCACCCGGGCGAGCACGTCACGAGCCTCGGTCTCGTCGGCGGGGGAGACGAGGTAGACGGCTGCGACCACTTGTCCTAGGAGTTGGGTGGTCAGCCCGTCCGGCCCGTCCAGCAGGCCTGCGTGTGCCGCCGTGCCGATCCAGTGCCGCTGTTCGTGACCGAGCAGTTCGGCGAAGACGTCGGCCACCTCCACGTCCAGTGGTTCGTGACGTAGGGCGCGCAGGGCCGTGACGAGGCTGACCGCGTGCAGGTCGAGGATCCTGCCGCCTCCAGGCCCGGTCAGGTGCACTGGCGGAGTCGGGATGCCCAGGTGCTGTGCGAAGGCCGCGGCGGCGGTGTCCAGGATCTGTTGGTCGGTGGCACCGGCGTCGATGCGGTAGGCCAGGTCGGTGCCGTCGTAGGCGCCCTGGACCATCGCCCGGACACGGGGGCTGCCTACCGACAGCCGTTTCCACCACTCGCCCGCGCTGCGTGCGATCAGCAGGACGCGTACTCCTGCGGGGTCCGAGGCGACCTGACGGACAAGGACCTCGATCTCGCGACGGGTGTCGGCGTAGTCAACCACCAGCAGGATCGGACGGTCGGTAGTGCCACGCACCCTTGCCAGGATCGCCCCCTCCTGCTCGTCGCCCACTGCGACGCACCGCCACCCCAGCCGACTCATGAGCGCGCGCAGCTCGCCTCCCAGCCGGCTCTTGCCGACGCCGCCTGGTCCGGTGATCAGTCGCAGTGGCGAACCGTCTCCCTCGCACCAGGTGACCAGTGCGGCTAGCTCCACCGACCGCCCCTGGAACGGGACGACCTGATGTTCCGGCGCGAGCAGGGACGACGGTCCGTTGGTGTCATCCGGCAGGACGGACGACTCATCCACCGCCTGCCGCTCCACGCGCGTGCGTTCCCTGTCGGCCCACCACCGTGCCACGAACGGCAGAGCCGGCGAGGCACACGCGGCCACAAACCCCAGGACCAACCATGGCGTGCTGCCCTCGGCCATCGCGAACAGCCCCGCGCTGACGGCGACCAACCCGCCGGCGACCAGCCACCACCACGGCCGCATCCGCACCCCGCCCATGCAACATAACTACGCGAATCGGACGCGGAAAGCAATGAATATCGAGATCTTGTGTTGATTGCTTAGCGTGTCGATTCATGAATTCGCATATGTGGCGTTGGTGCTTGTGTTGCACCCTCGCAGGCCTGTCGGATCGCGCATTTTTGGCTCGAGGCGCTGGTGGAAGAGCGCAAGAGCGCCTGTGGTCGCAGCCCTGCCGCGCGTGCTGTAGGGGCCGCCTATCTAGTACTGCACGCCATAGGCCCGGAGCCGAACCGCAAGTTGCCGACACTGCGGTCTGACCAGTCGAAGACGGCGATGGTCCATCCTCCAGGAGGCCGGACCATGGTCATGAGAGCAGCCGGGGAAATTAGCTCGGTCAGCGCAGCAACCTGGCGTCACCCGCGGCGTCACCGAAGCGTCGTTCGCGGCAATGGCGCGACTGGCGGGTGGGATGGTCGTTCATGCTGTACTGCTGTTTCACGTCGCCGCTGGCTGCCGGTTGCTGTGACCGCATCGACGGCTTGCTAGCCCTCGCGTAGGTGATACGGCGACGGCCACCGATGACACGTGCTTGCATGACGCCCGGGTAAACACCACGGCCGCCACGTTGGCTGAAGCGAAGGGCTGACCTGCCGGCGTTGTTCGCTCGTGGGCTCGGCGCGCCGATCGACAGGGCCAGAACGCTACTTCCTGCCCAGCGGCCGCGTCGCATCACGAAATACATGTCTGATGCTTGGCCTAAAAGTGGTCTTGTCATGACTGTCGCCCGAGGCTAGCATATGTCCGATATGTTCCACTTCTTCACAAAAGAGGAGCTACATGAGTCGACGTGCTTTGCGCCACATCCTCGGCGCATTCATGGTGATGTGTGCTGTCGTGGCAAGCTCCGCCACGCCTGCAGCCGCGAGTTCCGATCCCGTCCCGGCTGGATCGGATGACGTCTACGTGCTGAGTAGCGACGAGCGTGCAGTTCTTGAGCAGAGGTTTGTCGATCTGGGCATCGATAGCGAGGCCCGCCCGCGCCTGCTCGCGCAGTTGGAGCGGGGGCAGCTCCCTGACTCTGCTACGGGCTCCAACGAGGTGAGATCTTGGACCGAGGACCGCGATGGCGGCACCGCCACGATCGTCGAATACGCAGACGGCTCTCGCGCGATCTCCGGCTCGCGGCCGCTCGGCACCGATGATTCTGGGGTCATCGTTCCCTACGCCCACAATTGCGAATCGCAAGACGGGGCGGGAATCTGGATCTATGGCCCTTGCCAGATCTACCTCGAAGACTTGATTTCCTACGCAGGATTCACCACCTCGTGGAGGTTCAGTCTCGTTGATGAAGTTCCCAACGAGATCCTGCGCGCCGACTCAGACGATTGCCGCGTCTTTCTCGGTTCTGTCAGCGAATGTGAGCTGACCGTCAATCGCGAAGTTCCAATCCCCGGAGATCCGGCGATCGCCAGACTGAACTACACGGCGGCCCTGCTGGACGATCTCGGCAGCGTGTCGGGTTCGATGTGGCTTGAGGTCCTTGTTGATGGCTGGGGAATCAACTGGACCAATCCGCCGCTCTGACGATTGGTAGACGCGTGGACGAGTGGGCCGGGTGAGCCCGCAACCGCCAGATAGGGGGCCTGTCCGCAAGCGACCGCTTGCGGGCAGGCCCCCGCTATCTGCTAGGATGATGCAAAAATGGAAGGATTGGTCCAGTGTTTGGATTGTCCCTGTGGGAAGTATTGCTCTTCGTGTTTCTCGCCATTCTGGCGGTGACTGTTATTATCTCGATTGCGATATTTCTGGCGCTCCGCGCGAGAGATGCCATGAAGGGTTCTGGTCCTTCTCGGGAGACTGGCAGTTCTGACGCCTCGGAGCACTGAGCTTCTAACGGGTGGCGTCGTGGTTCGTCAGGCGGCCTTTCGCTGACCTCGTGGACTCGGCACTGCCTCTCAGCCCCGCCTGCGAGGGCTTGGTCGAATGCTTTGGTCGAGACGTTGCGCTCTCCGAGATGCCTTGCGCTCTGGCCGTCATCTTCTGACGTGTTGGTACTTTTGGCACGGCCAAAGCGTTGCCGTGGCGTCGCTTGATGCCAGCGAGGCGTGACATCTCCGGCCAGATCCCGGAGCGGAAACCGGGCCATGAGGGGTCGTTGTGGAACGGGCGCCGACTCCACCCGAAGTAGTGGCTGAGGCTTGTCGCCTCAGCCACTACCAGAAGGTGCCAATCGTCAGCCTGGATAGTTGTTCGCGATCAGAAGGTCTGCAGTTCCCAGCCTGTGGCGAGTTCGATGCGAGCAGGCTCCGTCACCCAGGCGGTAGTGCCGCAGAACCGCCCCTCGTCAATGCCGTTGCACGTCGCCTCGGAGCTGATGGGGCCGGCGGAGACGATCGCAGCGGCGTAACGCAACGTGGTGCCGCCGCTACTAGCGATGATGTACCCGGGTCCACCGCTGTCGCCCTGCCCAACGGCTGCGATGGTGCCGCTCCGCTCAGTCTGGAAGCCGCGGATGGTGCCGCCGCCGTCCGGGTCCTGCCACGTCCAGGGGCGGGCGGTGACGAAGCTCCCGCAGGTGGTGCCGCTGTAGGAGCCGCCGTAGCAGATCTCGGTGCCGATCGCTGGGGTCGCCTGCGAGTCGATCGGCGCAACGCTTCCGCTGTTCCACGGGCCGGTGTAGACGTAGGGCTGGCTGCCAGGATGCGTGATGATCGCGCCGTCATCGCTCGGGGCTTCGGCCACCTCGCTCCCGATTAGGTAAGTCGGCAGGTCGGTGCCGCCGTAGACCGTCCAGTCGTTGCCCAGTGGTCCGCAGTGGTTGGCGAACATCAGTCCGGTCTGGCTTGGGTTCGCCGGGTTGTAGACGGCGAAGCCGGTAGAGCAGTAGTTCGTCAGGAAGACGCCGTCCAGGTGACGAATTCTCGCCCCGCCCAGCCCGTAAGTGTCGTACTGCCGGTTGAGATCAAGGTTCGTCGCTTCTCCGGTCTCGAATGAGACGGGGATACCCTCGACCGACTCCTGCAGGACCTCTTGAATTGTGCCGAGAGCCTGGGCGTCGGCGCCTGCGACGACAGCATCGATCCTGTCCCCGCTGGGAGAAGGACCCGCAGCGACCACGTCGATGGCACCGAGGTCGGCTTCGACCAGCTTCTGCGCTGCTTGCGTCAGTTCCGCGGCGGAGAACTCCATCGACGAGACCTCGGCTTGGACTGGGGCCTCGGCCACGATCGAGGTCAGGGCCGCGGTGGGAGCGCCGTGCCACCAGACCGTGATCTCGGTCCGGTCGCGTGAGAACTCGACGCCACCGAAGTCCGGGTGGTCGGCGAAGCGGTCGTTCACCTCCTCGCTGAACTCGACCATCTCTACGGAGACGGGTGGTGCGACGAGTGCATCGAGGTCTGGTTCATCGCCAGCGGTGTACTTGGTGATCTGGTCCTTCGGCATGTCTTCAGGGGGCACCGTGCTGGCTGGTCCTACAGCTCCAGCAAGGAGAACGGCACACGCCCCCGCAGTAATGATGACAAGCGGCTTTCTGAGCATTGCGAGCTTCACCTCAACCCTTGATCGGTCGGTAGGAGACGCCAGCGAACCCGACACTGTGGCAGCTGTCGCCTCGCTGGGCGCCGTGCTTTCGTGCCTGAAATGTCGCGTATCAAACGTAACTTCCTCCGCACCGCAGGGTCGAGCAATCGCCAGAACTTCACCCGCCTCCCTGCGCCGGCCAAGCGGCACGCGCTGGGTCGGTATCGCTCGCGCCAGCCGCTTGTGACTATCTCGGGTGGACAGATGGGTACGGTGGCCGACCCGCGGCCTCACCCAGGCACGCCGCCCCAGGTGACGAACTGGGTGGCGAGGACGCCGAGGACAGCAAGACCACCAAGCGCGAGTATTGCTCCGACCGCCCGGCGTTGGGCGACCGTCATCAAGAGGAACACCACCGTGCTGTAACCCAGGGAGATGACAACTGCTGAGATGAAGGCCGGCGTAAACCGTGCGTGCGGCCAACAACCAGGTGGCCCTGGGTAGATCAGCGCACAGGCTGTCCCTGCGTCGGCCGGGTAAGCGAGTCGCCAGATGTCCACAAGAGCCCAGGCCGCGATCACAGTGGCGAGGACAATCTCGACCGTCAGCACGAAAACACCGACGGTGCGTCCGGAAATCTGTGTCTTCGCGTCGGCCTCTCCCACGACCTGGAAGCCTATCCAACGTGAGCGCGGACGTTAAGGCCTGGTAGAGGTGTTTGCTGACCCTTCATTTCGGCGGAGGTCGTTGCTTGACCGGACACGGCTATCCTCGCGCCCAGTCGCGACCAAGGGCAGATCGCCTGTAGCCGATGTCTGCTCGGGCTGGGCGGTCAGGCGGGATACTCAAGCAGTAGCGCGAGTCGTTGACTTCGCCGATGTGGTGGACTTCGTCGCTGTGAGGAGCAAAGAAGGCAATCGCCGCCCGGGGCTTGCCTGCCGAGGAACCCATGGATCGAGTTACGGAGCAGGTATTGGTAGGCAGCGACCTTGAGCTCGTCCGGTTCGAGAGCCCGGTGGCCAACTCCCGCGGGCTTCATGTCGGTGTCTTCGGACTGGCGAACGGGCTTGCGAGAAGTGGCGCACTGACACCCGAGGACCACGCCTGGTGGCGTCGCAGCAACGACTGGTGCAACGCTGCATACCCTGATCCATCCGCGGTCGACCCGCTCGTCTATGACCGAACGGTCAACCCCGGGGCGAAAGCCTGGTTCAAGGGCACGGCGACACATTTAATCGACAAGACACGTGAGTACCTGGTGCTCCTCGATCGGTACAACGTTCCGTGGGTCGAGCGGAGTACCACAACGCCGGGACGAGTGGTCTACGAGGATGACGTCCAGGTCGTTGCAGTGCTTCTACCCACCTGAGGTAGACAAGCGTGCACAGAAGCGGCGCGCGCCCCACGGGGAACGCGCGCCGCAACGGTCGGGCGCATTGCGGCTGTGGGGCTATGGCCTCGCAGTGGGTGGCTGTGAACCAGCGCTACGGCTACCAGCGCGATGGCTCGAGCCGGGTGTGAGTGTCTCGAAGATGGTGGCGGTGCGGGTGTCGATGTTCGTGTCTGGCTCGATGTAGTGCTTCTGGGTGATCTCGCTCGACGTGTGGCCGAGGAGCTGGGCGGCGAGGTCGGCGCCGGCGGCACGGTTTATCGTTGTCGCCACCGTCCGCCGGAAGGAGTGCGGTGTGACCCCGGTGATGCCCGCGGTAGCGAGGACGTCGCGCAGGCGTCGTCGGATGTTGTTCGTCGTCAACGGCGTTCCGTTACGGGTCCGGAAGACCAGGGTGTCGGGTTCGTGGCCGGCGAGATCGACCATGCGGTCCCTGAGGGCGGTGGCGGTGTAGGTCGGGATCGCGATCCGCCGCACCGATGTCCGCGTCTTCGGATGCGGCTGCCGGTAGGTCGGCTTCCCCTTCGGGGACACGATCGTGCCCGAGACCTGCAGGGTGGCGGGGGTGGTGGTCAGGTCGATGTCGCACTTCCGCAGGGCGAGGACTTCGCCGATGCGCAGTGAGGAGCCGAGCATGACCTCGATGATGACCTCCAGCTGCCCGTCCGGCTTTGGCCCGGGCGTCTTGGTGTCTCCGCGGCGCCAGGTGCGGGCCGCGGCCCGGATCGCCTGAATCTCCTCCAGGCTCAACGCCGTGGCCTGAGTGACGGGCCGCTTGAGTCGCTTCGTGCCCGTGACTGGGTTCTTCTCGATCGCCTCGTACCGGTGCGCCATGCCCAACGCCAGGTTCAGGACGACCTTGGCGTGCTTGGCCCGGGAGTAGGACTGGTGCGCCAGGGTGCGCAGGAACCGGTCGACCTTGCTGATCGTGATCTCACGCAGCACGAAGTGCTCGAATGCCGGCAGCACCAGCGTGCGCATGTCGCGCTCGTACAGATCCTTGGTGCCCTGGGCGAGGTCGGGGTCCAGATCGAGGTCCTCGAGCCACACCTGGACCAGCTCGGAGAACGGGCTGTGGGGGTGCAGATCGCTGACACCGGCGACGATCCGGGTGCGGTGGGCGAGCTTGATCTTCAGCTCCTGCTCCGCGGTCTCGGAGCCAGCGCTGGTGGCCTCCACAGGACGCAGGACCCCGTCCGGGTCCCGGAACCTCGCCCGCGCGGTCCACGACCGGGGGCCGTTCTTGGTCGTGTTGATGCTGCCGAACGTTCCGATCGGGATCCGTGACCTAGCCATGGCGAATCACCGGCCCCGCAGACCGGAGGAGGAGAGGCCGCTGGGGCTCGTGCCCGAGTGCTGTGGTGGTGTTCGATGCTCGAAGCCTGTCGAACCCGACAGGACGCGACGGAACCCGAACCAACCTTGGTGCGGGGGAGGGTCCACCTGCGTCGGAGCGCTCAAAGTGGAGAGTAAATGGAGAGTGGTTCAAGTCTCAGAGACCCTTCAGGCCCGGGATTCGTTGGAATCCCGGGCCTGATCTGTCGGGCTGACAGGATTTGAACCTGCGACCCCTTGCCGTGGGCCAAGCTCCACGTGACCTTGCCGCCAGGCACGCGAGGCTGCTGCTCGGCCGCTAGCCTGAACCCGCGAGGCGCCCGCCTCGCGAACCGAGGAACACAGCCCTCCTTGCTGTTCATATCGTGCCCGTTGCTCGCCTCTGGCAGTAACGACTACCGACGGACGAAACCCAACCAGTGCCCAATCTGACCTGGTCAGTGGTGCCAGGCCAGGTCAGCGCTACGAAGCGCAGTCATGGGGCAGAGCTATCCACAGATTTTGACCAGTTCGGGTCAGGAACCTAGCGCGGGTGGCGCCATTCTCGTTGCCGTGGATGCCTGTCTGCCACCGTGACGCCTCGTTGACCTGATCGGTGTGGGGTTCGTCAGACACGGAACTGGCCGCGGACCCCCGCGGAACGGTCTGACGACAGCACCCGCTGTCTTCCTCAGCTCGGTGGAACGTCATTGGACGTTGCCCGGAAGGGGCGTCCGCTGCCCACGCGCACTGCAGCCATGCCTCAGACGTATCGATGGCCGAAACCTCACGGTCACCGCCGAGCGAGGTTCCTTGCAAGGTCTGACGCCGAAGCTGAGGCCGAACTGAGCTCAGGGGCACCGGCCCCAAAATCTGGCCGCCTGTGTCACGGCCGTGTAAAAACTCGTGGCCACTTCCGGCCAGTGGCCTGGACCGGTCGCTGACGCTCTTGCTTCCTGGCCGTGACGCTGACTAGACAGCCTTCATGCAACCGGAAGCACCTGTCGTGCTGCCGGGCGACCGAGAGGCACGGCCAACATGTATCGAAGAGTGATCGCAGGTCTCGTCGGGGCGATCGTAGGTGTCACCACCACGGAGATGGCCGCCGCGTCGAACGACCCGTCCGACACCACGCCGGCAACCCTGGGGAGCGCGGCGACGTCCGTCACCCTGCTCACCGGCGACACCGTACGCGTCACGGCGCTCGACGGCCGCCGGTCCGCGACGATCGAGCCGGCCGAGGGGCGCGAGGCGGTCACCGTCCACCAGCTCGAGATCGACGGCGAACTGCACGTGCTGCCCCAGGACGCGCTCCCGTACGTGGCGGACGACGCGCTCGACCTGGAGCTGTTCAGCATCGACGCGCTGATCGACCAGGGCTACGACGACGCCTCCACGGACACGCTGCCCGTGATCGCCACGTACGGCGAGGGCATGCGGGCGCAGGACGTCGAAGCCTTCGCCGGGGCTGAGCCCGAGAACCTGCTGGAGAGCATCGACGGCCAGGCGCTCGCCGTGGACAAGAGCCGGGCCGGGGGCTTCTGGGCCTCGATCACCTCGGGCGACGTCGGCGCGGCGTCCGCCGGAGGGGCGGCGGACCTGGCCGGCGGCGTCGAGAAGCTGTGGCTCGACGGCAAGGTGGAGGTCGACCTCCACGAGAGCACGGCGCAGATCGGCGCGCCGGCCGCCTGGGAGGCCGGGCTCGACGGCACCGGCGCCACCGTCGCGGTGCTGGACACCGGCATCGACGCGACCCACCCCGACCTCGTGGGGAAGGTCGTCGCGCAGGAGAACTTCACGCCCGAGTCGTCCCCGTACGACGGCCACGGGCACGGTACCCACGTGGCCGCGACCGTCGCCGGCACCGGCGCGGGGTCCGGCGGCCTGCGCGCCGGAGTGGCCCCGGGCGCTGACCTGATCGTCGGCAAGGTGCTGGACGACTCGGGGAGCGGCTCCGAGTCGGAGGTCATCGCCGGCATGCAGTGGGCGGCGGAGTCCGGTGCCGACGTCGTGAACATGAGCCTGGGCGGTGACCCCACCGACGGCACCGACCCGATGAGCCTTGCCGTGGACGAGCTGTCCGCCGCCCACGACACGCTGTTCGTCGTGGCGGCGGGCAACAGCGGCCCGGGGGCGTCGACCGTGGGTTCGCCGGGCGCCGCGACCACCGCGCTGACGGTCGGCGCGGTGGACCGGGACGAGAGCCTCGCCGAGTTCTCCAGCCGCGGCCCCCGCGTGGGGGACCTGGCCGTGAAGCCCGAGATCACGGCGCCCGGCGTCGGCATCGTCGCCGCGCGTTCCGGCGGCACCAGCATGGGCACCCCGGTCGACGCCCTGTACACCGGGGCGAGCGGCACCTCCATGGCCTCGCCGCACGTCGCCGGAGCCGCGGCGATCCTGGCCGCGCAGCACCCCGGCTGGTCGTCGTCGGCGCTGAAGGACGCACTGGTCAGCACCGCTGCCCCCGCCGACCTGGGCGTGTACGAGCAGGGCGGCGGCCGGGTCGACGTCGCCCGGGTCACCACCCAGGAGGTGGTCGCCACCGGCTCGCTGAGCCTGGGGGCCTTCGACGACGGCGACACCGACACCGTCACCCGCGACGTCTCCTGGACGAACTCCGGTGACACGGACGTGGAGCTCGACCTGGAGCTCGCGCTCACGAACGCCCGGGGCGACTCGCCGGGCGACGCCATCACGGTCGACGGTGACACCGTCACGGTCCCCGCGGGAGAGACGGTGACCGCTCCGCTGACCGTGGACGTGGCCGCACTGCCCGTGGGCCAGTTCACCGGGTGGCTCACGGCCAGGGCCGGTGACGTGGTGGCCCGCACCACGGTGGCCGTGACCAAGGACCCGCCGGTGCACACCGTCACCCTCCGCGGCCTCGGCCGGGACGGCAAGGACGCCCAGGCCTCGCCGGTCGCCCTGTTCGGCGCGGACCCGCGCTTCGACGTCGTCACGTTCGACTCCGCGACCGAGACCCGCACGATCGAGCTGGCCGAGGGCACCTACTTCCTGCACGCCGCGATCGACGGCGCCGACGAGCGGGACACCTCCGTCGTCGTCGACCCGGACCTGGAGGTCACGGGCGACATGGAGCTGGTGCTCGACGCCCGCACGGCCAACCACGTCGAGATCGAGACGCCCAAGCCCTCCGTGGCACGCGGCACCCTCGGGTTCACCACCTACCGGCAGCTCGGCTCGCGGTCCTTCACGAACTCGACCATGAAGTTCGACGGCACGTCGGACATCTATGTCACGCCCACCGACCGCGCGGAGGGCGGGGAGTTCGAGTTCACCTCGCGCTGGCAGCTCTCCGCGCCGATGCTGCGGGCCGAGGAGCCCGGCCTGCGGGGCCTGTCGCTGACGCCCCGGTACGAGCAGCACTCGCCGGAGGCCGACGTACGGGGCTTCGTGCCGGTGGTCGACGTCGGCCAGGGGCGGCCCGAGGACTACGCCGGCCGTCGCGACGTGCGCGGCGCGATCGCGGTGGCCCACCTGGAGGACAAGGGCGCGACGGACGACGCCGTGGCCGCCGCCGTCCGGGCCGGTGCCGTGCTGCTGCTGATCGCCCCGCCCGCGGACGACCTGTGGTGGGTCAGCTTCACGGGCCAGGGACCCCGGATGGCGCTGCCCACGGCGGTGCTGTCCGCCCAGGAGGCGCAGCAGGTGGCCGACCGGCTGGAGCGGGGCTTCCCGAAGCTCCGGCTGCGGCTCGACGGCGACCAGCAGGTGCCCTACCGGTACGACGTGGTCCAGGTGTCGGCCGACCGTGTGCCGGAACGCGTGCGGCACACCGTGTCGTCGAGGAACACCACGACGGTCACGGCGAACTACCACTCCATGGGTGGTGAGGACTGGGCCAAGGAGCAGCGGTTCGCCTGGCGGCCCTGGCAGTCCACGACGATTGTCGAGCGCCAGCACGAGCTGAGGGAGGCGCAGTCGCGCACCGAGTACGTCTCCTCGGGCGACCCGGACACCCTGTGGCGCCAGCACGTGCTGCACTACAGCTCTTGGGACTCCTTCAACCCGCTCATCGGCGGCTCGGTCCACGACACGCGCACCTACCGGCCCGGTGAGCGGATCACCTACGACTGGTTCGGCGGGGTGCAGCGCCCGGTGGTCGGTGGGGCGCAGCGCACCGGTGACTCGCTGAGGCTCGACGCCGCGGAGTTCGTCCAGGGCCCGGGGGAGACCTACCAGCGGGCGGCCGTGCCCGAGGAGTCCACGAGCCGGGTCCTGGAGGACGGCGTCGTGATCGGCGAGGGCGCCGGCCTGTCCGGGACGTACCCGGCCACGAAGCGGTCGGCGACGTACCGGGTGGAGCTGAGCACCCGGCGCGACGACCCGGAGTGGACCTTCGGTACCGCCACCGACAGCGTGTGGACCTTCCGGTCCGAGCGGCCACGCTCCGGTGCGACGTCGTCGCTGCCGCTCATGCGCGTCGACTACGACGTGCCGGTCGGCCTCGACAACCTGGTGAGCACCAAGGGCTCCACCCACGACGTGCGCCTCACCGTCGCGCACCCGGGCGTTCAGCGGGCCCCGCGGGTCACCTCGGTCGAGGCGTGGGCGTCGTTCGACGACGGCCGCACCTGGGACAAGGTGCGGGTCGACCGGCACCGGGACGGCTTCGACGCCGAGGTCCGCCACCGGGGCCAGGACGGTCCGGTCTCGCTGAAGGTGCGGGCGACGGACTCCGACGGCAGCACGGTGACCCAGTCGGTGGTGCGGGCCTACGGGCTGGACTGACCGGGGGAGCCTGGCCGACCTGTCGGCGGGCCCACCCGAAGGGACGCGTTCCCGGGAGGGTGGTCCGGCCGACAGGTCGTGTGTGCTACGGCAGCGCAATGTCATCGACCTGGGTCAGTTGGTGGATCCTGCCTCCGAACGTCTGCGAGGCGGGCGCCGAACGGGGCGCCACTCGTTCTGGCAGTGCACACTTCACAGCGGTTCCGGTCGTCCGCCCGCAGACGCGTGTTTCGTCGGTGGGGCATTCACGCCTCCCAGACAAACGTCAGCGCCACGCGTACATTGACACGCCTGGAGCCAGGGTGAGCGGTTGGTGCCAACCAGCCCGCGTCAATGTCCAGCCCATCGGCTTGATCAGCGGCTAGCGGTGCCTACATGAAACTGGCGACTGCCCGCCGCAGGTGGTCTCTACGGCGGGTTGTTCGGTTGTGCTCAGTCGCCAGTTACGTAGCGAACCACCTTGATGAGTTGTTCGAAGGTCTCGTACCGGCCAGGGTTCTCTTGGAGAAGCCACAGGTAGGTGTCCGCTTCCGTGTCGGAGACGGCCCCGGCGCGGATCTTGTCGTCCAGCTCGTCGCGCAGTTGCTCGTCGAAGCCGGGCAGTGTCATGGTGCTCGTCGTCTTGCGTACCTTCGCCGGGGGGTGGATCGATCGGTAAGAGGGGGCGTCACCGGCGGGCTCAGCCCGCGGTCGGGAGCGGCGGACGCCGTCGGCCAGATCCCGGGCGACGAGAGCGAGGTTGTCCAGCCGGTCCTGCCATGGTTTGTGCGTCAACAGCGCGCGCACCAGGGTCGAGTCGACGATGACGCCGTCGGCCCATCTGCCGACCTCGGCCGCCTGATCACCGGAGGAGATGCTCAGGGCGACGCACACCCTGTTCGCTCCCGCGTTCCGGGCGTTCTTGACAAGTTCCTCGGCCTGTTTCCCTATGGCCTCGTGGGTCGCCGTGACGTCGATAGTGGAGGCCGCGTACACGAAGCCACGTGACAGCTGTGCCGTACCGGCCAGGGCATCGAGCCGCGAGTTCGCGTTCGGTGCCATCAGGAAAATGAGGTCCAAGCCGTGCCGATAGCTGGCCGCGAGCCATTCATCGGTTTGGTCCGGAGGCAGGTCCGGGGTGATCAGTCCCGCCCCGCCGGCTTCGGCCAAGTCGTGGACGAAGCGGTCAACGTCGTAGCGCGCGATCGGGTCCCAACAGGTCGTGACCAGCACCTCGACGTTCGGCGTGTGCTGACGCAGCTGCTGCACCGCCTCGAAAAGGTGCTCTGACCGCGTCCTGGGTGCCTGTGCGGCTCGGTGGGTCTTGGGTCCGTCAATCATATGATCGGGGATCCCCAGCTCGATGATGTCCACGCCATTGTCGGCCAGGACCATCAGCGCCTTGATGCTCCGTGCCGGGTCAGGGAACCCGAGTGGCAGGTACCCGACCAGTGCGGGGCGGCCTTCTTGCTCGACCAGGCGGTCCAGTAGTGCCGCCGTCCTGCTTCCGCCCGATCCCACAGTTCTTGACCCCTCGCCATGATGTGTTCTGTCTCGTTTCTGCCTTGTCACAGGGCTCCGGTCACTTGGCTCGTGGTCTCGAGCGCAGCGCGGCTCTCGTAGCGATGGTCAACGCCCTGCCCACCGCGGGGTCACGTTGTGCCTGGTCGATGAGCGAGCTCATCATCGCTTCGAGCTGTTGCGGTTCCTTGCTCGCGGCTCGCACCAGGTCGTACATCACTTCCGAGTCGGCCCGAGGTGTTCGCTCGTTCATCGAGGTTCCTTTCCAACGCTTGGTGAAGCAGTGAAGGGCAGTAGGTGAAGACAGCGACGGGTGCATCCATGGCTCTCTCCTCGCCGTTCATGCAGGCGCTCCGTCGGCGCGACATAGCCGACCGCGCGCCCGCTGGCCTCGTCGGGTTGTCGCCGAGGCGTTCGTTTCATGCGTGCTGACCGAACCCACCGCCACCGGAGTCGCGCCACTGGGTTGGCAGGGGAGAGCGACCCTCTCTCGGCGTGGAGACCGGCCAGCGTATTCTATCCCTCACGGTACAGAATGAGGGTAGGGTGTCCCCCGTGGCAGGAACGGAATCGATGAAGGAGGGGCTATGGCTGTCGACACTCCCGAAGGTGCGGTGACCGGTAGTGCTCGGTTGGAGGCGCCGGGATGGCTGGAGATTCTGACGGGAGGTGCCACTTATGCAGCGGCCTTCCTTCTCGTGGCCGTGCTGCTGCCACTCGTCGAAGATCCCGCTGTCCATGGCATCGTAGGGCTCGTCGTATCGGGTGCGATGGGGCTCGTCGCGTTCTCTGCTGCGGTCCTCGTCCGGATCCGAGGGCTCTCGGCCTTCGGGATCCGGCGGGCGAAGCCGCGCCACCTTGTCGTCGCTGCGCTGCTCGGCGTGGCCGCGTACGTCCTGGGCACGGTCGCTGCGATCGTCTACATGGTCGTCAGTGGCGACACGCAGAACGTCCAGACGAGCTACCAGGCTGCTGCTGCGGGCGGCTGGTGGTCGCTGGCCTTTGCGATCATCGCCGGTGCCGTGCTCACACCGCTGGGCGAGGAGGCGTTCTTCCGCGGTGTGCTCGCCAACGCCTTTCTGGCGCGCTACAAGGCATGGATCGCAGTGCTCGCCAGTGCCGCGATCTTCGCGGTCGCCCACGGCATCAATCCCGTGCTGCCCGTGGCGTTCGTCGTCGGCGTGCTGACCGCGCTGCTGTTCCGCTGGTCGGGATCGATCTGGCCCGGCGTCCTGCTGCACGGGGTCAACAACGCGACGGCGCTGCTCGTCCCGCTCCTTGTCACCCGTGCCGGGGTATAGCGACGGCCGCGGAGTGTCGGCGGTGTGACGCGTTCCGGTCGCGGGCGCTCGCCGCTGCAACATAACGATCAACAAGATGAAGGCACGCACAAGGAGGAGACATGGCGAAGGCTGTCCCGGGCAGGATCACGCATCAGTACGAGGGCGAGCTGGTGGTGTTCCACATCGGTATGACGTTCAACAGGTGGTGGCGACCGGACCTGTGGTGGCCGGTCTTCTTCTCGATGCCGGCGATGATGCGTGAGCTCGACGAGGACCCGGACTCGGGTCTGCTCGGCTACGAGCTCCTGGTCAATCGCCGAGGGCCGTTCGCGGTGCAGTACTGGTCCTCGCTCGACAAGCTCTACGAGTACGCGTCCGCCGGCTCGCGCAGCCACCGGCCGGCGTGGGCGCGGTTCAACGCCATGGCGAGGAAGCACCCCGAGGCCGTCGGGGTGTGGCACGAGACCTTCGTCGTCGAGCGGGCCGAGAGCATGTTCGTCGGGACGCCGGCGATGGGCCTGCCCAAGGCGACGAAGGTGGTCCCGGTGGGTAAGGGGCACCAGAGCCCCAGCGCTCGCGCCCGTATGGCGGGCGGTGCGACGTCCGGTCGATCACCGGATCAGTGATCACCCGAACCGGGGTGTGATTAGCCGTCTTTCCGTACCATTCGATGCAGATGAGAGAGGCGGGGCTGCCTGTGGGCGAGGTCGAGAACGAGGCTGTGGTCCTGACCTTCGCGGAGCACGCTTCGTTGTCGCGCTACGCCCTGCGCCGAGATGGTGAGCTGGTTGCCACCCTCGACCACCGCGACGACGGTATGACCGTTGCCGCTCGTGCTTACACCGTGCTGGCCGTGCATGGGCAGAGCCATGCGGGCGAGATCACCAGTCGTGCGGTCACTGCGATCGAAGCGCGCGGCGGCCGCACGGTTCGGGCAGAGCGTCCGTATGTCGCGGCATGGTTCCGGCGGCACCCGGAGCGCGCCGACATCCTCGCGTAGTTCGAGGGGCTGCTCACCCGCTGCGTGAGCGGTGTCTTCTCGGCCTGCGAAGGTGCGCGGGGGTCGCGTCGAGCTCGCTCGGACGCGGCGCTGTTGGCCTGCGGCGGCGGGGGCTGAGCGCCTCCGTCCCTGCCGGGAACTGGCTCACGAACCTGCCGGCGCCCGGGTGATAGGGCGTCGACGGAGTCAGGCTTGAATTCTGTACTGTAAGGAATAGAATCTTGCGGGGCGGGGTTCCAACCCCACAGCGACGGCAGCAACGGCCCAGCCCGCGAAGCACGTCGCGACCCATCACCACCGCAAGTGCACAGCACCCGGCACCGCCGGGAGAGAAAGGAAGATCACCATGACCACGTCCGAGTCCGAGGTCCGCGACGTCTTCGAGCGCTACATCCAGGCCCTCAACGCCCACGACTTCGACCGCATGACCGAGTTCGTCCACGACGAGCTCATCGAGAACGGCAAGCCGGCCACCCGCGCCGACATCATCGCCGAGCTCAAGGCGCACGGAGACTCCGTGCCGGACTTCGAGTGGCGGCCCCAGGACATCGCCATCGACGGTGACCGCGTCGCCGCCCGCCTGTACAACAAGGGCACCCACACCAAGGAGTGGTTCGGCGTCGCGCCCACGGGCAAGACGTTCGAGTTCGCCGAGTACTCGTTCCACAAGGTGCGCGACGGTCGCTTCTACGAGATGAACTACCTGATCGACTCACAGGCGGTTCGCGACCAGCTCGACGTCTGACACCCCAGACCTAGAGGCAGCATCCCTGGTGGCGTCCGGTTTCCGAGCCGAACCCCGGCTCGGAAACTGGACGCCAACATGCGCGCCCCTGGCATCCACGCGCTGCGCGCGGATCCACAAACCGGGATCCGCTTGTCCGGGACCCCATGCGGCGCCAGGCGCCACCAAGTCAGGTGTCATCAGTGGCCACTGACGTCAGTAGACCGGTCCGGTCCGTGCGGCGCGCCTCGAAGTGATCACGTGCGTCCGCCCCGACAGCCCGAGCAGAAGGAACCGAACCATGCCCGCAGAGCCGGCAGCTGCTTTTCCGATTGCCCGTACCTGCCCGTACGCTCCGCACAAGGAACACGTCCGGCTACAGCAGGAGGCTCCGGTCACCAGGGTCACACTGCCCTCGGGGAGCGATGCCTGGGTCATCGCCCGACACAGCGATATCCGCAGGGTGCTGGCCGATGCCCGATTCAGCTCCAACCGCGGGCGACCTGAGTTCCCCCGGGTGGGTGTCCAGGACGGAGAACTCGCCGCGCAGCCCGAGGCGGCACTGCCCAAGGTGATGCTGGCGATGGACGCACCCGAGCACGGCGTGGCCCGCCGCGCTGTCCTGGGAGAGTTCACGCATCGGCGCATGGCCGAGCTCAAGCCCCGCATCCAGGAGATCGTCGACGAGCAGATCGACGCAATGCTGGCCGGACCACGTCCGGTCGACCTCGTCCGGGCACTGGCCCTACCGGTCCCATCGCTGGTGATCTGCGAGCTGCTCGGTGTGCCGTTCGAGGACCACGATTTCTTCCAGACCCGTTCGGCCCTGGTCGTGAAGCAGGGGGAGGGACCCGAGGCGACTGAGAACGCCCAAAGCGCCATGCAGGAGCTCACCGGCTACCTCGACTCCCTGCTCAAGGCCAAGGAAAAGAACCTCACCGACGACCTGCTGAGCCGCCAGATTCTGCAGCAGCGGGAGGCGAACGGCTCCGTCGATCGCGCGGATCTGGTCGGTCTGTCCTTCCTCCTGCTTGTGGCAGGGCACGAGACCACGGCGAACATGATCGCGCTGGGTGCGCTGCAGCTGAGCCAGGACGCGAACGCTCGAACGGCGATACTCCACGATCCGGACAAGGCAGCTCCCGCTGTCGAGGAGCTGCTGCGGTACTTCACGATCGCGGAGCACGTGCTGGCCCGGGTCGCTACCGAGGACGTCGAGCTGGGCGACCAGATCATCAGGGCCGGCGACGGCGTCCTCGCCCTGTCGAACGTCGCCAACCGGGACCCACAGGTGTTCACGGACCCGGATGCTTTCGACATCGAGCGCGGCGCCCGCAACCATCTGGCCTTCGGCCACGGCCCGCACCAGTGCCTCGGCCAGAACCTGGCCCGCCTGGAGCTGCAGGTCGTGTTCGACACGCTGCTGCGGCGCATCCCTGACCTCCGCTCGGCGGTACCGGTCGAGCAGCTCTCGTTCAAGGCAGACACACTCGCCTACGGCATCCACGAGCTTCCGGTCACCTGGTAAGTCACAGCTCTGGGGGCGGGCAGGGACCTTGCCCAGCGGCCTGGGTCGCAACGGCACCGCTTCGAAGCCTGGGGCCTTGCCTCGACGAGATCCACATCGAGCGTCGTTGATACTGACGGGGCCCACACCACATGGCGTGGCTCCCGTCAGCGTTGCAGGGTCAACATCGCTCAGGTTGCCTGACGGAAGGCCGCCAGCGCGCGGTCGGCCACGCGCGACAACTGGTCACGAGTTGCGCCGGCCCCCGCCTGGATGGCCTGACCGCTGGTCACTGTCAGCAGGTACCTGGCCAAGTCGGCCGGGTCTTCCTCGGACGAGAGGTCGCCGTCCGTGATCGCTTGCTTGAAGCGTGCAGCCAGTCGTACCTCCACGGCAGCCCGATGGCCATCGAGGAACTTCACGACGCGCTGGTCGGCCTGCGAGCCGGAGACACCACCCTGGACGGTCAGGCACCCGGGCGGACGGTTCGGATTGGTGCTGGCACGGAGGTGGCCGCGGAGATACTCGGCGGCCACGGCGAGAGCCGTGGGCTGAGCCAGCGACGTCTCGACGTAGCTCAGGTCGACCTGCGAGTACCTCTCTACGGCACGCTTGAATGTCGCTTCCTTGTCGCCAAAGGCAGCGTACAAGCTCGGGCGACTGATACCCATCGCGGTCGTCAGGTTGTCGAGTGTCGTCCCTTCGTACCCCTGCTTCCAGAAGACGTTGATGGCAGCGTCCAGCGCCTGGTCCACGTCAAATTCTCGGGGCCTGCCCCTACCTGCCATCTACAACCACCCACACTTCAGGATCATCTGGGAAAGTCCGCATGTCCCGGCAACGGTTCACCCGGAAAGGATATTTCCGCACAGGACTGCCCGCGCGATCCCTCGGGACGTAGCAGTCACCTGAGCGGTCATAATCCGCTCGCACTCCACGATGCCACGCAGCACGCAGTTCCGGGCGAGCAACCGCAGTCGACGCACCGATCGGTCGGCCCTACGGGCAGCCGATCCGCTCGTCCGCGCGCCTGGCCGGTCTCGGGGCGACGGCGCACGGGTCGTCCTGTCGACGCGTGCGCTAGCGTGGCGTCGCGATGAACCGAGGACGACGGCGGGACAGGCACCCCAGGCCACGGGTGCCGGCGGGCACGAACAGATCAGCGCACTCGTGACGGACGACGCAGCCACGCTGTCGCATCGCATGGTGCGCGCGGTCGAGGACGATCCGGTGCGCAGGCGTGCACTGGCGGCGGCCGTCTACGACGATCGGTCCTCACGCCACTCGACCCGCCGTTACCGTCGCGCCGAGCTCTCGTTCATGGACTGGCAGCTACGACGAGGCGTCCTCGCGCCGCTGAACGAGCCGCGGCCGGGTAGCCCTTGGTGGCGAGCGGTCAACGCACGCTTGCTCCGTGACACGTGGGAGGCACGTCACCTCGTGACTGGTGCCACCGGCCAGCCGAGTGGACCCGCTGTGGTCCGCTGGCTGGCCTTCCTCGACCACCCCACGCCTCAGTCGTGGTACCGGGCGCACAACACCAGCATCTCGTACGCCTACCTCGACTATCGTGAACTCGCCCACGAAGAGCTGCCACTGGAGCGCTTCTTCATGGACGTCACCCTGGCCCGTGTCTTGTTCGTTCACAGCATGCTGCTGAACCCCAGGCTGGCACTCGGGCGATACTGCTGGCCCCTCGGGAGGCTCGTCGGTGACCCACGATCCCGAAGTGTCGACTCCTACCTGTCGTTGCGAAACGTTCTGCCCAACGAGTACCCGCTTCAGGAGGAGACGATCGAGGAGGTCCTCGATGCTGAGAACTTCTGGGGTCGGCTCATCGACTACGGCGTCCTGCTGCCCCGTGTTCAGGAAGTCTATGAGTTCGCGGCCGATGATCTCTCTCACAACCACTTGCGGGACTTCATCCGGGACGGCCTGCCGGCGTACGCCTGGCTACAGGACCGGGCTGACGTCTGGACACAACGGAGGTCTCGACGTCTGGGCTCCGTCATACGGCGCCTGACTGCGTAGCGTCACGCGAGCTCATCGGGAATCGGTGATCAGGGTGCTGACGGCTCGAGTGTTCAGCAGGTGGGCGATCGTGATCGTGCCCAGGTCGGCAGCCAGGGCGAGCTGGTGGCGGTGTAGGACGTTGCGGTGTCGTGACGGCCACGCCAGGGATTCCAGCTCGAACGAGGGCGGCAGTGTCGGGAACAGCTCGTCCAAGGGCGTGTCTGTCTCATTCTCGAGCACACGCGCGCGATCGAGACCGCGAGCTGGTCGAGCTCCGGGTCGCTGAGACGGCCCAGGGTCTCGCGTTCCTCTGGTGCTAGTTCGAGCCAGGGGAACGTGCTGGCCCAGCGGCTCGCGTCCAGGTCGAGTTGGGGTATGGGGTTCATCGGCGATGTCCAGTCCAGGTCGGTTTGGTCTACTTCACCAGACGAGCACGCCGACCCGGCCGCCGTCCCGCAGGTTTTCACCCGAGCGCGTGCGGGTGAACTCTCACCGGCCGCGAACCGCGGCAGAGCGTCCTCGGTGGCGGGCAGGTCGTCGACGACCGTGGGCACCGTGATCGATGAGCCTGTCAGGTACGGGTCGCGAGGTTGACCATGTACCCCGCCCGCCGCAGCCCCTTGATCGTCTGTCCGGCGTTGCCGTCCCGGGCCTGTCGCCACAGGTCGAGCAGGCCGGTGATGCAGGGCAGGACTGTGGCGTTGGTGTCGTAGGTGGTGGGCTGCCACTGCGCCACCGTGGTCGGGACTCCAGCTGGTGACCGTGGCCCGACCTGCACGTCGAACGGGTGCCACGCCAGGGTCTGCTTGCTCATCGTGGCCTCGAGCGTCACCACCGCGGTCGGGAACGAGACCCCGGTCTGCTGCAGCGCGGTGCGCAGGTCGCAGTCCTCCCATGTCACCAGCAGCCGCTTGGCGCCCAGCACGGACGGGAGCAGGCCGAGGTCGGTGACCGCCGTGGCCGCGTCGGTGCCCCCGCGGAACAGGCGGCACGAGACGAACCCGAGGTAGGGGTGGTCGGGGTCGTCGGTGAGCATGTGGACCGATGGTGGTGGGCAGAACCCGGTCTGCCGCATGAGCTGGTCGGCGGTCTGCACGGTCGCGTTGCGAATCACAGCAGTCAGGTCCGTCATGGCCCGGCCTCTCCTCATGTCCGCGGGGGAGTGATGCGCCCCAGGGGTGGTTGCCGGCCCGCTTGCTGCTGGCCGGTCGAAGACCCAGGTGTGCAACCAACGCCACGTTCAGCAGTCGAGGCCCTCCACGCTCTGCTACTCGTGCTTACCAGTTGGGCGGGGCCGTGCGCAGCCCCGAGCCTGTATTGGGCGTGACCGGGGCTGGATGGGTCAGGGCACCTAGCCGGAGACGAATCTGCGCGACGCGCTGGGCGCAGTCCGGGCACCCGGGCTCGTCCGCGCGCTCGGTCGCGGTGATGAGGATGAGGTCGACGGCTTCCCGAACCAACCTGTCTCCTCCGGCTTCGTGAGCGCCGCGTCACGTACGGGTGGGTTCTGGGAGGTCGACCAGCTCGGCGGGCACCGTGCGGTGTCGGGGTTGGAGCGAGTGGCAGGCCAGGGCACCCAGCAGCAGCTCGGCCTGCGGACGGCGCCACCCGCGACGAACTCCGCGCCGATCGTCGCAGCCTCGGGGTTCCTGGCGCTTGACAGCCTGCGCCGGGTTAACAGTCCCTGCGCAGCAGGCGCAGGGCTTGGCCATCCGACGGGGCTTGGTGGCCGAGCACCGGGTCGTCGCAACAACGCAACGTGCGAGCGGGGCAAGTGTGGACGGCTTCGGGGCGGGCATGCCGTTGGGCGGCGGTGCGGGGCACGGTCTGCTGGTCGAGGTGCCGTGGACCCGTGACGCGGAGTTCACGGCGTTCGTCGGGGAGTGCAGGCCGTATCTGCATTGGACCGCATACCTGTGGTGCGGAGTCCCGCACCGGGCGGAGGAACTGGTCCAGTCGACGTTCGAGCGGGTCTACCGCACGTAGGCCAAGGTGCGACTGTGCACGGAGCGCGCATATGCCCGTCGGAAACTGGTGAAACTGATGATCGATGGCCGGCGGCACACACGTCGCGAGTCGCTTCCGGGTGACGACAAGATCCCAGTCGCCGCTGCGGCGGATCACGCCGTGCACGTGGTGCTGCGCGACGAGCTGGTCCGTGGGCTGGCGCAGCTGCCGATCTATCAACAGCGGGTCGTGGTGCCCCGCGACCTGCTGCACTTGCCGGAGAAGGAGACCGCCTGCGAGCTCGGGATCGCCGTTTTACATAGGGGCGTGTTCGATGGGGTCACTCCTGCTGGTGCGCCACGATCACGGGATTGTGCGCCCGGCGGACGATCGCGTCTGTGATCGAGTAGCGTAGGCGCCCCATCGTCAAGGGGTGCGCATGGCCGCCGAGAACGGCTAGGTCGTCTGGCTCGAGCTCGTCCAGCAACGCGTCCGGAGCGTTGCCGCTCCTGAAGACGACGTGCCGGGTCACTGACGGGTACTTCTCAGCCCAGCGCGCGACCTGTCGCTGTACCTGGTCGCGCTCGTCCACGTCGTGCCTTGCGTTCGGTCCGCCGAAGTCGGGGGCCGCCGCTGGGTCCGTTTCCATCACGTGGACCGCCACCAGCGGGCACGCTCGCTGCTGCGCTTCCGCGAAACCTAGGTCGAGCTGGGGGCCGGCGTTCTCAGTGCTGATGCCAACCACCACCCGACCTGGGTCACCAGAGCCCGTAGCGGTTGGAATTACTGCTACTGGTCCCTCAGCGGTCGCTGCGAGCGTTCCGGAGACAGAACCGAGCACGACGCGGTCCAGGGCACCAAGCCCGCGGCTGCCGACGACTACCAGGTCAGCTGTCCTGGAGCGCTGCGCCAGCATGTATGCGGGGTCACCGTGGACGATCTGTTGCTCGACCGTGTGTCCACCGGGCCGGGCACGACCGAGCCGAGCTACGGCGTGCTCGACCGCGTTACAGGCTTCGGACCGCAGGTCGGCGATGCTTGTATCCAGCGCGGCCGCGGCCACTGGCAGGGCGGCGTAAGCGCTCAGCACGGTGAGCCGTGTGCCGTGCCGGTCTGCTGCCAGCACGGCCCAGTCCATGGCTGCCAGGCTTTGCTCAGACCCGTCCATACCGACGACGATGCCGCGCTGCCAGCTCTTGCCCATGGTCTTCTCCTCGGTCCGTCACTCCTCGAGTCGATTCCAAGCCCACCATGATCCGAGCAGTGTCTGGAAGGGATGGAAGGCCGTGTTGACCGGGCCAAGGTCCTTACTGCGGTAGTTCATAGGTCCCGCCATGACTACCGTGGACCACGCAGGGGCGTGAGGCAGGAGGACACGTGGCGGAGCATGCCGACGAACGATCCGAGCTGCTGCTCGACGCCCTGGCGAACCTCGGACGCGGACTGGACCTTGAGTCGACACTCAACCAGATCAGCGCGATGGCGGCCCGCCTGGTCGGCGCCCAGTACGTCGCGCTGGGTGTCCTGGGCGACGACGGGCGCATCGCTCGATTCCTGACGGTCGGGCTCACGGCAGCGCAAGTACGTGCCATCGGTCCGTACCCGACGGGACACGGGATCCTGGGTGAGTTGATCCGTCACCAGGTCCCGCTGCGGCTGCATGACCTCTCCGAGCACCCAGCCTCTGTTGGCTTCCCGGCGAATCACCCACCGATGCGGTCCTTCCTCGGAGCGCCCCTGCGCGTGCACGGCGCGGCATTCGGCAACCTCTACCTCACCGAGAAAGAGGACGGTGGCGACTTCACCGCAGAGGACCAACGGCTGCTGCAGGCGTTGGCCGCCGGCGCGAGCGTTGCCATAGAGAACGCCCACCTCTACGAGGAATCGCGTCTGCGGGAGCGGTCTGCGCGTGCGAACGACGAGATCTCCCGCCGGGTGCTCGTCGGTCGATCGCAGGCGGACGTGCTCGCCCTCGTCGCCGATCACGCCTTGCAAGTCGCCGGCGCTGATCTGGCGCTCATCGCTCTGCCCGAGCCAGAGTCAGACCGCCTGGTCGTGCGGTCCGCGTCCGGCACCGAAGCCGAGCGGCTGGTCGGCGTCATGCTCCCACCAGACAGGTTCCTGAGCACCGCGTTCGAATCGGAGGTACTGATCTCCACCGGGGATCCGATGGCGGATCAACGCGCTCAGCTGTCCTTCGAACTGCGCCGTCAGATCGGTCCGCTCCTGATCCTGCCGCTGGGTGAACAAGACAGCACCCGCGGGGTGCTGGCCGTCGGGAGGTACGAGGGCAAGGCACCATTCGGACCCCTCGTTGTCGAGGCGCTACAAGGCTTTGCCGGTCAAGCAGCAGTGGCGCTGGAACTGGTGGAGCACCGTGCGCACGTCGAGCGGTATGCCGTGCAGCGCGACCGTGAACGCATCGCACGCGACCTGCACGACCTTGCCATCCAGCGCCTGTACGCGACCGGCCTGTCGCTGCTGGCGACCGGTCGCGATCTCGACGACGATCACGCACAGCGCGTGAGCCAAGCAGTCGACGAGATCGACGAGGCGATCACCCTGATCCGGACCACCGTCCACCGCCTCCAACCCGGAGGTGCGAGCTCACGGCAGATCGGTCTGCGCTCGCGAGTCTACGCAGAGATCGACACCGCTACCGGCCCTCTGGGTTACACACCCCGGCTACGGTTCGACGGGCCAGTAGACACCGCCATACCGCCCGACGTCGCCGAGCATGTCATCGCTGTCCTGCGCGAGGCGCTGTCAAACGTTGCCAGGCACGCCCACGCGCGAACGGTCTCGGTACGCCTAGCGGTGTCCGATGACGTCCTCCTCACAGTGGTCGATGACGGCGTCGGCCTTCCCAGCACGCCGGTACACAGCGGCCTGCGAAACCTTGCCCGTCGAGCAGCCGATCTCGGTGGAGCGCTCAGCGTCGGGCCAGGTAGCGCTGGAGGTACCCGGCTGGAGTGGCGGGTGCCGCTACCCAACACATAGGCGGCTGGGCGCCCTGAGGCTGCTGAAGCCTCCCAGTACCGGGACCGAGGATCTGGACAACCCGTCGTATTGTGCTCAGGAACGGTCGAGTTCCTAGGGGTTACGACACCGGCTGTGAACGAGTCAGCCTCCTCCTCATGAAGCTCCACGCCTCTCGGCCAGTTATACCCGTGCCGGGGCGAGGCTGGGACTTGCCAAGACCAGGTGCGGTGCGCGACGACCGGGACCTGGAGGCAGCAACATGACCGTCACGTACTTCAACGACGTATGTCTCCTGGTCGACGACAGCCTCAGCGATCCGGTCTCGGTCATCGTCAAGGACGGCGTCATAGCCCGTATCCGGCGTCGCGGTCCCGCTCCTAATAATGCGGAAGTCGTCCACGGCGAAGGCAAGACACTGATCCCGGGGCTCATCGACGCGCACGTGCACATCACCAACCGTCGAGATCTCGATGCGCTCGCGAGGTACGGCGTGACCACGGGGATCGACATGGCGTCGTGGCCGCCCGCCCGCACGGCCGCGTTGCGTGCGGTGCGTGGAACGGCGAGCATCTTCAGTGCGGGCGTGCCTTTCATCGGATCAGCCGGTCCGCATGCCCGGTTCGGGATGCCGTCACATGCCGTCGTGTCTGAACCCGACCAAGCGGTGACGGAGGTTCGACGGCGTCTGATCGATGGCTCCGACTTCATCAAGATCGTCACCGAGCCACGAGGCCACGGGGGTCCCGCGCCGGACGTTGTCGGGTCGATCGTCACGGCCGCGCACGAAGCACGCAGAGTCGTCGTCGCTCACGCCAGCCACATCGAGTCGTTCAAGATGTCCGTGGCCGCAGGAGCGGACATCATCACGCACGTCCCAACCAGGTCCCCGGTGGCGCACGGACTTGCCCGCAGGACACCAGCAGCCATACCGACACTGACCGTGTCCGAAGCCCTCACCGGCACGATGGCGCTGCCCGGCTCGTCGTACGAGGTGGCGCGTGACTCGGTCGCTGCACTTCACCGGGCCGGTACCCCGATCGCTGCGGGGACCGACGCCGTGGACGCACCGAATGTCCCGCTGACGATCCCGCTCGGTACCTCTCTTCACCACGAGCTGGAACTTTTGGTTGACGCCGGGCTGACACCCGTGGAGGCGTTGAACGCCGCGACCAGTGTTCCGGCTGACCTGTTCGGGCTCGATGACCGTGGCTCGGTCGAACCGGGCCTTCGCGCAGACCTGCTCCTCGTTGATGGGGACCCCACCACGGACATCACCTCGACGCGAAGGATCGCAGGTGTTTGGATCGACGGCGTCAGGTACCCCACAACAGATGGAATTTCGCGGGACGAGCCGACAGCGTCGCGCGGGTGACGTGGCACGGCCCTGGGACGGTGTGGGCGTCAGGTCGTATACCTGTCCGCAAACGCACCTGTGCCGGGGCTGCTCCAGCGGCGGCGCGGACACCGGCTGTTCGTGTTGTCCTGCTGTCCGTGGCCCGTCGAGCAGGAGCGCGCGTAGCTGCGCCACAGGTCCGGCGCAGTCGCTGAGTTCAGTCTCGAACACCGGCTCCAGCACTGGCGAGGATGGCACCGATGTCTTGCGTCTTGGCGGCCGGTCGCCCTGCGCCGTACCGCGCTGGCCTCGTGCGCTAGCCATCTCAAATGGACTCAAGGTCAGCTCTAGCGAATCCGGCACGGTGGCAGCGATGCCGGCGAGTGCCCTCGAGACCCATTGCGGTGCTCACGTTGTGAGTACCGCAAAAGGACTCGGACGAGGTCGGCACCGAGCGATCTCCACAGTCGACAGGCTGGACAAGATGGTCGGCGATCTGCTGGGCGGTGCGGTCCCAGCGTGCCAGGAACTTACGGGCGGTCAGTCGAGATCCGGCATGCCGTCACCGGCGTCCGTCGAGTTGTGGGACGTCGGTGCCCTGCGCCGCGCGCAGCACGTGAGAGCGTGCGTGCGCGGCGGCGTCGTTCAGGGTGGTGAACAGGTGGTTCTCGTGACGTAGTTCGTCCAGCACGCCGACGGTGGCCATGAGTTTGTGATGCCGGGGCTGGACGCCCTTGACCAGCACCGTGATGCCGCGCTGTTCGAGTGCTGTGACGAGATCCGCGAGGGCTTTCGCTCCGGTGGCGTCGACCATGCCCAGGTGGGACAGGCGGAGGATGACGACCAGGACGTTTTCGCGGACCGAGGCGTCGGTGACCTCGCTGAGGATCCGGTCGGACGCTCCGAAGAACATGGCGCCGTCCAGCCGGAACAGCGCAACGTGCTCGTCGCCCTCGTGCGCGACGCCCGGTAGCGGCTCGCGGTGCACGGACGAGGCGCGCGCCAGACGCTGCAGCGCGAAGAAGGCCGCGACGACCAGCCCGATCTGCACGGCCTCGATGAGATCGAGCCCGACGGTGATGACGGCCGTGACGACGAAGGTGGCGGCGTCGGACCGGGTCGAGCGCAGGACGGACCGGATGGTTCCGGCACCGATCATGCGGAACGACGTCACCATGAGCACGCCTGCCAGCGCCGCGAGCGGTATGCGCCCCACGGGTCCGGTGGCGAGGTAGATCACTGCGAGGATGACCAACGCGTGCACGACGGCGGACAGGCGGGTGCGGGCTCCGGAGCGGACGTTGACCGCGGTGCGAGCGATCGCGCCGGTGGCGGGCATGCCGCCGAACAAGCCGGACGCGACAGAGGCGAGACCCTGCCCGACCAGCTCGCGGTCGGGTTCGTAGACCGAGCCGCCTGGCGCCATCGACGCGGCGACGCGCGCGGACAGCAGCGACTCGATAGCGGCCAGCGCCGCGATCGCGACGGCCGCACTCAGCAGGTCTCCAACGGCGGACGAACTGATGCCGGGCAGGACCGGGACCGGGAGGGTGTCCGGCAGGGTACCGATGCGGGCGATCGGCGCGCCCATGGCCTCGACAAGCACGGTCGCGACCACAACGGCCACCAGGGAGGCGGGGATCGCGTTGTGCAGGCGGGGTAGGACCATCATCATCGTGGCGACCAGTGCCACGACCGCGAGCGACCAGAGCGTGGTCGCATCCAGAGCAAGTGAGTCGAGGGCCAGGGCCGCGTCTGTGATCGCACGCACCGCCGTGACCAGGGTGTTTCCTCCGACGGCTGCGTCTTGCCCGACGGCGGCGGGGACCTGCTGCAGGAAGATGATCGCTGCGATACCGAGCGTGAACCCCTCCACCACCGGCCACGGGATGAACGTGACCACTCGCCCGAGCCGCAGCAGTCCCGCCATCACCACGAGCAGCCCGCCAAGCACGGTGACCAGCGCGACCGAGGCGAGTCCATGCTCGATGACGATCGGCGCGAGCACGACGGCCATGGCGCCGGTCGGGCCGGAGACCTGGAACCGGGAACCGCCGAACACCGCCGCGACCATGCCCGCGATGACAGCCGTGACCAGCCCGGCAGCCGCCCCGACACCGGAACTGACGCCGAAGGCGAGCGCGAGGGGCAGCGCGACGACACCCACGGTCAGTCCGGCGAGCAGGTCGGCTCCGATCGTCCGGGGCCGTAGGTCGTAGTCACCCCGCCGGGGGAGCAGGTCGCGTACGTCCAGCCGGGCCAGGGCGTCGCGGACTGTCATCACTGTGCCGTCTCGGTCGGGGCGGCCTCGGCAAGAGCCACCTCCAGGACCGCCCGGGCGCTCGCCCCGGGCAGGGTGGGTAGGCGGCGCGCGATGGCGAGCCGTTCGTCGTGGTCCAGGCCGACCAGCCGCCGTAGCAGGAAGGCGCGCGCGACCAGGAGCAGCTCCGCGACCAGGGGTTCGGCGAGCCGGTACTCCACGGCGTTGCCCGAACGCGTCGAGGCGACCACTCCCGCTCGCTTGAGGACCGCGAGGTGCTGGGACAGCGCAGACGGTTCTGCGCCGGTCACCTTCAGCAGGCGGGAGACCGGTGCGGTCAGGTCCGGGGCGGCTGCGAGCACCTCGAGCACCTGGATCCGCGCGGGATGAGCCAGACTCTTGAAGAGTTCCGCCTTGATCGCATAGAGGGGCTGCGCGTCCATCGAGCCACTTTAGCAGTTGCTGAAACCATTCTGCCAAGGACGCCTCGTGGACGGGCGGCTGTGTCACGGAGCGGCCGTCTGCGGTTCGGTATTGCGTCAGCGCTCTGGGCGACGGTGTCGCCCACCCTGATGACCTGTGGCAACGAGAGCGCTGCTCAGCCTCTTGAGGACCCAGACGGTCGTGCGAACGTCAGTGAAGGCACGGATGCACCCGGGGCAGGCATACAGGTGCGCTTCCAGGTTGTGCTGGCGACGAGGCAGGAGAAGCCCATGAAGGTAGTCGGACAGGGCGGCACGGGTAGCGCGGCACTCGGGTGGGATCACTCGGTGCCGCTGATCGCCGGGGTTCGGTCGCCCGTTTCCGACGGCGTCGAGCGCAGATCGGAGGGCTGAAACGGTTGCCCAACGGCGGTTCAGCGTTGCCAAACGAGACCACCCTTCCTGCGCGCCGGGGGCTCTCCTGCTTGCCAGGACAGATCCCTGCACGACAAGAGGTGGCACCTGTCCGCTGTGATACCAACCGTGACCAGGGCATCCTGGACGCGACGCCAGTCGTCCACGTGCTGGATGGGCCTGGTCGGGCTCACGGGCCGCTGCATGGTCAGCCAGTGCTCGTGGCTTCATCGGGGTTGCTCGTCGAGCAGGTCGGCCACGATCTGGTCTGCTGTCTGCGGTGCACTGAGGTCTCCTGAGTCGAGCCACCAGCCGATATCGCCGAGTTCCAGCCGCTGGTTACGGGCCAGCGGCGCGACGTCGTACGTCGTGCGTGTCTCGGGCGTCCGGGTCGCGTTCCGGTGACGAGTGACATCTAGCGGAGGGCACAACACCACCAGCATCAACGGGCGTGCCACCAACCGGTCGGCGATGAAACGCAGCTCTTCTTGGGTCTCGACCACGGTGTCGATCACGGGAGTGATTCCCTCCGCGGCGAAGTTGTTGCTCACGGAGCAGATGTTGATCATCCGCAACCGCAGCTGACGCTGTCCCACAGGCCCGGGGTTCCACCTGCCCTGCGCGTCGAGCATCTGTGCCCGACCGCTGGCGAGCATGATCCCGAACACGTCACCGTCCACGTGGGCGGCATACGGCAACCGTTCGGCGACCAGTCGCGACACGGTGCTCTTCCCGGCTCCTGGCGTCCCGGTGATCAGCAAGCAGCCGGGCAGCGAGCGTGCAGCAGTCATCCGACCAGCCTCGCAGCACCACGCAAGATGGCTAGGTAATTTTGGTGTGGCCTCCTGGTCGTCGCTCCCAGAGCCGGCTGCTACTTCCCCTGGTAGGCGCCGTACCCAACGGGGTCGGCCGATGCGGTGCGGCTGGCTCATGTACGGCTCTTGATCTGGACCGTGTGCCGTGTCCCGTCCAGGCTGACACACCGGCAACCTGTATCTCACTGAGGTCGAGGACGGTCGTGTCTTCACCGAGGAGGATCAGCGGCTGCTGGAGGCGCTGGCCGCCGGCGTGAGCGTCGCCATGGAGCATGCTTGCCTGTACGAGGAGTTCCGTCTGCGGGGAGCAGTCGGCGGTGGCGAATGATGAGATCTCCGCGGGGTGCGCGTCGGTCACTCCCAGGAGGACGTGCACGCGTCCAGCAGCACCGTCAGGTCGTGAACATCGGCTCGGCCGCATCATCAAGCAGGTGCGAGAGCTCGGGCGACAGACGCGCCCCGATAGAGATGATCTCCGTGGTGGGGTCTTCAGGAACAGTCGACCGGCATCCTCTGGCCTCCCGGCGGTCCGGTCCGGTCCGGTGGCCGCTTGGGATGGGCAGCCCGGTGTGGCCAGGATGTGACCATCGGTCGGCCGTGTAGGCGGTCGGCAGCGTGAGCCGGTCCTGCTTCGCGCCAGTCGAGAGGCACGTGACTCGGCCTGCGACTTGCGACACCAGGCCAACCATTGGTCGAGACTCTCCGTAGTGGGTGGCATGGGGCACGAGACGTGAGGCCAGAGAGCAGGGCGACCATGGGCAGACACGGGGCGAGCGGACCGGAGGACCCTGGCGTGGCGCGCGACGTGAGCGTCGAGGTGCCGCGGACCCGTGACGCGGAGTTCACCGAGTTCGTGCGGGACTCCAGCGCGTACCTCCACCGCACGGCCTACCTGCTGTGCGGGGACCGGCACCGGGCGGAGGAGCTGGTGCAGTCGACGTTCGAGCGGGTCTACCGCACCTGGGCCAAGGTCAAGCCGGGCACGGAGCGTGCTTACGCCCGGCGGATCCTGGTCAACCTGCGCATCGACGCCTGGCGCCACGCACACCGAGAGTCGTTCCCGGGCGACGACAACATCCCCATCCCACCCACGTCGGACCATGCCGGGCACGTGGTGCTGCGCGACGAGCTGGTCCGCGGCCTGGCCCGGCTGCCGCTCAACCAGCGGCGGGTGGTGGTGCTGCGGCACCTGCTGGACCTGCCCGAGGCGGAGGTCGCTCGCGAGCTCGGTATCGCAGTCGGCACGGTCAAGGCGGCGAACTCGCGCGGGCTGGCCCGCCTGCGAGACCTGCTGGTGGCGCAGGCCGAGGTGGTCGAACCGGTCGTCGTCGACGAGAAGGCCGTGCTCGACCGGAGCCGGGCCGCGCTACGGCGACGCCGGACGCGGCAGGCCGTCGGGACCGTGTGCGTGGCGGTCCTGCTGGTGCTCGGGGTGTTGACGCGTGGGCCGGTCACGCTGCCCTGGGTCGGCCCGGTGGTGCTCCCGGGCGGGGAACTCATCGCCCGACTGCTGGACGGCCGCATCCCCGGGCCCGACCTGGACCCGACGGGGAACGCACCTGTCGTCTGTCCTGAGGAGCTGCCCGGGCCCACGCCGACCCGTGCTCCGGAGGCCGGCGAGGATGTCGGCCCGTTGCGCGATCCCGTCGTGGTCGACGCCGCTGACGCGCGCTCTCTGAGCTGCTACGACGTCGACGTTGAACCGTCGACGCCCGGTTATCGCGACCAGTCGGGGGTGCCGGTCTCCGCTGACGGGGAATCGCTGCCCGAGCCCCGTGGGCTGACCGATGCGGGCCTGCTCTGGCAGTTCGGCGAGAACCGCGAGACCGGCAGCCCAAGCATCGTGCAAAACTCCTGGGCATTGGGCACAAGCAGTTCGAGTTCCAGCTTGACGTCGTACCAGGGCGCCACGGTGACCCCGACCGATCTCACCGTCACCGGCAACAGGGTGGTCTGGAGCGAGTACGCGGCCAAGAACACCTCGCCCCGCGCGAGCTTCGTGCGCACCTTGATCGACTCCCGCGGATTTCTGACCACAGTGGTCGACCCCCTGGCCACCACGGAGGAACGACTATGGCTGATCGCGACCACCCGGGAGCACGCCCTGTGGACCGCCGGACCCACGGCCGACGACACCCGCCTGTTCGCCACCACGCTCGACGGCGACGGCACCCCGGCCGAACTCGCGGCCGGGGTTACTGCGCTCGCTGCCGATGAGGACGAGGTGATTGCCGCGGTCCGGAACCCAGGGGGCGGCGGGACCAGCACGACCACGATCCGGGTGTTCGACGACCTCACGGGCGCGGACGTCACGGGGACCGTGCTGGTCGAGATCGAACACGACCCTTCCGCCGAGGTCGCCGCCGCCGCTGTCTCGGATGACGTCGTCGCATGGACGGTCGTACCCGCCGACGCCCGTACCGGTGGCACCCTCTACGCCCTGGATCGCACCGGTGACGGTGACAGCGTCGTGCGGCTCGACGGCGGCGTCGTTGACGACCTGCGCGCCTCGGGCAGCCTGCTCTCCTGGACCAGCACGGACACCGCGTCCGATAACCCCGCGGACACGTCCTATTTGTACCGTGCCACGGCGTCCGCATCCGGCTACGACGGCCCGGACCTCGCCCGCTACCCGGGCGGCTCGGTGGCGGCGAGCCTGTCCGGCGAGCGCACCGCATGGCTCGAGGACGCGGGCGCACGCCAGTGGCTCGTCGAGGCCGCGGTGGTCCCTACCCTGGGGCGTGACTGAGCCAGCGAAACATCCAAGGACACCAGGTACCAGGCCGCGGAACGACACGCTCCGAGGCGCACAAGTGTGAGCACCAGGGGAGTTCCCACAGGCCAGTTCAGCGGTTAACACGTCGTGCTGGGCCCGGCGGGGAAACCTGCAACACTCGCCAGCCCGTCTCCGCGCGCGTTCCGGGTGACTGCGACGTCATCTGCTTGACCTGCAGGCCCCGCCGCGGGCCCACCGACCAGGCGAAAGCTTCGCCGGTCGAGCGACCGGTCAGCGCCGTGGCATCAGCGTGGTTGGATCCGAACCGTGTCACACCGACCAGGCGCTGTGGGTGCCTCCGGGCCCGTACCGTACTTCGCCTCGTAGGCGGCGCTGATCTGCGCCGAGTGGTCAACATCGAGCGTGTAGGTGACCTCGCGGACGAGACCATCCCACCGGATCGCACCATCGGCATGCGCGGACGCCCCGCGGTACCACAGGTCCTCGGCACCGCTGGCGGAGCGGACGTAGAGGCCGCCGTCGACCACGACGTGCCAAACCTGTACGAGGGTGTGAAGCCATCCGTCACTGCGACGACCTGCCATGCGCACCACGCGGGCGCGGCCGAGCGAGTCAAGTTCGGGGCCCGTCCAGGTGATCATCGAACCTCCTCGATGTCGGGCGTCTGCACCATACGCACTCCCGAACGCACTCGCTCACCGGCGCGAAACCGGCATGCCTGACTTGGATTCTTGCCGTGAATGGCCCGGCGCTGAGGGCCGGGGTCGCGCTCCGTTGATGGTGACGTTGGCTCTGCGCGGTGGCTGGTCGAAGACATGGGCGAGCTGGCAGCCGAAGCACGAAGGGCTTTTGCACCATGTCGACCGAACAGGAAAACACGTCGGGGACCAGGGCAGAGAGCGCTCCGGCGTCGATCTGCGGGAAGCGCGGGCGAAGACGACCGTGCTACCGAGGGGACGACGAGCGAGGAGCAGACCTGGCGGTCGTCGACGAACCTCGACTTCCCGGTACGAGCGAGGGCAGCGAGGTGCATAGGTGCCGTGGGGCCGTTGTCGCTCCTGGCGACCGGGTGCCCGCAGCGGTCCGCCGGTCCGCTCGGGCGTCCAGTCTCTTGGTCTCATGGGAAGCTGTTCGAAGCCGCAGAGGTACGGGCGTCGTGTGCCGAGCACGGGCGTCATGGGTGCTGCTTGTGGGACGAGAGATCTACGAGCAAGGAAGCTGGACGGCCTCGCCCAGATCACCGCCACGGTCATGCGCCCTCGGCGGGGCCGCCGTCTCTCGGGCTTGGGGCCCGAGCTGTTAGATCCATGGGTCGTCGGCACGCACTTGACCGCGATCAGGCATCTCAACCGCGGCCTCGCCCTGGTCGCGATTGAGATGCCCGGTGACCGGATCGCAGTGCTTACCGGCTCCCTTTCAGTGTGTCATGAGGTGTGTGCCGGTCTGGTAGGCGTTACGGCAGCGTCGTCGTGCCTGCAGCACAACGTTTCGCATCTTTGTGACGATCGCTGGGGCGGAGACGGGTCTCGGTCGCCCGGAGGATTCTGTGGCTGTCTGGTGGCAGGCTTGCTGGGCTGTGCCTGGGCCGGGGTAAGCATCGGACGGTGTCAGGGCCGGTTCGGGTCGGAGTGCACCACCATGAACAGCGACCAGGCCGGCGCGGCCGGGTCATCCGGGCGGGCGGCGAACTCGTCCAGCAGGTCCTTGAGCCGGGTGCGGAACTCGTCCATCTGCGGCGGTGGCAAGCGCAGCGCCATCCTGATGCCCTCGGCCTCGGTCGCCGGCACCAGGGCGAGCTCCTCCAGGAATGCGTCGAGCATCGACTTGTCCAGTGAGGGCCCGTCGAGGTGCCAGCTCTTGTGTGTTGCCAGATAAGGGATCTCGCGTGCGCCGCGTGCGCCGCGCCGTTCTTCTTGCGCCTCCAGGAACCCGGTGCGGACCAGCGTTCTGGTGTGGTGCAGCACGCTGGCTGGGTCCCGGCCGAGGATGGCCGCGATCTCCTTGTTCGTGTGCGGCTGCCGCACGCAAATCCGCAGGATGCGCAGGCGGAGGGAGGAGGCGAGTGCCCTGGCTTCCGCGTCGGTCGCCGGCCGGCGTTCGGTCATGATCGGCAGCCTACTGAAGACCGAGGTGCCCGTCGCAGGACCGGACCACAAGTGATTGACAAATCCCAATCACTTGCTCAGGATGTCGTCGTGCGCTTCGTCTTCCAGGGATCCGCGGATCTCCCGCCACGCCCGCCGTGGCCCGAGCAATCGAGGTCAACCATGCCGAACCAGCCCGGAACGACCGACGGGACCGCCGCTCCTGAGATCCCCGAACACCAGGCGGTTGCCCCGCCGGACGAGGAGGCGGTGTCTTGGGTCAGCCCTGTCGAAGCTCCCCCCGGGCCCAGGGAGGGGGTCAACGACTACGACAGTTTCGCGGAGGCTTACGCGGCCGAGAATGAGACCAGCCTCCTGAATGCCTACTACGCGAGACCCGCGATCGTGGACCTGGCCGGCGATGTCGTGGGCCGGCGGATCCTCGACGCCGGCTGCGGCGCCGGCCCGGTGGCTGCGGACCTGCGCGAGCGCGGCGCCGTCGTGGCCGGCTTCGACTCCAGCGCCGCGATGCTGGCGCTGGCCCGGCGGCGGCTCGGCGACGGCGTGGTGCTGGAACAGGCCGAGCTGGGCGGGCCGCTGCCGTTCCCCGACGCCGGCTTCGACGACGTCGTCGCTTCCCTGGTCCTGCACTACCTGGAGGACTGGACGACCGCGCTGGCCGAGCTGCGCCGCGTGCTGAAGCCTGGCGGTCGCCTCATCGGGTCCGTCCACCACCCCTTCGTCAGCCACCTGACGGCGCCGCCCGGAACCGACTACTTCGCCACCCGCCCCGCCTCCCAGTGGTGGGAACTCGGCGGCACGAAAAACCTGATGACCTTCTGGGACCGACCGCTGCACGCAATCACCGACGCGTTCACCGCAGCGGGCTTCCGGATCGACGTCATCAGCGAACCGCCTCCGGCACCGGGCGCCCGCGAACGGTTCCCTGAGGTCTTCGCCCAGAAGGAGTCGGGCAAGTTCCTGTGCTTCCTGTTCTTCGTCCTCACGAAGGCATGACCGGTCCCGCACTGCCGCGGAGCCACAACGGTGCAGATCGCAGGCCCGGAGGTAGTTGGCGGCAACCGCGGCAGTCCGGGCGAACGCTCGGGCCCTGGAAATCTCGGAGGAGGGCGTGTCTGGTTACATGGCGGAGGCCCGGGCCATGTCCACGCACCTCCGCAGTGCCACGACTGCCGGGTTGTCGTGTCGAACTGTGCACCAGTGCTCCATCGCCCACACCAGCCTGACCCAGCGGTCAGTTCCCAGGGCGGATGGCTGCACAATCGACGTGCGCCTCAAGACGGAGGATGCGTGCTGCGGTCACCCTGTGCGAAGGTGGAAACTGCCGCCCGCCGCGACGAACGGACACTCCTTGCCGGTAGATTCCGTCAGTCGAGGCGGGCGGACCAGGGTCTCTGCGCGACGCCTTAGGACGAAGATGAACTCGTCACGACGACGGCCATCGTCGGATCACCGATGACCACAGCCAACGGCCCAAGGCCGCGCTCATCCGCTGCTGATCCATCACCGTCTATGTCCTGCACCAGCACCAGGATGCGTTGCTGTGGCTGGGTCCTCGGTCGGAAGAAGTCTTCGCTCTCTCAGAGGCAGCTCCGCGGGAAGAGACTCTCGACCTTGACTCAAGTCGCGCCCTGCGGGTGACGTCAACGGGACGAGCCGGCTATCTGGTGGACGTCACGAAGGCTGATGCCGACGGGGGACTTCGATGATTGTCGGGCCCTGGTCAGCAACCCTCGACCTGCTGGCGTATTTCGTTGGGACCTGACTCGCCGACCAGCTTTGGGGGATCCGGGATGCATGGTCTGCATGGTTGGCTGCGCGGGGTGGCGGCCTACCGCCGGCGGTCCAGGTGCTCGAGCTGTGCCACGCTCGTTGGTGGCGTGCTGGTGAGGCTCACCATGCGCCGGTGCTCGCGCTCCATCTTGAGCCGGTTCTCGAACTCGGCCTGAGTCCGGAACTCGTCCTCGGAAGGCCATAGGCCGATTGCGAGGATGAGGAGGAAGGTCACGACGCTGACGGCCATGACGACTGGAACGAGCAACTGCATTGCTGAGGTGCCTGCAGGGATTTCGGCTATGGGGTTGACGACGGAGACGCCGGCCATGCCGGTGTAGTGCATACCGGTCACCGCGATCCCCATGACCAGGGTCGCGACGATGGTCGCGAGCGTGCCGCGGATGTGGACCGTGCACCACAGCGCCGCGGTGGCGGCCACGATCGCGATGACGACCGAGGCGATGACGTAGACCGGGTTGTAGACGATCTGCGCGGACATCTCCATGGCTTCCATGCCCATGTAGTGCATGGCCGCGACGCCGGCCCCGGCCAGTGCGCCGCCGACGAGCATCGCCGGCAGCTTGCGCTTGCCCAGCTCGGTGATGAACAGGCCTGCGCCGACCACGACGATCGCGATGGCGGCGCTGAGGAGGGTTTCGGGGATGTTGTACCGAATGGTCACGCCGGAGGCGGAGAAGCCGAGCATGGCGACAAAATGCATCACCCAGATCCCGGTACCGCCGAGGGCGACGGCACCGAAGACGAGCCACGCCGCGCGTGCGCCGCCGGAGGCCGCTCGGGCCCGGGACGTGCACGCAAGACCCGTCGCTGCGCCGGTGCACGAGATCGCGAACGCCAGGATGGGCGTCACGATCCCGAAGGTGAAGTGGTCGATCAATGGCATCTTGTTGAACAGCCCCTCACAATGGTCCCGTGAACCGCGGAAGCAAACTCAGCCTGCACGAACAATAGGCAGATCTCACCGCTTAAGGGATATTGCGCGCGTGATGGGAGAATCCGCAGCGAGTGCCTTGTCGAGGCGGAAACGTGTGAGGAAGGCTGTCATTCGGCCCGGCCGTGGCAGCGCGGTGACCATCGGCGGAGCGGTCGCCCGGCTCGATGTACCCCAAGCGTGGGTTTCTTCAAGCTGACCTGACGGTCCAGGTCCGTCGCCGACGGGCCTTCGACTCTCACCCGTTGCCTCCCGCACCGGCGGGCCGCTACTTCGGCGCTGCACGGATTCGCCTCGTGGTGTGGTGGCGCTCATGCAGTCACACGCCTCGACAGGCCTGATGACCGGTCGTGGTGCTTACCAGTTACGTTCCAGTGTGACCCGAAGTGTGCGCCGGTCAGGTCGACAGCTTCGGCAGCGTCTCGTGCTGGCGGCGCTCCTTCCGAGCGATCGGCGCCCTGACGACGTCGGAATCACCTCGGGCCGTGCTGATCCGGAGGCCTTTGCCTGGATCTGGAGGCGCGGATGGCAATAGTGGACGGCCGGGAGTCGTGGTCCGGCCGGGCCTGGACGAGAGCAGATATCGTGGCGTCGCTGCTGGTGAGGTGCTTGCGTCCGGTGGAATGCGGGTTCAGTCACGCTGGGAGCGTTCGTCGGTGGCATGCTCGGCGTCCACGGGGTCGTCGCCCCAGCTCATGAGGATGTCCAGCTTCTCCTGCGAGGGTGAGCCGACGTCGGCGGTGTAGGCGGACAGAAACAAGCCCCCGGAGTCGGGGAGGTGCAGTGTCTCGTAGTTCAGCGACATCACTCCGACGGTGGGATGGAAGATCCGTTTGGTGCCGTGGGCGTGCTTGAACAGCCGGTAGTCGGCCCAGTACCGGGCGAACTCCTCGGAGGCCACCGACAACTCCCCGACCAGCTTCTCCAGCGCCGCGTCCGGCTTTCCGGGGTTGTACGCGGCGCGCAAGGCGGCGACCGTGGGCGCCGCGATCGACTCCCAGTCCGGGTAGCGGGTGCGGGTCGTAGGGTCCAGGAACAGCCACCGGGCGATGTTGCGGTCGGCTGGTTTCATGGCGCCGAAGTCGGCCAGCAGGACGGTCGCCGCCCGGTTCCACGCAAGTACGTCCATGCGCGGTCCCTGCAGCATCGCGGGCACGGGGTCGATCGCGTCGATGAAGGTTCTCAGGCCTATCCGGACTTTCGGCCTCTGTGTGGGACTGGCCGGTTGCGGACTGGTGGGTGCGCTACCGATGAGGGTGCGCAAGTGCTCGCGCTCAAGTGGGTCGAGCTGGAGTGCGTTCTCGACGGCGGTCAGGACTTGGTCGGAGACGTTCCCGATCCGACCTTGCTCCAGGCGTGCGTAGTAGTCGACGCTGACCCCGGCCAGCGCGGCGACCTCTTCGCGGCGCAGGCCGCGGCCGCGGCGGGGGATGGGTGAGGGCGGTAGCCCGACCATGGCCGGATCGATCTGCGCGCGGCGCGAGGTGAGGAATTCGCGCAGCCCGTTCGATGTGGTCATCCCCTCATTGTGCGCGCGAGAGCAGCGAAATGGATGCCCTTAGCACGCACCGCCAGTGCCACTTCGGGCTCGTGTCTGACCTGTACCAGCCCAGATCGTGCGCGGTGGGGTGGTCGTGCTAGTCGCCGCTGCGGGACTCGGCGTGAACAAGACCAGCGGCACTTCGGGGTCCTAGGGCAGTGCCAGATTCTCGAATCGCAGCTGTACCGTGCCGACCTCGTGGTGGTACAGCAGCTTGGTGGTGTGGTCGGGATCCTTGACGCCCTAGCTGCCCATGTCTGCCGGAAGGTCCCGCTTGCCGTGGCGAGCCGGTCCACGAGGGAGTGCGGCTAGCGGGCACTGCGAGTACCAGTTGCCTCGGTGCGCGCTAACTCGTTCCAGGGAAGGCGTGGCGCTGTTGTGATCAGTAGGACGCCATCACAACGAGAGGGACACCCCATGGCAGAGAACCTGACCGGCACGGTCGCACTGGTCACCGGCGCGTCCAGCGGTATCGGCCACGCAACCGCCCGGCACCTGGCAGCGTCTGGCGCCGCCGTCGCCCTGGTCGCCCGCCGCAAGGACCGGCTCGAAGACCTGGCCGCGCAGATCCGCACCGAAGGCGGCACCGCGCTGACCATCGGCGCGGACCTGACCGATCCGGTCGCGGCCGCGGCGGCGGTCGAGCGCACCGTGACCGAGCTGGGCCGCCTCGACACGGTCGTGAACGCGGCCGGCCTCATGATCAACGGCCCCACCGAAGAACTGTCGCTGGACGACTGGGACCGCATGGTCGACATCAACCTGCGTGGCCTGCTGAACGTGACCAAGCCCGCGATCGGCCACCTGTTGGCCGCCACCGGGACCAGCCCCCGGAAGGTCGCCGACCTGGTGAACATCTCTTCAGTCGCCGGGCGGTTCGCCGCCGTGGGCACCGCGGGCTACAACGCGACCAAGTTCGGAGTGACCGCGTTCACCGAGGCGCTGCGGCAGGAGTACGCCAAGCGCCACCTGCGCGCCTCGGTCGTCGAGCCCGGCCGGGTAGAAACCGAGCTGTTCGATCACCACGAGGGCGAGGCGGAGGGCTTCACCGCCATGTTCGGGCAGATCGAGTACCTCCAGCCCGAGAACATCGCCGAGGCCGTGGCCTACATCGTCACCAACCCGCGCCACGTCGCGGTCAACGAGATCGTCATCCGCCCCACCGAACAGGCCTGACACGCGCGCAGCCGACCCGGGCCGCTGCGGCCGAACCTGAACCGAGAAGAACCACCAAGTCCGGCAGACTGTGGGGCAACACCTCCCTGATGACCCGAGGCACGCGTTGACTGGGCGCCGCAATCGTGGCGACCCACTGTCGCCGAACGCCGCGCCCTGTCGTTGAACCGGCAGGACGGTTCTAGGGCTTCAGGTCACGACGAGGCTCGTAGTTCATGGCTGCGCGAGCCAAGCGGGCGAGGATCGCTTCGGTGGTCACGGTGCTGACCGACCAGGTGGCCAGCAGGTGCGCAGCCGTGATCGTGCCCAGGTCGGCGGCGATGACGAGCTGGTGGCGGCGCAGGACGTTGCGGTGCCGAGCCGGCCAGGTCAGAGACTCCAGCTCGAACGACGGCGGCAGCGTCGGGAACAACAGATACAACGGTGTGGTGACCTGCTGCTCGATCGCACGGCGCGCTATCGAGACCGAGAGCTGGTTCACCTCTGGGGCGCTGAGACGGCCCAGGGCCGCGCGTTCCTCTGGTGCCAGTTCGAGCCAGGGGAACGCGCTAGCCCAGCGAGTTGCGTCCAGGGTGTAGGAGGTTGTGTGGTTCATCGGTGGTGTCCACTCCGGTCGGTTTGGTCCACCTCACCAGAAGGACATCTCGATCACGCTTCGATCCGGGATCTTTCACCCGATCCAGAGGGGGTGAAATTCCGCTTGGGGCCTGGTCGGGTCGAGCCGCGGACCGTCCCCGCTGCGTCCAGTTCGCCGCGGTCCTGACATCCTTGGTCGCGTCCTGGACCGGCCGTGAGGAGGAGTTCGATGAGCAACCTGTCTGCGCCGCTGCCCGCGAACAATCCGTGCGGGTCGTGCCCTTACCGGCGCAATGTGCCCTCGGGGGTGTGGGACGCCTCGGAGTACGAAAAGCTGCCCCGGTACGACGCGGCGACGACAGACCAGCCAGCCCGGCTGTTCTTGTGCCATCAGCAGGACGGGCGGATCTGCGCGGGCTGGGCCGGCTGCCACGACATGGACCACAACCTGGCCGCTCGCGTCGCGGTCCTGGACGGCCAGCTCACGCCCGACGAGCACCAGCAGCTCCTGGACTACACGACGGACGTGCCGCTGTTCGACAGCGGCCAGGATGCCGCCGACCACGGACGGGCCGACGAGAGCAACCCGGGGCAGCGAGCCCGGCAGATGGCGCGCAAGCTTCGACACCGCCAGAAGCTCCAGGCCCAAGATGCCGGTCCCAGCGTGGAGCTCGACCAGATCTGACGACCGAAGCGGCCCTGTGCCCAGCCCTCGATCCGCGCGTGCCAGGTCATGCTTCACACGCCCTCACCGTGGCACGGGTGGCGGCTAGTCGATCGCTGGCGCCGGTAGCTTCTGCACTTGCGGCGGCCACCCGAGGACCGGCAGCCACGGTCCGACCGAGGCAATGAACCACATCTCTTGCTCGTGGCTGAGCAGCAGCACGAGTGGGCGGCCCGCTGCACCGAGGCGGGAATGATGCAAGCTGCCGTCGCCCAGGAGGTCGGCTGCGCGGAGGATGGGTACGGCCTCGATGCCTGGTGCGACGGTGCGAGGCCGAGACTCAGCGGCGAGCTCTTCCCCGAGGAGCGCACCGAGCGCCTCGACGACGAAGCGACGCGTCATGCTCCACATGTGCGGGAAGAGGGCGTTGTCGTCCCCGACCGGGCCGACGAGAAAGTCGACCAGTTCGTCCCGCGTCAATGACTCCGCCACTGGCTCGTTGAGCGTGTCCGGGGCGGAGGAGATCCAGCGCTGCACGAACCAGCGCCGCAGCGTCATGCTCAGCTCGTACCACGACTGCGAGTCATCAGATTCGACCACGCGGTTGATCCAGACCAACGCCGTAGCGGAGGGACTGTCAGCGCTCGCCAGCGCTTGCAGATCAACGTTCATGGCAACTCAGCGTGGCATTCATCCGAGACCACATCGCCGGCCGGTGCGGGTGATTTGCGCGCCTGGCGGTCGCGGAGCCCGGCCGGAGAACCAGGAGTACTGGCGTATGCACTGGCAGGGGGACCCCATGGGGCTGAGCGATCGTTCACGCGCGATACCGCGCTAGTCGAGTCTGGCGTGTCGCCTAGGTTTCCGGCAGGGCTGGTCGAGGCCAGGATGGCCAGGCCTCGATGACGGGGCCGAGCACCATTTCCTCGCGCTCGAAGTGTTGCCGTAGCCATGTGCCCAGGTCGTCGAGTGCCACGGCGAGGCGTGCGAGCGCTATCGAAGCATCGCCCGGACTGCCCGCGGCGAGCAGCGTGGTCTCGATGCGTTCGAGCATTCCGTCTAGTTCCTGATGGTCCGCATGCAGGTGCTCGACAAGGCTGGTCAGGTGAGGGGCTGCAACGCGCACCGGCGGCAGCACGATCGTGTCCTCCAGATCGTGGTGCTCACGAAGCAGGCGGCACAGAACCAGCAGGTCCTGCCGAGTTCGGATGAGCAAGCTCATCCGTCGCAGCGCCGCCAGACGCGGTAGGGGGCTGTCGGCGGTGACGCTTCCGGCCGAGTCCACCAGCGATCTGCATGCCTGAAGGTCGCGCAGGATCAGAGAATGCGCGGCGTGTAGTTCGCGCAACAGCGGATTGGGGGCTGTCGTGTCGTGGTGCGCTGTCATCGTGCTCTGCTCTCAAGGACGGCCAGTTCGCGCCAGTCCAGGACTGGCCAGTGGTGCATCCGCATCTCGGGAAGCAGGGATGCTCGCCGCTCGAACCGTGGGCCGCGTATGCTTCCGCATCGGGTGGCCAGGGTGAATCTTGACGCTTGAACTGGAACGAGCGTATCGGCGAGTCGCCGGCCTCTCTCGCTGAAACAGGCCGGTCGCGTTCCTGAACGCAGGTGGATTTCACCTGACGAAACAGATTGCCGTGTTCAGCGCTGGCCGAAACCTCCATCGCGAGAGCCAAGAAGAACCCGTGCCGGTCGGCTGCGCTGCGGCACAGCATGCCCAGGCGGGACCGAGTGTGCGGGCTCCGGCGACCACGAGTCCGGGAACTGGCCGCCCTGCGGGCCTCACAGACGGAGCCCCGCCGTCCTGGACATCCGGATGCGGGTGAACATTCCCGCGCCATTCATAAATCGGTAGAAGTAGTGTGATTATTATCGAGCGTGTCGAAATCGGACAGTTCTGCGCGGGGAGGGGACGGTTCAGCGTGGGCACTGGTGATGCCCGGATCGACGACTGGGTGGTGCACCGGCCGAACGTGGTGCGCTCCGTCGCGGCCCGCGTGCCCGGTATCGACGCCGAGGAGGCCACCAGCCGAGCCCTGGAGAAGATGGTCCGCATCGTCTCCACCGGCGGCACCATCGACGACCCCGCCCCCTACTGGCGCAGGGCCGCCGTCAACGAGGCCATCTCGATGACCCGTGAGGCGGGCCGCGCCCGACCCGTCGAGGACGACACCCTCGACGGACTCACGCCTCCCGTGCAGGGCGCCGAGCTCGACGCCGAACGCGAGGCGGACGTCAGCATGCTCCGCTCGGCGCTGTCCGACCTGGCCGACGACGACCGCAAGATCCTGCTCGACCGCCACGTCCACGACATGGCGGTCACCGACATCGCGGGCGACCTCGGCGTACGCCCGCACGCGGTGACGATGCGGCTGCGCCGGGCCGAGGAACGCCTCGCCGGCGCGTTCGCCGCCGCCCACGCCCAGGCCGTCAACGAGCCCGAGTGCCGCACCACCCGTGCCGCCATGCACGACTACCTCAAGGGCCGCCTCCTGCCGCGCAGGCAGCGGCGCCTGGAGGTCCACATGGACGGCTGCACCGAGTGCACCCGGGCGTTCATCGACGTGCGCGAGGTGTCCTGGATGCTCCGCGACCTGGGACAGCACCTCATCGCCGGCGGGCTGCTCAGCACCGGCGCCGCTGCCGGGGCCGCGGGCGCGGCGGGCGCCGCGAAGCCGCGCTCGTTCGGCAAGAAGGAGACCGCCGTCGCGGCGGGCGTGCTGGCCGCGCTCGCCATCGGCAGCGGGGCCGCGGCCCTGATCGTGAACCAGCTCGGCGACCCGCCGATCCAGGCCGTCGAGGATGCCGGCGCGGCCGGTGACGGTTCCGGGGCAGGCGGCGGAGCCGGGTCCGGCGCGGGTGGCGGGGGCGGCGACGCCGGTGGCTCGCCGTCCACGTCGGAGGATCCGTCGACGGACGAGAAGCCGCCGTCGATCCCGCCCGCCGACCCGCAGCCGCGTCCCGCCACCACGCCGAAGGAGGACGGGACGACCACGCCCGCCGACGCGGCGCCCGTGGTGGCCGAGCCGGCACCCGCTCCGGACACCGAGGCCCCCAGCGGCTCCGGCGGTTCCGGCGGTTCCGGCGGTTCCGGCGGGGACTCCGGCCCGGACTCCGGCTCCGGGTCGAACCCGGGCGGTGGCTCGGGCACGCCGGAGGAACCGGAGCAGCCTCAGCAGCCCGAGGAACCGCCGACCGATCCCGAGCCCCCGGTGGAACCGCCGGAGGTCCCGGAGGAGCCCCCGGCGACGACACCGGGTGTCGGGACCGCGCTGAGCGAGCTGCTCGCCAGCCTCGGGCTCGAGGGCCTGCCCGGGATCGATCTCGCGACGACCACCCTGGACGAGATCTGGCAGCTGCTCTTCGGCACGTTCTCGACCGTGCCCGACGAGACAGATCCGGCGACCGGGGACTGATGGCCGGGCCATCTTCTACAAGGCTCTTGGCGTCTTAGGTACTGCACCGGCCGAGGTCATCAGGCTGAGCCGACGCGAAGCGTGGACCCAGCGCAGACGGGCGCGGGAGTCGCGCCTCGCACCGACAGTGCGTTCCCGGTCGCCGCTGTCCGATCGGACGGGCGCGCGACGTGCCCGAGCCTGGCATCCACGACACCCTCTTCGCGCTCGGCGGCGATTCGTTCGCCTTGCTCAAGGCCGTACGACGCTCGGGCCTCACCCCTGGCCATCGTGGAGCTCTGCTGGTGTGTGGCCGTCCGCCCTACCCTCCCTGACCAGAGCGACGGCGGCAGTGCACCGAGCGGTGCATCTGGGCTCAGCCGCGCCTGCAGCAGTGGTGCGTTGCGTCGAGTCGGTGGGACTTTTGCGGGTTCCGGTCGCCCGACTGAAGCAGTTCCCACAGAATTCATCTCGGCGGTATGTCGATCGACGCGACAGATTTCACAACTAGACGAGTTGTGTCGGCGTGGCAATGGGCAATGGACCGCCCAGCCAGGCCGGAGAACGGCTATTTGCCTGAAATCCGTAGAGCAGATATCGGCGGGGAATGTCCGTGAGCGTAGGGGGAACCGTAAGCATGCGTCAGAGGCAACTCAACCGAAACCGTCGGACTCGGGCGTCCGGGGCGATCCTGCTGGTGGCAGCTCTCCTCTGCTCCCTCTTGCCGCTCCTTTCAACAGCACCGCCTGCTGCGGCAGCGACGAATGCGAACTGTTCGACGGCGGACGAAGGGTCGGGCCGCTATGCGTCGACTTTGTGCTGGTTCGATTTCTCTGGCTATGACCCGGCGCAAGCCATGAGCGCGGAAGGCCAGGACGTGTCGGTCGCCCTTCCCGGTGGATCCACACTGACGTTCATTCTCAAGGCATCGGGCGGGCAGGTCCGGGGAGATTCCTTCCCAACATATTCAGCGGCATATCTCGGTAACGGCTCCTACACCGGTGTCGGCGGGCGCCCTGCCCTGTACCAAACGGGGAATAGCACCACCTCGGACCTCGTCCTGAGCAGAATTGCTCTCACGACAGCCGGGGGCGAACGGTCCACCGCTTTCTCGCTCGTCGGCGCGGACGCCGAGAGCACGGACGCGAACGAATCGATCGCCTGGAATTCCAGCGACCCCCTGTACTCGCTCACTGCGGAGGCAGGCGGCGCGGGTATCGGAAATGCGTGTGCTCGCGGGTACTCGGGGCTCGGCACGCGCACCGTCACCTGCTCCGGCGCGGGCAGTGCCAGAAAGACCGGCACGGCGATCGTCGCCAGCCAGGCTCCGGACACCTTCAGCCAGCGCATGGTGGGAGGAGGCCGTCAGGCCGTCGCCTTCGGTGTGCTCCTGTCGCGGATCGAGCTGGACAAGGAAGTCGGCTCCCGTTTTACCGGGGACGCCTTCGAGGTGGCCATCAGCGACGAGGCGGGCAACCGGCTGTTCGATGCGTCGACCGGCCCCACCGGGACCTCGGCGACCACCGGGCAGCAGACGGTCCTCACCACGGACCGGGGCGCCACCTTCCGGTTCTCCGAGCGAGCCACCAGCGGCACCCTCGACCGGTACGACGAGACCTGGTCGTGCACACGCAACGGTCAGGACGATCCGACGCTGCCCAGCGGCCGCGAGGTCGGTCCCGCGGCCGACGTGCACCTGGGCATCGGCGACTTCGTGTCGTGCACGATCACAAACACCGCCAAGCCCACCAGCCTCCTGCTGCAGAAGCGGTCTGGTGACCCGGACGACGTGAACGTCAACGGGCTGCCCGACGTCGGTGACCTCGTCCGGTACACGTTCGACGTCACCAACACCGGCGACCTGCCTGTCGAGGCGATCACCGTCGACGACCCGAAGATCGGCACCGTTACGTGCCCTGCGGGAACGCTGGAGCTGGGGGAGACGGTGACCTGCACCGCCGACGAGCTGTACACCGTGACCGCTGAGGACCAGGCGGACGGCTCGGTCGACAACACCGCGACGGCCTCCGGCACCACCGAAGGCACCGAAGACCCGGTGACCTCCAACGAGTCCTCCACGACGACACCGCTGACCGCCGCCGAGCCGGCGATCGCCCTGACGAAGATCGCGACGCCGCACGACGAAGCGTCGTTCGTGGTGGACCAAGAGATCGCCTACAGCTTCGTCGTGACCAACACCGGCAATGTCCCGCTCGATGACGTGACCGTCGATGAGGCCGCGTTCTCCGGCACTGGCGACCTCTCCGCCATCGACTGCCCCGGGACGCGGCTCGAGCCGGACCGCTCGATGACCTGCACCGCCACGTACACGCTGACCCAGGGCGACATCGACGCCACACGCGTCACGAACACGGCGCAGGCCACCGGCAGGCCGGTCGGGGGTGGTGACCCGGTGAGCGCCGACGACAGTGCCGAGATCCCTGGCGTGGCGGACCCGCTGATCGGCCTGGAGAAGTCGGTCGAACCTGAGACGGCCCGCGCCGCGGGGGAGACGGTCGAGTACACCTTCCACGTCATCAACCAGGGCAACATCACGCTCACCGACCCGCAGGTGACCGAGACCGCGTTCACGGGCACCGGTGAAGCGCCCACCGTGAGCTGCCCCGCCGGCCCGCTCCCGCCTGGGGCGGCCGTGGACTGCACCGCCCTGTACACGCTGACCCAAGACGACGTCGATGCCGGCGTCGTCGACAACGCCGCGACAGCCACCGCGACACCCAGCGCCGGTGATCCACCGGTCTCTGAGGAGTCCACGGCCCGGGTGACGATCCCGGAGACGAACACCGGCATCACGATCCTCAAGTCTGCCGACACAAGCACCTACACGGAGATCGGGCAGACCGTCACCTACACCTTCGAGGTCACCAACACCGGCAACCGGTCGCTGGACGACGTCGTGGTCGAGGACACGCAGTTCACCGGTAGCGGAGAACTTGCCGACGTCGTGTGCCCCGCACGGACCCTCGGCGGCGGTGCGTCGATGAGCTGTTCGGCCACCTACGAGATCACGCAGGCAGACCTCGACGCGGGCACCGTCTACAACGCGGCGACCGCCTCCGGGACACCCACCGGCGCGACCGACCCGATCAGCACCGCACCGAGCGACGTCACCATCACCGCTGAGCAGCAGGCAGCCATCAGTCTCGTCAAGACGGCCGACCCGACCCAGGCCTCGCAGGGCGACCAGATCCAGTACGTCTTCCGGGTGACGAACACCGGCAACGTGACGCTCGCGGACCCGCGCATCGACGAGACGGAGTTCTCGGGCACCGGTGAGCTCAGCGATGTGAGCTGCCCGACGGGCCCGTTGGCGCCCGGCGCATCCGTCGACTGCACGGGTTCCTACACCGTGACTGCCGCCGACCGCACCGCAGAGATCGTCGAGAACACCGCTGTGGCGACGGCGCGGCCACCCGTAGGCGTGGACCCGCCCCGTTCGAACGAGTCGTCGGCGTCCGTGCGGATCCTCAACCCGGCGATCGCTCTGGAGAAGGCCGCGGACCGCACCGGCCTGAGCGTCGATGACACCATCACCTACACCTTCAAGGTCACGAACACCGGCAACGTCCCACTCCAGGACGTCACCGTTGCCGAGACCCGGTTCACCGGCTCGGGTGCGCTCTCCGCAGTGGACTGCCCCGAGACGACCGCATCGCTTGCTCCGGGCGATGTCGTGAACTGCACAGCCACCTACCGGGTGACGCAGGACGACGTGGACGCGGGGTCCATCGACAACACTGCCGTCGCATCCGGCGCCCCCTCCTCGGGCGATCCGGTCGAGTCGGACCCGTCCGCCGTCCGGATCACCGAGGCGCCGGTCGCTGGGCTCAGCCTTCTCAAGACCGCTGACCTCCAACGGGTCACCCGTCCTGGCCAGGTCATCACGTACTCGTTCGTCCTGACGAACACCGGCAGCGTGACCCTGACGAACCCCACCGTGCAGGAGCAGGAGTTCTCCGGACGCGGCGTTCTCTCACCCGTGACGTGTCCCGCTGATGTGCGCCTGCTCCCGGGCGAGTCGATCACCTGCACCGCCACCTACGAGGTCGTCGCCGCCGACCTGACGGGCGGCCCCCTGACGAACGTGGCGACAGGCACGGCCGTCGACCCTCACGACGATCCCGAGACCTCACCTCCGTCGCGCGAAGACGTCACGACGGAACGGGACGGTGACTTGGCGAACACCGGCTTCGACGCCGGCACGCTCACAATGGCCGCCGCCGCGCTCGTGCTGCTCGGACTGCTGCTCACTGCCCTTCCGCGGCTGTGGAGAAGAGTGCTTAGCGTCGCCCTGCGCTGATGAGCCGGAGGCGGGCCCGGTACCTGCGGCGGTAGCGGGCCCGCCTCCCTCGCGATGCCATGGCCTTCGAGGAACCAGGCGCCTGACGGACCGACACGCGTCGCCCCTCGCACCAACAGCGTTTGCCAAGTGCACTCCGGGGCGGTCAACTGGCGGTGCCTCGTCCTCGCATCCAAAGGTCACAGGGGGTGTGTCCCTCGGGTGCGAGGGCGGGTGCATTCCATACGTTTTCGGCGGGCCCGGTATCAGGTTGGCGTCTCTACACACCGACGTCGGACGGCTCCGTCTTCGGGCTCTGCGGAAGTGACCCCGGTTTGAGCAGCTCGGGGCGATCTCAGGAAAGTTCGATCGACGCTAGCCTTGGCATAGCGAACCAACGCCGTGCGTCCAGGTGTCTCGCCCCGGGCCTCACGAGGAGTTGTGATGGCAGCCAGGTCTGAGGATGAGGCGCGCCGTGATCCGTGGACGGCGCAGTACACCTCGATCGTGCTCGATCTGCCCGACCGGCTTGATGAATTCGTCGGGGCGTTGCAGAGCAGTGATCCGGATGCGGCACTCATGGCATTGTTCGATTGCGATGCCCCGATGGCGCTGCAGCTTCGCCGTACCCAGTTCGATTTCCTCACGCCGCAGCGGCGGGCTCAGCTGCATCGCGATTTGGAACAGCTTCGACGAGCGAACACCTGATTCAGGCCAGAGGAGCCGGGCGGGGCTGCTCGGTGCTCTCGTTCGCGCCCGTACCCAGCAGGTGCCGGGTGCGGCGTGGGTTAGGTGGTGGGGTTGGCCCACCTGATCGTGTACCCGGCCTGCTGCAGGCCTGAGGCCGTCTGCTCGACGTCGTCGCGGCGTGCTTGGCGCCAGAGGTCGACCTCAGGGCATCACCATCAACAACATCCAGCCAGGACCTGTCGACACGGACGCCAACCCCGCTGACGGGCCTTCCTCGGACCTTCAGCGGTCTCTCATGCCGATCGGCCGCTACGGCACCGTCACCGAGATAGCCTCACTGGTCGCTTACCTCGCCGGCCCGGAGTCCTCGCTCATCAACGGGGCGTCGATCGACATCGACGGCGGCTTCAGTGCATGAGCGCCGACGGAACTTCCGCGGCGCTTGCCCTGTCATCGCGGGCCACCGCCGTCGCGACAGCCGCGGTGCTCACACTTCAGCTCATGCTCACGGTCGATGCGCAGGTCATGACCGTCTCGCTGCCCGCCATCCAGCGTGAGCTCGGCTTCAGCCCGTCGGCGCTCTCGTGGATTCCTAACGCTTACGCGATCGCTTTCGGAGGCTTGGTCCTTCTGGGAGGTCGGATCGGCGACACCTTCGGGCGTGCGCGCGTCTTCCTGTTCGGTACCGGTCTGTTCGTCGTGGCCTCGCTCGTGGGTGGGCTGTCGAGCTCTCCCGAGGTTCTGATCGGCGCGCGAGTCGTGCAGGGTGTCGCATCGGCCACAGCTGCTCCGGCAGTGCTCGCGCTCGTCTCCACGATGGCCAAGGACGAGAACGCTCGGAGGAAGGTGCTCGCTTCCTTCACTGTGGTGTCGGCAGTGGGTGCTTCCGCGGGCCTGGTCCTGGGAGGTGTCCTCACGGACCTGCTGTCCTGGCGCTGGGGTCTTCTCATCAATGTCCCCATCGGGATCGTCGTGATCATCGTTGTCAGAAAGCTCGTCCGAGACGGAGCACCGCACGCGACAGGTAAGTTCGACGTGCCGGGTGCAGCGTTCGCGACCCTCGGCTCCGTCGCGTTGGTCTGGGGCTTCGTCAACGCCGGCGACAACGGATGGACCTCGGCCGGCACGCCGTTGTTCTTCGGCGCTGCTCTCGTCTCCATTGCCTTGCTCGTACTCGTGGAGCGGCGTGCGGTGAACCCGCTCATCGCGATCCATCTGCTCAAGCAACGCGCTCGGGTCGGGGCGCTCGCCAACATGGGGCTGACTCTCGGAGCGCAGGCGTCGATGCTGTTCTTCATCGCGCAGTATCTCCAGCGCGTTCTCGATTTCAGTCCGTTGCTCGCGGGCGTCGGTTTCCTGCCGCTCACCGCCACGATCTTCATCGTCACCAGATGGGTACCGGGCTGGGCCGGCCGTCTCGGATCGCGGCCACTGCTCCTGGTCGGCGGCGCACTGCTCGTCGCCAGCTTCCTGGGCTGGTCCGGGCTCGACACCTCGAGCACCTACTGGCATGTCGTGATCCCGTTGGTCATCCACGCGTTCGGCTGCGCACTCATCTTCACCGCGGGCACGCTGCTCGCCATGGACGGCGTACCAGACAGCGACGCGGGCTCCGCCTCGGGAATGCTCCAGATGATCCAACAAATAGGCGGCGCCCTGGGCATCGCCATCGTCGTCTCTGTCTACGCGACGGGCTCGGTCACCGGCCAGTTCGTGCCGGGACTCCAGGGCGCCTTCTTCACCGGCGGCGGTCTTGCGGCGCTGGCGGCGATCATCGCAAGCGTCACTGTCGGGAGCCGGCGGCGGAGTCGGTGGCCGCAAGAGTTAGAAGGCACCGGTGCCTCGTACCCACAGATTCCAGCCAAACCATAAGGAGAACATCATGAGAATCGCCATCCTCGGCACCGGCCCGGTCGGCATCGCACTCGGCAACGCTTTCATCGCTGCGGGCCATGACGTGGTCTACGGCTCACGCTCGCCAGAGAAGGACGGTCGGCCCGCGCCCGTTACGACAACAGCAATCGCCGCCGACTCCGCCGACCTGATCCTCACGGCCCTGCCGGGCGCAGCGGCCATCTCGACGCTTGAGGCTGTCGGGGACGACGTGCTCGCGGGCAAGATCGTGCTCGACGTCTCGAACGCCGTCACTCCCGAGGGCGCACTCGCCTATCCCAACGACAGCGTCGGACGCCTCATGCAGGAACGCTTCCCCGACGCCAAGGTTGTGAAGTCGCTGAGCACGATGTACCACGGAGTAATGACCGACCCGACTGCGCTCGGCGCCACAACGGTCTATGTCTCGGGCAATGACGACGATGCGAAAAACGTCGTGAAGTCGCTCCTGAGCGACCTGGGTTGGCCGGAGGCAAGCCAGTTCGACCTCGGCGGCATCGAGACTGCTGTCGGGCCGGAGCACTACATCCCGTTGTTCTTCATGACACTGCAGGCCGTTGGCGCGCCAGTGTTCAACATCAACGTGGTGCGCTGAGCCCTGGCGATCAGTCCAGGGCGCTGACCGTCGTAGCCCGCAGTGGGACATCTCGGGCACGGCGAGTTCCAGCGGTCGCGGGTACCAATCCTGCCCCCATTGCAAAGACCGGGCCCGGAGATCCTCGGATCTCCGGGCCTGAGTGCTGTCCGGAACGTGAACTGGTCGCCACAGACGCTCGTTTCCGCGCGCGGGACTGTTCATTCGCGCGATCAACGTCGCTTGCGTCGCGATCGGCTACGAGCATCAGTGCGCCCGCCTGCCCGACCCGATCACCGACGCCCTGGCGCTGACCGTTCGCCGTTCCAAGGGGGTCGGACGGCGATGAGCACATCTTCGTCGCCGTGGCCAGCGAGCACGCCGCCACCCAATTCGGGCGCCGCGTTCCTCGCGCGGATCGCTGTGCGCGGAACATGCCGAGGAGGATCCCGTTCCGCAGCAGTGACCGCCGGTACACCTGGGGGAGCACGAGCGGCGTCGGCAGGTCGCGGCTGCGACTCACGTCGATACGTGGCGGCGTTCGGCCGGCCCCCCAAGCGTTCCCGTCGGTGCGCTGGTCGCTTTGGTGGCGCCTTGGACGCGAGCACATGTAGTGCTGTCAGATCCGACAGGTGGTAAACCCTGCAATTCCCCTACATTCGGCGGCCTCGGGGAGCTCGTGTGGGCGCAGCCGCCCAGCCGGGTCGTCCTGACAGGTCGCCCGCAGGGTCTCGGCGGAGGGGCTGCTGCACGAGTAGGTGACAAGGCCTCCCAGCAGCGAGCAACCTGGGCGGTCAGCAGGTAGTCTCCCGCCCTGCACCGAGCTGTGCTTCCCATTGGGTGCTGAGGCACGAGATTGGATTTGCCCGGTGTGTCGGCCTCAGCGATCAGATCTTCTGGCGGCGCGCACGGTCCTCTGCGCGGAACGCCCGGTAGTTCTCGTCGGTGATGATGAGGCCGCCGAAGTCCTGGCGCGCCCTGGCGAGGATCGCAGCTCCTGGTACGTCCTCGGCGTACCAGGCTTCGGGGTCGGGGTGGCTGACCAGGTGTCGGTCGTTGCCGAGTTCGGTGATGTTCCAGCCTGATAGGTCTCGGGCATGTTCCAGGTGTGTCCCGGTAAGGACCTGGATGCCGTAAGCGTCCAGAACGTATTTCCAGCGGGGCGCCAAGCCCAACTCCGGCCAGAAATTTGGAATCTCGTTCGGGTCTATGGCGCTGCAGCTCCGCCAGGACGCACCGCAGGCATGACCGGAGCAGGCCAGGAGATCGGGACGCTAGTTCGCGATGTTTGATAGAGCAGAGTTGATCAACACGATGACTTGGAGGGTGTGACGTGCCTCCGCGGTGTCCCCGTCGTTGTCCGGGATCCAGCTCTCGAGTGACTTGACGACGAATCGCCACTGATCGGCGGAGAGTTCGACTTGCGTCGTGCGGTCGTACACGGGCCAGCCGCCGTTCTCGGGACCGTGAGTCGCGACCTGGTCCCATCCTGCCTGCCGTACCGCGGCCGCGGCAGATGTTTCCTCGCGCTGGCCCCGTTGATTCGCCGACCAGTGCACGTTGTCCATCGTTGCGTCGACTCTCAGCCAGTCCCGGACTGTCATGATCAGTCGCATGTCTGACTTCCCTTCCGCGTCGACACGGACTGCTTCTCGCGGACATGTTGCACGCCGACAACGCTAGCGCTACCGCAGGCTGCGTTCCTCTGCCAGGAGTCCCACGCTGCCCGCCACTCGTTAGTCCTGACGTCAGGACACGTGCACGTTCGGTGGATTGCGGTAGAACCCATCGTGGCGGATAGCAGTTCGCTACCTGCCGCTGCTTGTGGACGTGTTCTGTCATTGCAGGGGGCCAGATGGCCGGGGATGGTGTCCGGCCGTGGACATCGTTGATTCCACCGGAATCTGCGGCACGGCGTCCGCCTTCAGATCTGGCCAGTGCTGTCGGACAGCCCGGCTTGGTTCGGTTTACTTGGATTGGGTTCGTGCGTGACGCACGGCCCACTCGAGCGCGTGGTCGGCGACCTCTTCCCACCCGGGCGCGGCGCAGGTGAGGTGCGGGCGGTCGGGGAAGTCGTACGTCTCGGTGAGCGCTGAGGAGTGGCGGTACTTCTTGGCGTTCGAGTACTGCACCGCGGGTGGCATCAGGTGGTCCTCGCCGCCCGTGATGAACAGCAGCGGGGCGCGCTCGTCGAGGTCGTAGTCGACCCAGGTCTCCTGGTGGCCGGGCTTGAAGTTGGCGATCAGGCCGTAGGCCCAGACCCAGTTCCCGGGTGCGGGGATGTGGAAGCGGTCGAACGCGGCGTCGGACTCCTCCCGGCTGAGTGTGTTCGCGAACACGTAGTGGAACTGCTCTTTCGTGTAGCCCACTGCCCTGTGCCGGTTGGCCGGGTTGGCCAGGACCGGGAACAGCGACTTGATCTGGGAGGGCGGGTTGACGCGTACGCCTTCCGGCGGTGCCGAGTCGATCAGTACGGCGGCAGCGCCCAGCCCTTGGTTGACCAGGACCTGGGTGAGGGTGCCGCCGAACGAGTGAGCCATGATGATCGGCGGGCTGTCCAGGCCCTCGATCACGGCGGTGAGGTGGTTCAGGGTGTCCGGCACGCTCACGGTGGCGATGACGTCGGGGCTCTCGCGCAGGACCTCGACCTCGACCTCGAAGCCGGGGTACGACGGCACCACGACCTCGTGCCCCTTTGCCCGGTAGTAGGTGGCCCAGTCGTCCCAGCTGCGGGCGGTCATCCAGAGCCCGTGGATCAGCACGATGGGTGGCTTGGCGGTATTCGTCTCGCTCATGACGGTCTCCTGTTCGGTGAGATGTGTCGGCGCGGTTTCGTCGCCTTGCACCTTCCTACCGTGCAGGTCGCCCTGACGTGACACAACAGCGACGCAACGGCGCTATCGCACGGCTAGCCCCTCGTGTCGCAGCCGCCGTCGGCTCGGTGCACCTGGTCGCAATCGACCAGGTGGTGACGCTGCGGCCACGATCCGAAGCGCGGGTGAACAAGGTGACGCGTCGGGGATGCCGAGATGTCCTGTCAGCGAAATGTTCCGTTATGACCGGGTGAAGCGCCTACCTAGCGTCTTGTGCCGGCCTGAGGCCTGTTCGGATGCTGGGACTACTGAGACAGCCGGCTGGGACCTACCTGTGTGGGCGCCTGGGTGTACGAGGGGTGGTCGTGATGCACGGTGCTCGCGTTTGGTTGGTTGCCGCACTGGCGGCTTCCTCCCTGGTCGGTGGCCTGTTGATCCCTGCGGCGGTCGCGTCCGCGGATGCGTCCACGTCTGGTCCCGCGTCTACGGAACCGGTCAATGAGATGCCGGACTCGGTGTACCAGGAGCCGAAGAGCCAGCGAGAGCTTCCTGAACCACGTGAGCCCGAGCGTCCGCCACAGGAGTCGAAGGCGGGCAAGGCGTTGGCGAAGGCGGAGAAGCAGATCGCGGAGCAGATCATTGCCGTCGATGACAGCCTTACCGATGACCGGGTGCGTGCCAAGCCGGTCGCCGCGCCTGACATCAAGCAGGTCACTGGCGTCGAAGCCGTACGGGCGAGCGCCCGGATGACCGAGCTGGACCTGGCGGCACCGTCAGATCCCGTGGCCGGTCGTAATGCCGAGAGCGGAACCATCAAGCTCGTCTCGCCCGCCTCCGCGAAGTCCACCACGGCTCCCGTCGGCGCCGGTCCTACCCGAGGTGCCATGGACGGTGGCGGGGCTTCGGCTGCGCCAGCACCGGTGAGTTCGGAGCCGTCAGATGCCGCCGCGGTCGCGGCCGACTGTGCGCCGATCCCCGGGGTTCCGTACGAGGGCAGGGTCGCAATCCAGCAGATGGTCAGCCCGGTGTGGAACAACCGTGATGGTTCTTATCGCGTGCGGGTGACGAACTACGGGACGCAGTCGTGGCCCACCGGTGCGCGTGTCGGCTATCAAGTGTGGGACAGCAGCGGGAATCTCGTACCGGGTAACTACCCAGAGACCTCCGTGCCGCTCGCGGTGGGGGCGAACGGTGGGTGGGTCGAGTTCGACGCGGCAGTTCGTCGTCTCGCACCGGCGACATGGTCGTTGACGTGGGACATCTGGGTGCCGGGTGTGGGCTGGTTGACCGATCGAGGGTCGTGCGCCACGACCTTCGAGCTGACGGTGGTCAACCAGCCACCGTCGTTCACCTACCGGTCTCCGGCGAGTCCGGGCACGGTCACCACACGTACGCCGTTCCTGACCGTGCGGGGGACCGACCCCGATGCGTGGCCCGCGGGCGGGATGGAGTACCAGTTCAAGGTCTGTCGCAACGCGGCCTTGACGACCGGCTGTTCGACGTCGCAATGGATTTCTCAGGCGCGGTGGCAGACGCCGTATCTGCAGTGGAACCTCCAGTACTACTGGGGTGTCCAGGTCAGGGACGGACACGCCACGACCAGCGGGCTGAGCACTCCACAGTCGTTCACGGTCGTTGTTCCGGTGGCGGACGACTGGCGGCGGGTCGGCAACGGTCTGGGCTTGGCGGACGTCTTCGGGGTGGTTCTGCCGTACGGGGTCTTTCTGCACCGTGAGACGGACGCGCAGCTGCCCGGTGGCGCGATGCCGTTGGCGGTGGAGCGTACGTTCTCCTCGGGCGCGGTGGGTACCGAAGGTGCTTTTGGTCGTGGGTGGCTGTCGCTGTTCGACGCGCGGGTGGTCCGTGACGAAGTCGCAGAGACGATGACGGTCACCTACCCGGACGGGCGGCAAGAGATCTTCGGCCAGGATGCTGACGGACAGTGGGCGACCAACCCGGTGTATGGCTCGGCTACTGAGGTGGTCGAGGACACCGTGGCGCTGGAGATACGGGTCGAACAGTCCACCGGGGAGCTGTTGGTGTACGACTGGTTCTCCGGGCGGTTGGAAGAGGTGCGGGTCGAGGGGGCAGGGTCGTGGCGGTTGTCCTATGCGGACGGCCTGGTCTCGTCGATCACGCAGTGGCCCTCACGCCGGTCGATCGACGTGGAGTGGGATACGGCGTATCAGGACTGTGGTGCTTCGGTTCGCCCGACTCAGCCGTACGTGTCCTCGCTGAGCGTCGATCGGGGTGAGGGCCAGGCTCCGGCGACGTGGGAGTACTTCTACGTGTGCAACCGGCTGTACCGCGTCAACGATGCCGAGGGCGGGAACACCGTCTACACCCATCAGGGCACACCGACCGGGGGATCGGCGGTCTTCTCCGGGACGACCGCGGCAGGGCGAGCACTTCGTGGCCTGGCGTCCAGCGGCTCGTGGCAGACGGTGCCGTCCAGCTTCCAGCAGCGTTCGGTCGTGGTGTCCGAGCCTGGCTCGGCCAACCGCAAACTCCGACTCCTGAGGCCGCTGTCCGGGTTCGAGGGCTATTACCGCGACGCCTACAACTCGTTCAACGGCGTGACGGCGATGTACTGCACGTCCCGCGAGATCCGGAGCAGTGCGGAGTACTGCTTCGACACCTACGACACGCTCGAGTTCGACGTCCAGGGAAGGGTACGGGTCAAGGCCAACCGACCAGACGGAACAGGGTCGGGCACGGGCAACCCGCGGCGCTGGCTGTACAGCGCCACGACGGGCCGGCTGAGCGCGATCATCGACGAAGAAAACAACATCGTCGAGTACGGGTACGGCGGCTGGGGCAACCTGACCACGTCGTACGCGTATCGAGACCCCAGCACCCAGGTCACCAGCCAGAGCTACTACCGGCCTACCGATCAGGACCCAGATGGGCCGCCACGTTTGACCGGGGCGACGGTGACACCCACCCAGGCCGGCCAAACGGTTCCGGGTAGCGAGTTCGTCGACCAGTACACCTACGACTCCGTGGGCCGGCTGATCGCGGTGGACGCGCCCACCGTCCCGGGCGTTCCCGACGGGGAGCAACGTTCCTACACGTACACCACGGGAACTGAGACCGCGGTTACCTCAGGCGGCAGCCAGACCGCCGGGAAGAAGATGCCCGCTGGCCTGCTGCGCACCGAGACGACCGCGGCCGGTACGACCTCGTACGGGTACAACGAAGCCGGGGACCTGACCTGGACCCGGGAAGCCGGCGGCGGAAGGGTCGGACGAGACTACGACGCCGCCGGATACATGATCCGGGAAGTGGTCAACGGTGAAGCGGAGATCACCTATACCCGTGACCGGCTGGGTCGGGTGACCCGCGAGCTCGAGGGCTACACCTATCCATGGCTGGGCGATTTGGATGAGCAGGGCGTGCGGGTCGTGGACCGCGAGTACGACGCCGACGGCCTCGTCACCGGCGTGACCGAACGCGCGGTGGCATTCAACCCGCACACCGGGATCATCGACTGGGACACCGACGTGTTGCCACCGCGGGCTAGCCAGTACGAGTACACACCCCAGGGGCGCCTGTCCGAGGTTACGGACTCCGGCGGCGGGGTGACGGTGTACACCTACTCGGCGTCCAACCCCGACCAGGTCGCATCGACGACCGACGCTCGTGGCCGACGCACCCTGTACAGCTACGACATCCGTGGGCGCCTGAGCGTGGTGCGGGCTGACGTGGGGCCGCCTGGTCAGACATCACGGGTGGAAATCGCGCGCTACTCCTACAACCTCGCCGGGCAGCTGTCGTCAGAGCTGGATGCCCTGCAGCGGCCGACCTACTACGAGTACACGCTCGGCGGGACGTTCCACGGCTACACCGGTGACGGGTACCCGACCACGGCGCTGCGCCCCAGCGTGGTGATCGACGGTGAAGACCAGCCCGTGACGTTGTGGGACCGCGAGTACGACGGTGCGGGCAACGTGATCCGCGAGACCGTCGGCGGGCAGCGCACCACCGAGTACGAGTACGACGCGATGTCACGCCTGGTGTCCACGACCCTGGACCCGGGCGGCCTGGACCGAATGGTCACGACCAAGCGAGACGCAGCAGGCCGCGAAATCGGCACCGAGCTCACCGATGGCACGCGCACCGAACGTCACACCCAGGACCTGAATGCGGCCGGGTACGTCGTCGCGGACCACGCCTGGCTGGATGACGACACGGCGCTGACCACGCAGTACGAGCGGGACGTCTGGGGAAACGCGGTCCGTGTGGTCGACCCGCGTGGTGTCGCCAACCCGACCCAGGCCGCGAAGTACACGTCTCACGCGTTTGCCGACCCGCATGGCCGTGTCGTCGAGACCACCGGGTTCGAAGTCACCGTCGACACCCCCACCTCCACGACCGGTTCGGGGGCATACACCGCCTTCACGCAGTCGACGCGCCGCAGCCAGGACACGATCGCTCACGACCCGTTCGGGCAGGTCAGCCTTGTGCAAGCCGCCAACGGGCAGACCACGCGCTACGAATACGACACCGCCGGCCGCGTCGCCGCCGAGCACCAGCCCGCCTACCAGACACCTGGCGGAGAAACGATTGAGCCGGTCACCCGGTACGAGTACAACCCTGCCGGCGACCTGGCCCGGATGACAGACCCGCGCGGCGGGGTCACCGACTACGCCTACGACGTGTCAGGCAACCTTGTGCGCGAGCAAGGCCCTGTGGTCGACGGTCAACGCCCTACGACGACCTACACCTACGACGTCGCGAACCAGCTCACCAGCACGACCAGTCCATCAGGCGTCAGGACTAGCTTCGGCTACGACGCCCTGGGCCGGATGGTTGCCCAGACCGTCGCCGTGCGGACCGATTCGTCTGACCCGGACTCACCCACCACCAACCACATCACGAGCTACGCCTACGACGCCGTGGGCAACCTGACGGCGACGACCTCCCCGCAGGGCCGGACCACGCGGTACGAGCACAACGCGGCCGGCGAGATCACCGCCGTCCACAACCCCGGACGTACCGAACCTGTCCGGTACACCTACGACCTGGCCGGCCGGGTCACCAGCACGACCGACGGTGCCGACCGGGGAGTCGAGCACGTCTACGACCTTGCCGGGCGGCGCACCTCAAGCACACAGGTCGGCTCCAGCGGTGGCCGGTTGACCACGGCGTTCGAGTACGACGAAGCCAGCAACCTCGTCGCCGTGACCGACCCCCGCGGGACAACCACGACCTCGACGGTCGATCCCGCCGGGCGGACGACGAAGATCAGCCAGCCGATCTCCAGCACCGAAGAAATCGACGTCGAGGTCGGCTACGACATCGCGGACAACCCGGTCCGGATCCGCAACGGCGAAGGCAACGACACCTGGACCACGTACAACTCGTGGGGCCTGCCCGAGAAGGTCATCGAACCGCCGACCCCGCGTGATCCGGCATTGACGGACCGGTCCTGGACCACGACCTACGACGCCGGCGGCAACCCTGTCTCCCTGACGAAGCCGGGCGGGGTAGTCGTCACGACGGCGTACGACGCGCTCAGCCGGGTACGGAGCCTGGAGGCGGGCGGCCCGTACGGAGATGAGGACGCGCAGTTCGCCTATGACCTCGAAAGCCGCCTGGCCGAAGCGACGAACGGCCCGACAGGGAAGGTCGCGCTCGCGTGGGACGACCTAGGCCGCCTGACCGAGTCAGAGGGACCGGGTGGCTCCAGCCATCGCTTCGGATACGACGCGGACGGCCTGCTCACCAGCGACGCCGCTAGCAACACGGCGATCGGAACAACGACCTACGAGCGCGACGACGCCGGCGATGTGACCCGTACGACGAACCAGTCCACACGTGGCACCCAGGCGTGGACCTCGCACTACGCCGACGCGACCGGTGACCTCCAGCTACGCGGGCTACCCGGTGGGATGCGGACCGACTGGGCCTACGACCAGTACGGCCGCACCAGGGACATCACCACCAGCAACAGCCTTCACGATGTCGTCCACACCATCAGCTACGAGTACGACGCCAACGGCAACGTCGCCTCCAAACGATCGTCCGAGGGCATCTCATTCGGCGGCGAATACGCCTACGACCTGGCCAACCGACTCACGACCTTCGCACCACGCGCCGCCGACGGAACCACAGGGCAAGATCCCGAACACACCTATGACTGGGACGACGCCGGCAACCGCTTGGCCGAGACGGTCGGGACAACAGCACGCGAATGGGAGTACGACGACCGCAACCGGCTGGTGGATCTCACCACGACCGACGGAGCACAACCGGTCGTCACGCCGATCGACGTCGATCCCCGCGGCAACATCACCAACATCGGTGACCGCGCGCTCGAATACGACCACCTGGACCAGCTCACGACCGACAGCACGGCAACCGGAGCGACGTTCAACTCCTACGACGCGACCGGCCGGCTCGCTTATGCCCAGGACGCAGCGATCGGAGGCGGAACGTTCGACTACGCCGGGTTGAGCGCAGACCCAGCCGCAGTGTCCAACGTCCGACTCGGCGGCATCTCCCGGAGCGAGGTCGTTACCCGCAACGCAGACGGACAGATCCTTGCCAGCGCGACCGCGTCCGCTGCCGGCGCCTACGCAACACGCACTGCCCTGACCGACGCGCACACCGATATGACCGGGGCCCTGGCACTCTCAGGTAGCGCGGCAGGACAACACGTGGCTCGGGTCGGCTATGACCCATTCGGCCAGCGCTGGACCGGATCTGCCACACCTGGCAGCGTCACCCACCCTGCGTCCATGTTCGGATTCCAGTCCGACTGGACCAACCCCGCCACAGGCGCCGTCAACATGGGAGCCCGCTGGTACGACCCAGCCCTGGGCACCTTCCTCTCCCGTGACAGCACCAGCCTCCCGCCGACGTCCACCGACGCCGTCAACCGATACACCTATGCAGGCGGGAACCCGACTACGTTCTTCGACCCGACAGGTCGCTTCCTGAAGCTGCCTGACTTGTTCGGGGACGTGTCCACGGGCTTGGACAACATGGTCGACGACGCCTACAAGAACCTCGACAACGTCACCAAGTCCGCTGGCAATCACCTCAGCGACGCCGGCCAGTACGCCAGAAACGCCGGACGCGCCCTGAACAGCCCCGCCGGGCGAGCAATCACCAAGATCGCCGGTCGCGTCGGACTCAAGCTCATCCCTGGACTGGGCTGGATCAGCCTCGCCGCTGACGCCTACATGCTCTACGACTGGGCCACCACGCAAGGACGACCGCACGTTGCCCCGGGTGCCGGCAGAACTCCGACCAGCGGAAACCTCCGGACCGAGACCGGCTCGGTCAGCGTCACCTCGCCACAAGCCGACCCGCCACCCCCGCCGGCACCGACCATCACCCACGTCAAGACATGGACCAACCTGGAAAACAAGAGCAGCGATGTAACGCTCTCCAACGTCGGCGGCATGCGGGTGGTCACCACCACCTGGATGGCCGACAAGTACCGATACACCCAGAACATCTGGTCCAACGGGCACTGGGACGACTGGGTCCGGACGTTCCTCGGCCACTACACGATCGACGTCATCAAGGAGCAGCTCGGCAAGGTCGTCGACCCCACCCGCGTGGACGCCTCCCACACCACCCCGACGCAAACAGCACAGGTCAAGACCAGCGCGCAGGCTGCAGACGACGGGCAGTGCGGACTGTCCGGCACCCTACTGTCCTGCATGCTGGCACTTCCCACGGTGACCACCGGATGTGCTCCATGGGACGCTCCTTTACGCCTGTGCACCGCGATAGCAGCCACTCCGGGCGCGCCTGGTTCTACAGGACCTGCCACGGGGTCCGACGCAACCGGTACCACACCGACGCCGGTCGCACCCCAGCCAGAAGGGGCAGGCACCGGGGGGTCCGACGGCAGCAAGCCTCCTACGAGCTCGCCAGCGTGTGAGCCAGACGCCGACAGCGCCAGCGAAGAATCTAGGAGCCTGGCAGAGTACTGGCCACCCAACCGAGGTGCGCTGGGCGAGACCACGCGTGAGTTCCTTTACGCAGGCACCCGGATCGACCGATACGGACATCCTTTTGGTAGGTTCGTTGCGCCGGCCGGGACGCCGTATGCGATGCGAGCGCTTCCTCCGGGATCGTCATCGAAACCACTTACAACTTACGAGGTTTTGAAGCCGTTTGAAGTTCAGTCATCGCAGGCTGCGCCCGCTTTTTGTGAACTCGGATTGGGTACTCAATACGAACTGCCCACTAGTGTCGACAAACTTGTCGTCAAGGGGATTCTTCGGGAGGTGAAGTGAATAGGTCCGAACTTCGTAGTCTGCTCGTCGAGCTAGGAATACCGCACGACGCGTACGAGCTGGACGGTGATGTCCGGGACGAGAGCTTTGTTCTCGGTGAAAGCTACGGAACCTGGTTCGTCTACTATTCGGAAAGGGGGCTGCGGTCCAGGGAAAGAAAATTCACTTCTGAAAGTGACGCGTGTGAATATCTGCTACGAGTTCTAAGGCGCGGGTTCAGGGTATAGGCGAAATTGTGCTCGTAGGCAAGCAATCTGCAATCAAGGTGGTGCTGCAATGAGCGAGTTGGATTTTTTTGGGTAATGGTGCCGCCCGCGATTCGGAGATTGTCGCTGTCGTGTCATCGCTAATTGATCTGCTCGGCCGCTACGACGACGCACGCGCCGTGGAATGGCTAGAGGGTCGGCGTGCAATCTTGGAGAGCGACAGGGGGCTCGAGCGGAAATCGGTGATTTCTGACCTGCATCGGATCGTCCTAGGTATGGGCGGCCTGATGGACATGCGCCTTTCCGGTCCATCGCCTGAAATGGAGCGACAGGCGAACGTCGAACTCCGTGCGCTGGCGGATCGCCTTTACGAACTGACCAATGTCATCAAACCGCCTCACGAATGAGGTTGACCAGCTCGGTAGCTGTGGGGCTGTGCGTAAGGGCGCCATGTCTTGTCCTGCGCGCCCAGGGCGTCAAAAGCCTCCCGACCGCATCCCAAACGGCGCCTAACAAGGGATCCCCTGATCGTCAGTCTCCTCACCGTGCCAAGCGCTGCTCGGACCGTGCGGGTCGCGACGGGGCGGCCGGTGCTGCGAGGTCAGCGGCGAAATGTGTCCCGTGTACCTTCCAGCGAGCTGAGCGGCAGCGCCAACTCCTGGGCACGTGCCCAGGAGTTGCCGGGCACATCGGCGATCAGCCCGCGGGGGAGCCTCGTCGCGCCAGCCGACTCGGCCGGCGACTTTGAATTGCCATTGGTCCCAAGTCACAGGGAAGGTCCAGCCTCTCGCGTCTGGGGCTAGGCCACCAGATCAGGACCGGTTTGCACAGTTCAACGTCTGATCGACGACATCTCGATTGCCTTGCCCCTAGGCGTTCGCCAACGAGTCAGCCAGGATAGTGCGTGGCTACCTGTCCGTTCGGCCACGATGAAGGTGACATGTCTGCTGATCTCGACCCGGATCTGAACGTCTTTGACAGTCTCTATGCCGTTGTTTTGCACGGGCACTTGGGTGGCAGGTTGCGGTGGTCGCCCGAGGAGCACGGATGGCTCCGATGGAGCAGCATCTATGGCGTCTGGGAGCCTGCCGTAGACCCGAGTGTGTCCCCGAATGACGAGGATCTACGTATCGGGCGTAGCCTGGCTGCGCGACCGGACTGCATGGACTGCGGCGGCCAGTCGGCCATGCACTTCATAGAGACTGACCCGTTCGGACGTCCTACCCGGTACTGCGTGGCGCGGCCGTCGGCTGCGGTCGTCGGTAGCAGCGGCACCAAGAAGCACTGGGGCAGCCCGCACGGGTGTCTCCGGAACAGCGCCTACCAAGGTGAGTACTACGAGTACGAGCGACAGGACGGGGTGTCCTGGCCCGGGGGATGGTTCCTCTACGGCGAGCCGCTGTCGGCTGACCCTGTGATAGCGAGCGAATGGTGCTCGAGATGCACCGGGGCGGCTAGGAACGTGGCCGCGCATTATGGGCTCTTCGCTGGTACGTCAGAAGAGCAAGCCGCTGCGTGGGATAGATACGCGCAGGACATGACCCGGCGGATCAAAGATGCAGATTCGGGCGGTGTCCAAGGCCTGGTCGGAATTTGGTCGATGACGGCAAGCTGAGTTGCGGACGATGTCCAACGTCAACGTTGAGGCTTCTCGCCCGACACGTACACCGGCCGATGCCTCGTGGCCTACGTGGTCGTTATCACCACACCTTGTCGAAGTCGCTGAGTGCCATCGTAGCGAGTGGCCCGGCGGCCTCTGCTGCTTCGCGGTCGAAGCTGCGGTCGTGACCGCCTGGGCTGTGACTGGCGCATCGCGACCTCGCTGGTCATGCCGTCCTCGCAAGTAGATAAGGGCGTGACGATACCTGCCAAGTCCCCCTCCGGACACTTTTTTCCCGCTGTGACCAGCGGGTTTACCGAGTAGACGAACGCCGAGCACCTCGTAGAGGTCTCGGCGTTCTTTGTTTTGTGGCGCGGCCCAGGACGTTGAGCGACCCGCCGACGATCGTCATCGACCGGCCTCGGGGACTTCCGTGGTTCCGGTGACCTGCTCCAGGACCCGCACCGCCCGGCCGAGCCCGTCCTCCGACCGGATACCGGTTCCGATCTCGGCGGCGCGCTCCGCGTAGGCGGCGGTTCCCACGAGGTCGCCGAGGCGTTCGGCCAGGCCCTGTGCGAGCCGGCGTGGAGGGAGCGGTGCGGGTCCGGCCCCTGTCGTGTGCACGCGTGCGCCCCAGAACGGCTGGTCGCCGAGGAAGGGCACGACGAGTGTCGGTCTGCCTGCCCGCAGGCCGGCAGCGGTCGAGCCGGCCCCGCCGTGGTGGACCACCGCGCTGACCCGGTCGAAGAGCCAGTCGTGGGGCGCGCCCTCGATGGTCAGGATGTCGTCGGCGTCGGCGTCGACTGGCGTGATGCCGCCCCATCCGGTGGCCACGATCCCGCGCAGGCCGTGGTGCCGCAGCGCGCGCACCACGACGTCGCGCCGCTCGTCGGCGCCCTTGCCGAACCCCATCGAGCCGAAACCGACGTAGACCGGCGGGTCTCCCGCCTCCAGGAACTGACGCAGTCGGGCCGGAGGCTCCCAGGTGGTCCCGTTCTCCTGGTCCAGGAACCAGTAGCCGGTCACGTGCGCGGACGCGGGATAGTCCGCGGGGACCGGGAGGACGTGGCGGCTGTACGGGTACAGGACGTGGACGGGGCTGCCGTCGCGGTTGCGCAGGGGGTCGGCCAGGCGCCGTACCGGCCTCAGGCCGAGATCGCGGCGGAAGTCGTTGTTCATCCGGCTGTACATGATTCCGCTCATCCGGTTGAACGCGTACGACGCGCGGTTACCCCACGCGCCGAGGCGAGGACTGCCGAACAGTGGCACGGCGTACTCGCGGGTCGGTGTGAACAACGGCAGTGGCAGGGACAGCACTCCCGGGACGCCCAGGGCCTCGGCGATGTGCGGTCCGGTCAGCGTCTTGGGGTGATGCACCACGACGTCGGGCCGGGCGGCTCGGGCGGCGGCCCAGCACTCCGCGTTCAGCTCACGCATCGCGGACGTCATGACGCCGAGGGTCTGGAGCGCGTCCCGCGGTCCGCTCAGCTCCGGCATGACGTCCTGGACCAGCCGCAGCATCGTGGTGCCGGCCGGGTGGTGGGTGATGGTGCCGGGGCCGCCGGACGGCACGAGACCGGCGAACGGCTCCGGCACAGCGAGGGTGACGTCGTGGCCCGCCCGGGCGAGGGCACCGGCGAGCGCGGCGTACGGCTGGATGTCCCCGCGGGTACCGAACGACATGATCAGGGCGTGCATCGGCAGTTCCTCCGAGAGGACCACTGGGCCGCCCGGAGACGGGGCGGCAGCGCCGCCGACCAGGCTTCCCGGCACACCTGCGGTGACCATACACCTCGGTCCGGCGGCACTGTCCACGGGGAACACGATTCGTTCGGGGTGGGGCCTGTATCGGGTAAGATATCGGTAAAGGTGTGCCGGGAAGTCTGGTCGGCGTGGACCAGTCGACGGCTGGTTCTCCCAGACGACCGCTCGTCCCCGAGAGGACCTCGTGCCCCGCACCTTTTCCCTTTCTCCTGTCCACCGCCTGCGTTCCTGGGCCTCCCGCGAGACCACGGGAGGGGCACTCCTGATCGCCGCGGCGCTCGTCGCGTTGCTCTGGGCGAACTCTCCCTGGCGGCAGGCGTACGAGTCGCTGGCCGCGACGGTGGTCGGCCCTGCTGATATCGGCCCCTGGCACGTGCACCTCGACCTGTCGCTCAGCGCGTGGGCGGCCGACGGGCTTCTGGCGATCTTCTTCTTCGTGGTCGGGGTCGAGCTCAAGCACGAGTTCGTGGCCGGCAGCCTGCGCAGCCCGCGCGAGGCGGGGGTCCCGATCCTCGCCGCGGTGGGCGGCATGGCCGTGCCCGCCCTGGTCTACGTGGCCGTGGTGATCGCAGCGGGTGACCCGGCGGCGTTGCACGGGTGGGCGATCCCGACCGCCACGGACATCGCGTTCGCCCTGGGGGTGCTCGCGATCTTCGGGCGCGGCCTGCCGGTCGCGATCCGGACGTTCTTGCTGACCCTGGCCGTGGTGGACGACCTGCTGGCGATCATCGTGATCGCCGTGTTCTACACCGAGACGATCAGCTGGTGGCCGCTGCTGGGCGCGCTGGCCTGCGTGGCGTTGTTCGCGTGGCAGGTCCGGTCGCGGTCCCCGCGCTGGTTCGTGCTGCTGCCCGTGGCGCTCGTCGCGTGGACCCTGATGCACTCCTCTGGCGTGCACGCCACGATCGCGGGTGTGCTGCTGGGCTTCATGGTGCCCGCCGTCGCGCGGCACGGCGAGGTCGAGCCCCGCACGCACACCTACGAGGGCTTGATGCGCCCGGTCTCCCAGGGGCTGGCGCTGCCGTTGTTCGCCTTCTTCGCCGCCGGGGTCTCGCTGCTCGACGGCGACGGCGCCGGTGCGCTGCTCGGTCAGCCGGTCGTGGCGGCCATCGCTGCCGGCCTCGTGCTGGGCAAGGTCGCCGGTGTGCTGGGTGCCACCGCGCTGGTCACGCGCCTGACACCGTTGCGCCTGCCGGCCGGGATCGGCGTACGCGACTTGCTGCCCGTCGGGTTCCTGGCCGGCATCGGGTTCACGGTGTCGCTGCTGATCAGCGAGCTCTCGTTCGGCGACGCCGCGCACGCCGACGGCGCCAAGATCGCCGTGCTCGGCGCGTCCGTGCTCGCCGCGATCCTCGGTGCGGTCTCGCTGCGCTGGGACGCGCACAAGGCCCGCGCCGCCGACATGAACCTCGACGGCGTCGACGACGACGTGCACGACCACATCGGTGACGAGGCGCGCGACACCCACTGAAGCAGGCCGCTGCCGGTGCTTGCCACCCTTGAATGTTAGTCACTAACATTCAAGGGTGGTCACACCTCGCACGCTCCGCACCCGGGCACGCATCCTCGACGCGGCACTGGATCTCTTCGAGCGCCAGGGTTACGGCTCGACCACGGTGAACCAGATCGCCGAGGCCGCCGGCGTCACCCCGATGACATTCTTCCGGCACTTCCCGACCAAGGACGCGGTGCTGGTCACCGACCCCTACGACCCGCTCATCGCCGAGGCGGTCGGCATGCAACCAGCCACGCTGCCACCTCTGGAACGGGTGCGGCTCGGACTGCTCGCCGCGCTCGGGGACATCACACCCACCGAGGACGCCACGGCCAGGCGCCGGGTCGCGCTCGTCGCGCGCGAGCCGTCCCTGCGGGCCGCCGTGGCGATGGGCACGCAGGCCACGCAGGACGCGATCGCGGCAAGGCTGCTCGCCGACGACGTCGACCGGCTGGAGGCAACCATCGCCGCCTCGGTGTGCCTCGCGGCCGTCACGGCGGCGCTGCTGGAGTGGGGTTCCGCCCCGGCCGACGTCACGCTAGCCGAACTCGTCCGCCGCGCCCTGGCGCAGCTCGCCCCGTCGGGAACGCCGTCATGACGGTTCCGGCCCTGATGCTCGACGGCGTCTCGCACACCTTCGGCGGCCGGCCCGCCCTCGACCGGCTCACGCTCATCGTCCGCCCCGGGCGGGTCGTGGCCCTGATCGGCCTCAACGGCGCAGGGAAGACCACCGCCCTGCGCGCGCTCGCCGGCCGGCTGCGCCCAGGACACGGCACCGCCCGCGTCCTGGGCCACGACCCGGTTCACCTGTCCGGGTCACTGGCCGCGCGCTTCGGCCACGTGGTCGACGCCCCGCTGGTCTATCCGGAGCTGAGCGTCACCGAGAACCTGCGCTGCGCGGCCCGGCTGCACGGCCTGGCCCGCCCCGCGGCCGCGGCGACGGCGGACGCGACGGTCGACGGGCTCGGGCTGGACCCGTGGCGGCACGCACGCGCCGCGACGCTCTCGGCGGGCAACCGCCAGCGGCTCGGGATCGGCTGCGCGACGCTGCACCGGCCGGGCGCGCTGATGCTCGACGAACCCACCAGCGCCCTGGACCCGCAGGGTGTCGTCCTCGTGCGTGCCCTGGTGCGCGGTCTGGCCGACGACGGTGCCGGGGTTCTCGTCTCCAGCCATCACCTGGACGAGGTCGCGCGGATCGCGGACGAGATCGTGGTGCTGCACGCCGGGCGCGATGTCGGCCGCCTGGAACCCGGTGGCACCGACCTGGAGCAGCGGTTCTTCGCCATGGTGCTCGACGCCGACGCCGACGCCGACGCCGAACGCGTCGAGCGCATCGCCGAACCTCGGAGCCACTCATGACCGGCCTCGCCGCGCTGCGCGCCGCCCTCGCCGTCGAGACGCTGAAGCTGCGCCGCTCCGTCGTCGCGCGCATGGCGACGGCGCTCCTCGTGGTGCTGGTGCCGCTCGGTTCGATGGGTGTGGTCGCGCTCGCGCGTTCCCCGCAGGCTGTCGGCCCGACGGCTGCCAAGCTCGCCGACTACGCCACCGGCGACCCCGCCACGACCCACCTGGTGGTCTGCGCCCAGGTCCTGTCCGTCGCCGCACTGGCCGCGGGCGGGTTCTATGTCGCCTGGTCGTTCGGGCGCGAGCTCGAGAGCGGTACCGCCGGTGCGCTGTTCGGGCTGGCCGTTCCGCGGGGCGTGGTCGCTCTGGCCAAGTGCCTGGTCGCCCTGGCCTGGATCGCCGGGTGCGTGCTGCTGACCGTCGGTCTGACCCTCGCGGTCTCGGCGGCCGTCACCACCGCGCAGGGCGCGGCCTTCGCGGGTGCTTGGGCCGGAGCGCGGACCGCCCTGCTCGCGGGGCTCCTCGGAGGCGGCCTGGCCCTGCCGTTCGCCTGGGTCGCCACCGTGACGCGCAGCCAGCTCGGCACCGTCGGCGCCCTGGTCGGCATGGTCGCACTCACCCAGATCGTGGTGCTCCTGGGCGGGGGAACCTGGTTCCCCTACGCAGCCCCATCACTGTGGACGGGGATGGGCGGTTCCGCGGCGGCATCCGCCGTCAGGCCTCCGCACCTGCTCCTTGCCGCCGCGGTCGGCCCGCTGGCCGTGGTGGTCGTCGTCCAGGCATGGCGGCGGCTCACGAACGTGTGAGGCGCCGCCCGCTGAAGGGCCCCGGGCACGGCACCGCACCTGCCTCCTCGACGGGCTACGGTGACCGTCGAGGGTCCCGGGGCCCCGACAGGCGCGCCGTGTGCCCGCCACCGGGCGCCGGGCGAGCGAAAGGCGAACGAGGACCAGATGCGGTTCAGCAGCGCGGCGGGCCGCGAGGAGGGCCACGGCGCACCGTTGCGCCGTCGTCCCGGCCAGCTCGTGATCACCGGGTTCATCGGTGCGATCGCGGTGGGCACGATGCTCCTCCTGCTGCCGATCTCGACCGCCGGTCAGAGCGCCACCTTCATGGAGGCCCTGTTCACGGCCACCTCGGCGGTGTGCGTGACCGGGCTGATCGTCACCGACACACCGGTGTTCTGGTCCGGGTTCGGCCAGGCCGTGATCCTGGTGCTCATCCAGATCGGCGGCCTCGGGGTGATGACCGTGGCGTCCCTGCTCGGCGTCCTGGTCATGCGCCGCCTGGACCTGAGCTCGCGGCTGGTCGCGGCCGCCTCGACCCGGGCGGTGAGCCTCGGCGACGTGCGCCGGCTGCTGGTGCGCGTCGTGGTGCTCGCGCTGGCCGTCGAGGCCGTCGTGGCGCTGGTCCTGACCGTGCGGTTCGCGGTGGCCTACGACGAGTCGTTCGGCCAGGCCCTGTGGCAGGGCGTCTTCCACGCCGTGTCCGCCTACAACAACGCCGGCTTCGCCCTGTTCTCCCTGTCGCTGATCGACTTCGTGGCCGACCCCTGGGTCTGCGTGCCGATCTGTGTCGCGACGATCGTCGGCGGGCTCGGCCTGCCGGTGATCCTGGAGGTGCTGCGCGAACGCCATCGTCCGCGCCGGTGGAGCGTGCACACCAAGATCACGCTCCTCATGACCGCGCTGCTCCTGGTCGGAGGTACCGGCTTCTTCCTGCTGGCGGAGTGGGACAACCCCGCGACCCTGGGCACCCTCGACACCGGCGGTCGCATCTTGGCGTCGTTCACCCAGTCCGCTCAGGCGCGCACTGCCGGGTTCAACTCGGTGAACACCGGGGAGATGCATACCGAGACCTGGCTCGGGACCGTCATCCTGATGTTCATCGGCGGCGGTTCCGGAGGCACCGCGGGCGGCATCAAGGTCACGACGTTCGCCGTGCTGGCCGTGGTGATCTGGTCCGAGCTGCGCGGCGACCCCGACGCGGCCGTCTTCGACCGCCGTATCTCGGTCGCCACCCAGCGGCAGGCGCTCACGCTGGCGCTGCTCTCGGTGGCGATCGTGGTGCTGCCGACGCTGTGGATCACCGCGCTCTCGCCGTTCACGGTGGACCAGATCCTCTTCGAGGTGACCTCGGCGTTCAGCACCACCGGCCTGTCCACCGGCATCACCGCGCAGCTCGCCTGGTACCACCAGATCGTGCTCGTGGCCCTGATGTTCATCGGGCGCCTCGGGCCGATCACCCTGGGCACCGCGTTGGCACTTCGGGCGCACCGGCGCCTGTACCGGCTCCCGGAGAGCGCCCCGATCATCGGCTGAAGCTGCCCGTGCCGCGTGGGCTCGGGGACGGCACACCTCGTGTGCAGGCTTGCCTGAGCGATCGGCCGGAACTCAGCTCCTGTGACCGTCTCCGGGGGTGGGGAGGAGCTGGGCCGCGAGCGAACGGGCAGTCGCTGCCAGCGTTCCGACGTCCATGCCGGTGCGTCCCATGAAGGTCAGGCCTTGCTGTGCTGCCAGGAGTGCACGGGCGGTGCCGACCGGGTCGGCGGAGGGGCTCAGGTCGCCCTGGGCCTGCGCGCTGCGCACGCCGTCGGCGAGCACCGCCGTCATGCCCTCGTACGCCTGTCGCGCTTCGGCAGCGACGACGGGATCGGCGGACGCCAGCTCTGTGGTGCTGTTGGCGAGCAGGCAGCCACGTCGGGCGGCCACGCCCTCGGGGTCTCCGACCGGCATCATCACGAAGAAGCGCAGTGCGTCGAGCGCCCGCGGGGTCAAGTCGACCGACCGGCGCAGCGTGCGCTCGAGCGACGCCACGTACCGGCGCAGCACCCGGAGGAACAGCTCGTGCTTGTCGCCGAAGGCGGCGTAGATGCTGCCCTTGCCCAGGCCGCTGACCCGCATGAGGTCCTGCAGCGAGGTCGCGGCGTATCCCGCGTCCCAGAACTGGTCGCACACCGCGCGCAGCACTGCCTCCTCGTCGAACTGTCGGGGTCTCGCCATGCCCTCAACCTAACGAATCTTGACCGGTCGGTCCACCATGCCTATGGTGGACCGACCGGTCAAGAACCATCACACGACAAGGGATGAACACTCATGGGACAGCTCACCGGCAAGACCGCCCTGGTGACCGGCGCGAGCACGGGCATCGGGCTCGCCACCGCCGAGCGCTTCATCGCCGAGGGTGCGCGCGTCTACCTCACCGGCCGCCGCAAGCAGAGTCTTGAAGCTGCCGTCCAGGCGTTGGGCGACAGGGCGATTGCGATCCAGAACGACGTCTCTGACCTCGACGACCTCGACAGGCTGTTCCGGCGGATCGCTGACGACGGGAACCGGCTCGACATCCTCTTCGCGAACGCGGGCGGCGGCGAGGCTGACCAGCCCCTGGAATCGCTCACTCCTGAAGCCTTCGACCACACCTTCGGGATCAACGTGCGAGGAACCGCCTTCACGGTCCAGAAAGCGCTTCCGCTGCTGAACGATGGCGGGAGCATCGTGCTCACGGGCTCCAGCTCGGCGAGCCGCGGCGTCGTCGGCTTTGGTGTCTACTCCGCCACGAAGGCGGCCCTGCGGCAGTTCGGGCGGGTCTGGGCCGCTGAGCTCGCGCCCCGCGGCTTACGCGTCAACACCGTGGTGCCCGGACCCACCGACACCCCCGGGCTCCGCGGACTTGCCAAGAACCCAGGACAGGCGGACGCGATGCTCGACGGCATGGCCGGGAGCACACCCCTGGGCCGTGCCGCTGATCCCGCCGAGATCGCCAACGCCGTCCTCTTCCTGGCCTCCGACCAGTCCAGCTTCATCACCGGCAGCGAACTGTTCGTGGACGGCGGCGAGGTGCAGGTCTACCCATGACCGCGTCCGGGTGAGTGTCCGCCGGCTCGCTGACGCGTTCGGGGTCGCGTCCGGCGACTGTCAGGTCGAGCCCGGTCACCACAGCCCGTACTGCGACGAGCCGGACACAACGGTGCCGGTCGGTAGGGTGGGCGCCGTGGTCGGCGCGAACGAGGTGCGATGGCTCTCCCCGGAGGAGAACGACGCCTGGATGTCCCTGTCCTGGCTGATGATCAGGCTTCCGGGTGAGATCGACGCGCAGCTGCAGCGGGACAGCGGCATCACCTTCTTCGAGTACGTCGTTCTCGGTTCCTTGTCCATGTCGCCCGGTCGGCGGATGACGATGACGGCGCTGGCGGAGTATGCCAACGGGTCTCTGTCGCGGCTCTCCAACGTGGCCAAGCGCCTCGAGCAGCGCGGCTGGCTTGTCCGTGAGCCGGCGGCGGACAACGGTCGCGTCACCGAGGCGACGCTCACCGACGCCGGGATGTCCGTGGTCGAACAGGCCGCCCCCGGTCATGTCGAGACGGTGCGACGGTTCGTCTTCGACGCGCTCAGCGCCGACCAGGTGACTGACCTGCGCGACATCGGCCGCCAGATCGCCGTCCAGGTCGATCCGCAGCGCTCCTGGCCGCCGAACGCCGGGCGCGCCGCGCCGTAGCGCTTCCGTACATGCTTGCTTCACCGGAGTGGGGACGCGGGGCCATTGACTTCAAGCTTGAAGTGTTCCTACGATCGACGCACTCCAGCAGAAAGAGAAGTCCTCGTGAAGCTAGGAATCATGCTGCCCGTCTCAGGGCCGCACGCGTCACCGGCCAACATCGCCACCATGGCGCAGGCCGCCGAACGCCTCGGCTACGACTCCCTGTGGACGTACGAACGCCTGCTCCGCCCGATGGCTCCGCTCTGGCCCGGCCCCGACGGGACCCTCGAGCGTGCCCCGGAGATCTACCGCACCACCTACGAACCCCTGCAGACGCTGAGTCACGTCGCGGCGATCACCAGCAGGATCACTCTTGGGACCAGCATCCTCAGCGCACTCCTGCACACGCCTGTCGTGCTGGCCCGCCGTCTGGCCACGCTCGACCAGTTCAGCGGCGGCCGGGTGATCGCCGGGTTCGGGCAGGGCTCCATCCCCCAGGAGTTCGCGACCGCCAACGTGCCGTGGAAGCGCCGTGGGGCCGGCATGGACGACATGGTCGCGGCGGTCCGCGCGGTCTGGGGCCCCGACCCCGTCGAGTACGAGGGCCGGTTCTACTCGATCGAGGCCTCCGAGATCAATCCCAAGCCGTTCCGCGGCCCCATCCCCATCGTCATCGGGGCCTTCACCGATGCCGGGATCGACCGCGCGGCCCGTATCGCCGACGGCATCACGCCCGTGGCCATGTCGCTGGACGCCGTCACGGCGCAGGCCGCCAGGTTCCGCGCGGGCGCCGAACGGCTCGATCGGGACCCGACCCCCTTGACGGTGACGGCTCAGTCGAACACCCCGATGACGGCCGCGCCGGTCAGGGGTGACCGCCCGTTCCTCGGGGGCGCCCCGCGACAGATCGCCGAGGACCTCGAGATGCTGCGCGGACGGGGCATCGACGCGGTAACGTTCGCGTTCCCGTCGACGGAGGAGATCGACGTCCAGATCGAGATGCTGGACGAGCTCCGCACCCTGGTACCGGCGCGCTGAGGCAACGGCCCGCCGCCCGGTAACGGCACTATCGCCGTCCCCGGTAGACGCAGACCGTCACGGGGACGGCGATGGTCCCGTCCGCGCAGTCACCATCGTCCAGATCGCGTTCTCTACACCCGGGGCAAGAGACGGTGACCTCACACTGGGTGCTCGCGTCAGGTGCCGGCGAGTTCCGCGACTACTGGGCCCATCTCGTGCATCGCCGTGTCGCGGACCACGATGTAGGAGATGCCCAGCTGTTCGCGGACAGCTACCAGCTTGTCGACTACTTCGGACGTCGAACCGACAAGTACCAGCGGGCTGTCGCGCACAACGGTCGGTGCTATCTGAAGTCCCGACGCGACAACGCGCACTGTGCTCTCGGTGTCGCCATCGATCGAGGTGACCAGTGCGAGCGTGCTCAGTTCGATGACGTTCATGCGTTCTCCGGCGTGCGCCCTCAGGAACTGGACACGATCAGCAATGGCGTCGTACCCGACACCGGTAGGCTTCGCAGTCGATCCGGCCACCGTGAGGCCATTCAGCCCGACGATGTCCGCCTCCTGAGCCGCAAGGGCCAGAATGGCGTCGCCGTGGCCGCCGATGAGCAGCGGTATGTGGGGCCGTTGAACCCCGGGGAGCACAGCTCGCTCGCCCTCGGTTCCGTCAGCCGCGGGCAGCCGAAGGTCGCCCGCCCATGCGGACTTCATCGTCGCGATCGAGTTGTGAAGGCGGGTTACTCGCTGTGGCGACGCTTCGTGGGTGATCCCAAGGAGGTCAGACTCCCGCCTGTTCCACCCGGCGCCGAGACCGAGCTCAAGGCGGCCGTCGACGAGCAGGTCGACGGTCGCGGCCTCCTGGGCGAGGCGTACCGGATGATGCAGGCCGTTGTTCGCGACCAGGGTGCCTACGCGGAGGTCGACGGTGGCGGCAGCGGCAGACATTAGTGGTGCGAACATCGACGGTGCGCCGACGTGGTCCCGCATCAGCAGCGTCGACCATCCCTCGCCCTCCAGCCGGCGCGCCTGCTCCTGCAGAGTGGCTCGAGACTCGATGTGGGTGACGGTGGCGCCGAAGCGAAACGGGGAATGCGATGACATCTTCGTGCTCTCCTCAAGTCAGGTGCTGTTAGCTCTTGGTCCGACGCCGAGAGCTCGCGTCCCCTGCTGTTTCCGGTCGTGGGCCCGGACACGATCCGGTCCAGGCGTCAGCGCCGGACGCTGACGAAACGGCCTCCGCAGCGGCATGAGCGCCGCGGAGACCGTTTCGACCGAAACTGTCGGCAGCCGAGGTTACGGCCGGGCCGCCTCCGAGACGGCCCAGCTGTCCTCGAGCATGTGGTAGCGGGTGATGAGTCCGGCCTCGTCGACCGCGACATCGACGGCGTACTCACTCTCGATGACGCGGTCGGTGGCGATCACCCGGGGGCGGAAGCTGCCCAGCATCACGGCACGGTTGCCGTGGGTCATGATCGTGTCGACTTCCCAGGCTTCGGTCGTGACGCCCTCGGCGAGCTGAGCGAAGTGCTCGGCGATCCCCGCCCGGCCGACCTTCCGGCCGATCCAGGGCACGGTCTCGGTGTCGCCGGGGATGAAGCAGTCGACATCCTCGTGGAAGCGTTCGGCCAGTTCCTCCGGCGTCGCCCCGGCGCCCCACGCGGCGAACATCTCTTCCATCGCAGTGCGGGCCAGCGAGGTGCTCGGCTGGTCGGTCGGGCTCGAAAGGGCTGGGTCGGCGGTCATCTCTGTCTCCTCAAGGAATCGTTCGTGTCTTTGTGACGGCGGGTCGGCCGCCACGACCGTGAGTCAACGTGGCCACGGGCGGCCGGGGAAGGAACTGTCGTGAGGCGTACTGGCAGTTCCTCCCTGCTCCTCGGCAGGCGGCCTAGCATCGAATCCATGACCGATCAGCGCCTCGGCGTCCGAGAATTCCTCGCCTCGCGCCGAGGACGTGTGAGCCCGGAACAGAGCGGCCTGCCAAGCTTCGGGTCGACCCGGCGCGTCCCCGGGCTCCGCCGGGAGGAGGTCGCCCTGCTCGCCGGGGTGAGCGTCGAGTACTACGCCCGGATGGAGCGCGGGAACCTGAGCAACGTCTCGGACGCGGTGCTCGAGGCGGTGGCTCGCGCGCTGCAGCTCGACGAGGCGGAGCACGCCCACCTCTTCGACCTCGCCCGTGCGGCGCCCCGGCGCGCGCCCCGGCGTCGGCGCTCCGCCCCGCAGCAGGTCCGCCCGGTCGTCCAGCGGATCCTGGAGGCCATCACCGACGCACCGGCCTGGATCCGCAACGGCCGGCAGGACATCCTGGCCATGAACGAGCTCGGGCGGGCCCTGTACCAGCCGGTGCTCGCGACCCCGCAGCGCCCGGCCAACGCGGCGCGCTTCACGTTCCTGGACCCGGCGGCCCGGCAGTTCCTGCTCGACTGGGAGAAGAACGCCGCGGACACCGCGGCGGCGCTACGGCAGGAGGCAGGGCGCAACCCGCACGACCCCGCCCTGACCCAGCTGATCGGTGAGCTCTCGACCCGGAGCGAAGAGTTCCGGGTCCGTTGGGCGGCCCACGACGTGTTCTTGTACCGCAGCGGCGTCAAGCGCCTGCGCCACCCGGTCGTGGGTGAGCTCGAGCTGAACTTCGAGAGCTTCGAGCTGCCGGCCGAACCCGGCCTGGTGATGGTGGCGTACGCGCCGGTTCCCGGCTCTCCGAGTGCAGACTCACTCGCGATGCTCGCGACCTGGGCGGCGACTCTTCGTGCACAGAACGAGCTCAGGCACGAGAGCAGGATCGACTGACTGCTCTTCGCATGGTGGCCTGGATCATGACTGGGCCTTACCGGGGTGAGGACGAGATCCGGCGGTGGGTACGTTCGAGTTCTGCGCCGGGGCAGCCACGGACGACCCCAGGAGAGCGAGTTTTTCCGCTGACTCCGAGCCTGCCTCAGCGTGATACAGGACCAGGGTCAGCCCGTCCGTGCCGCTGATCGCGAGCCGCTCCCGGTGCAACGAGAGCGCGCCGACCTCGGGATGGATGAACCGCGTCAGGCTGCCGCGCTGGACGCCCACGTCGTGGCGGCTCCACAACTTTCGAAAACGTGGGCTCGCCAGAGACAGCTGGCCGACGAGCTCGATGAAGCGTGGGTCCTCTGTGTCGGTGCCGACCGCCTGGCGAAGACTCGACGCATAGCACTCCGTGATGCCGTCCCAGTCTTGGTGGAGTGCCTCCTCCGGCGGGTCCAGAAACACGTCCAGCAGCTGGTTGCGCCCGACCGACATGCTCGGGGAGAGAGCACCCGCCATGGCGTTGGTGGCCAGGATGTCGAAATACCGTCCCTCGATGAACGCGGGATGCACGAAGGTGGGTAGGAGCGAACCGATGCTGTCCGGCACCCGTTCGGCCCGCGGTCTGGGTCGTCGTCGTCGAGGTTTGTCCACCACCAGGCTCAGCAGGTGGCTCATGCCGTCATCATCCAGTCCGAGCACGCGCGCGATGGACTCCAGGACCTGCGTGGACGGGTTGCGGTCTCGGCCACGCTCCAACCGGAGGTAGTACTCGGCGCTGATGCCGGCCAGCATGGCGACCTCTTCGCGCCGTAGTCCGGGCACGCGCCTCCTGCCGAGCTCGGTGATGCCGACCGCCTCGGGCGGGATGAGAGCCCGGCGGGCGCGCAGATACTCACCCAGGTGGTTCGCGTTGTCGACCATGCCACCCAGCATGCACGCCACAGGCCGGCCGTAGGGGGTCCCTGTCAGTACCCCTGCTACGACTACCAGGTACCGCCATTACCGGGCATTCGCAGGAGCCTTTCTAGGTTCGTGCTCGCCGGGGTCTGCTGAAGGCGTTCGAACCCGGCGTATCTGGCGAGCCTGCCGTGCGCCGTCGGAATGACTGTCCTCCTTCAGGAGGACCCACGAAAGGAACGCTCTCTTGGCAAGGGAATTCGAGGGAAAGACCGTGTTGGTGACCGGTGGCGGCCGTGGTCTGGGGGCGCATACGGCGAAGCTGTTCGCCGACCGTGGTGCCGACGTCGCCATCACGTACTCGGCCTCGGTCGACAAGGCACAGGCCCTGGTGGAAGAACTGCGGGCGAACGGGGTGCGGGCGACGGCGATCCACAGCGACCTGGCGGACCTGGCCAGCGCCAGGCCGGCGGTCGACGCAGTGATCAACGAGCTGGGAAAGCTCGACATCCTCGTGAACAACGCAGGAATCGCCGTCCAAGGCGAGATGGTGGACGACCCCGACCTCGACGAGGCTGCGTACAACCGCCTCTGGCAGGTCAACACCCTGGGCACGGTCGCCATGACGCGCGCGGCCGCACCCCGGATCACTGACGGGGGAAGGATCATCTTCCTCGGTTCCTTGCTGGGCACCCGCGTGCCTTTCCGAGGTGTCGCGGACTACGCCGGCTCCAAGGCTGCGCTCGTCGGATATGCGAAGGGCGCGGCGCGCGACCTGGGGCCGCGCGACATCACGGTGAACATCATCCAGCCGGCCGTCATCCCCACGGACATGGCCGAGGAAGTACGCGACAAGCTCCCGCCGCGTAACTTCATCATGAGCATGCAGGCGTTCCCACGCGTAGCGGCGCTCGACGAGGTCGCCGGCACCGTCGCATTCCTCGCCAGCCCCGCCGCCAGCTACATCACCGGGGCCGTGATCGACGTGAGCGGCGGGTTGCACATCTGACCCGCGCTGGATTGCGCGACCAACCACATCCGAGACAACCGGTAAGGAGCAGATATTGGCGACTGCAACCCAGAACCACCAGCTGCTGACGGACTACTACGCAGCCTACGGAGATGGCGGGCCCGCGGGCCTGGAGCGCATGGCGAACTTCTACACCAAGGACAAGCCGTCCTATACCGCGGGTAACTCCGCGCTCTCGGGAGAGACCCACAGCCCCGAGGAGTCGTTGCAGGTCATGCGCCGCCTCCAGGAGCTCAGCGGCGGAAACATCACCTTCGCCGCACCACCGACCATCCTGGTTGCCGGCGACGCGGTCGTAGCGCTCCTGGTTCACGAGAAGCACGCGCGTACCGGAAAGTCCGAACTGGTGGTCCCGCGGCTGTACGTCTACGAGATCACCGACGACAAGATCAGCCGCTCGTTCGGCTGGCAGCTCGACTCGGCTGCATTCGACGAGTACTACCCGCTGTAGCAGCCGGTCGGTCGGGACGCACCCGTCCCGACCGACCCGGGCGGACAACACCGGAACGAGAGGGCTTCGCCCGCTGACTGCGTCTCGCCAGTGTGCGACGAGTACGCGGACCGTGGGCTGTTCCCGTTCACCGGGACCCTGACGTCAGTCACGTTCGACTTCAGGGCCCCCGACGGAACCACGGGCATGGACCGACTCCGGCTCGCCACCCGGATGGACTGACGAGCGTGGCCGGGCTCGCGGTGAGGCTCCGTTTCACCCACAAAGGGTGAGGATGCCGCCCGGCTCGGCCGCGCATGGTCACGGGGCCGGCTCAAGCCGCGAGAACGGTCGCGACGGCATCCGCCGGACCGCAACTGTTTGTCGCACCTGTCTTCTCGCCCTGGAGGTAGTCATGGAATCCTCGTTCGGACCCGTAGAGCTCGTCGCGCTCGCCTTCGACACGCCGCGCATCCCGCCCTCTGTCGCCCAGGCCGTGCTCGACGTCGGAGCGACCGGCGCCGTCACGCTGCTCGACCTCGCCGTCGTGCGCCGCGACGAGGCCGGCGACATCGAGATCCTGGAGGCGCAGGACCTCGGCGACGAGATCGACCTCGTCGCCGTGGAGCTGCCCGCGTCGGGCCTGACCGGCGACGAGGACCTGCGAGAGATCGCCTCGGCGGTCGAACCGGGCACCTCCGTGCTCGTCCTAGCGATCGAGCACACGTGGTCGCGCGAGCTGGTCACGGCGGCGGTCGCCGCAGAGGCCGACGTGATCCTGCACGAACGGGTGCCCGCCTTGACGGTCAACGAGATCGCCGCGCTGGCGGACACCGCCGCATCCCCCCTCTGAGCAGCACCATCACCGAACGGAGCAGCGACATGGCACCTCTACGACGTTTCGGCCGCCCCGGCCTCATCGGCACGGCAGCGCGCACGGCAGTCATCGCCGGCACCGCCCAGGCCACCGCAGGCGCGATCAGCCGGCGGCAGGCAGGCCGCGCACAGCAGCAGTACGAGGCCCAGCGGTACGAGAACCAGCAGTACCAGCCCCAGCAGGCCGCGCCACCGCAGTACGAGCCGGCGCAGCAGGCACCCGCTGCGCCGCCGTCGGACGGCGCGAACGACGCGCTCCTGACCCAGCTCGCGCAGCTCGGCGAGCTGCACGGCAAGGGAGTGCTCACGGAGGACGAGTTCGTGACCGCCAAGGCCAAGCTGCTGGGCTGACGGCCTCGCCGATCCGGGCGCGGCCTGCCCGACCCGGGACACGAAGGAGGGGGCATGAGCGAGCAGGGTCACGACGGCGCGCGCCGCTGGTCCGTGGAGAACGTCGCCGTGGCGCTGCTCGCGATCACCGCGGTGCTCACCGCCTGGAGCGGCTTCGAGGCCAGCAAGTGGAGCGGGGAGATGTCCATCGCGTTCTCCCGGGCGTCCACGCAGCGCATCGAGGCCACCCGCCAGGCGACGACCGCGGAGGCGGCGCGGGCGGTCGACCTGCAGGTGTTCGGCATCTGGCTCCAGGCGACCGCCGAGGACGACCAGGCGCTGGCCGAGTTCTCCCGTGAGCGCTTCACCGAGCACTTCACGCCCGCCTTCGACGAGTGGCTCGCGGCGCGTCCGCTGCAGAACCCGGACGCGCCGGCGAGCCCCTTCGCGCTGGACTCGTACGTGCCGCCCGGCCAGGTCGAGGCGCAGGAGGCCGACGCCCGCGCCGACGCGTATTTCGAGGATGCGCTCACGGACAACCGCCGCGGGGACAACTACACGCTGCTCACCGTGCTGTTCGCGCTCGTCCTGTTCTTCGGGGCGCTCGCCAACCGGTTCGACTCGCGGGCGAGGTCGTGGACCGTGCTGGCCGGTGCAGGGGTTCTCCTGCTGCTCGGCATCGGCTTCCTGGCTGCCTTTCCGAAGATCGTCTAGGTGTCCGGCGCCCGAGCGTTCAGGCCTCCGGCTCCACGTGCTCCCGGCGCTTCCCGCTGCCGCCGTTCACCTCCCGCCACCCGTCCGGGTCGCGCAGCATGTGCGACTCGACGAGGTCGTGCCGCCGCAGGTAGGTGTTGGCCGTCGCCTGGACGGTCGCGGCGATCGGCAGCGCCAGGAACGCCCCCAGCGCGCCGAACACGGCGCCGAAGCCGAGCACCACGAGGAAGCTCACGGCGGGGTTCATCTCCAGCGCCCGCGCGGAGACCTTCGGGGAGAAGTAGAGGTTCTCGAGCTGCTGGTAGCCGATGATGAACGCGAGGACGGCCAGCGCCTGGGGCAGGCCCTGGGACGTCAGCGCCACGGCGACGGGCAGCGCGCCGCCGAGGTAGGTGCCGATGGTCGGGACGAACTGCGACACCACGCCGACGAAGACCGCGAGCGGCAGTGCGTACGGGGTGCGGACGATCAGCAGGAAGACGAGGGTGAAGGCGGCCGACAGGGACGCGAGCACGATGCGGGAGCTGATGAAGTCCGAGACCTTCACCTGCGTGATCTCCCACAGGGTCAGCACCTCCTGCTGGCGGGCCGGCGTGAGCCACCGGCACACAGCGACGCGGAGCCGGGGGCCCGCGGCCAGCAGGTAGTACGTCACCAGGAGGATCGTCAGCAGGGCGAACAGCGCGCCGATCACGGAGGCTCCGGCCAGCAGCACGCCGGAGGCGACGTCGTTGCCGAAGTTCGTCAGGACCTCGCGCACCAGGTCGTCGGAGTCGGGGAGCGCGACGCCGAACTGCTCCGCGATGCGGTCCTGGATCGCCGCGTACACGTCGGGCAGGGTGTCGAGGAGCTGGATGAGCTGCTGGACGAAGAGGTTGCCGAAGAGTCCCAGCACCACCGCCACGAGGACGATCGAACCGCCGAGCGCCGTGGCCGCGGCCGCGCCCCTGCGCCACCCGTGCCGCACGCACCAGACCACCGGCGGTTCGAGCGCCAGGGCGAGGAAAAACGCGATCAGGACGTTCACCGCCAGGCCGCGCAGAGCACCCATCGCGTACCAGCCGAACGCCCCGAGGTAGACGGCGAGCACGACCAGGACCAGCGCCCGGGGCAGCCACCGGGGTGGGCGGCGGGAGGCGGCGTCACCTCGGGGTGCGGTGGCTGCCAGATCGTCCGGGACGGTCATGGCGTGGCCTCCCGGGCGCTCGCGGCGGCCACAGCGGCGGCCACTGCGGCGTCGACCGTGGGGACCACCCGCCCGTCGCGCTCCGCACCGGCCCACCAGCGGGACGCCGCCGCCTGGCGGCGGACGTCCGGGGGGAACGCCGCGAGCAGGAGCGTCGTGCCCTCGCGGGAGAGGTCCGCGTCGAGCGCCTCGAGCGCGTCGAGCAGCGGGATGGTGGCTCGGAGGACCGCCGTGCCCTCCAGCACCAGGGCGTGCGGCGTGGGCCGGTGGCCGAGGGCGGCCGCGAGGACGTCGTCCTGCGTCGGTCGCGCGTTGCCCGTGAAGATCGAATGGTCGAGGTGCAGCAGCAGCACCCCGGCGGGCGCGGCGTCGCCGCCTGCCGGAGGGCTCGGCGGGGGGCTCTCCGGCGGGGTGGGCGTCCAGCCGCCGTCGGGCGCCGCGTACAGCGGGCGGACGGCGCTGCGGCTGACCGTGCGCAGCACCAGGAACAGCGTCAGGACCACGCCGGCCCCGACGGCCGGCAGGAGGCCGGCGGTGAGCCCGATCGCCGTCGTGGCCAGCGCGACCCAGAACTCCGTGCGGTCGATGCGGAACAGCCGCATGTACTCGGCCGGCGACACCAGCCCGACCACCGCGACCAGTACCAGGGCGCCGAGCGTGGCCGTCGGCAGGTCGCTCAGCACGGGCGCCAGGAAGAGCGCGACGAGTACGGCGAGCGCCGCCGTCGTGAGGCCGGCCACCTGGGTGCGGGCGCCCGCCCCGAGGTTGACCGCGCTCTGCGAGAACCCGCCCGCGGGCGGGAGGCACTGCGTGAGGCCGCCGCCCAGGGCGGCGACGCCGACCGCGAGCAGCTCCTGGTCGCTGTCGACGGTCGGCTCGGACCGCTGCCGCTGCGCGCGGGCGACCAGGACGGTCTCCAGGAAGGCCATGACGGCGATCGCCAGCGCCGCGGGGAGCAGGCCTGGGATCGCGTCCCACAGCGGCGGGCTGAGGTCCGGCAGGCCGGCGGGTACCGGCTCGATGAGCGCGAGGCCCCGGTCCTCGACGTCGGTCAGGACGACCAGCAGGACGGAGGCCACCACCACGAACAGGGCGGCGGGGACCCGCGGCGCGACGCGGCGCAGCACCAGCAGCGTGGCGACCGCGAGGACCGAGAAGATCGCCGTGAGGGCCTGCGTCGTCGGGAGCGCCCCGACGACGTCGGCGAGCTTGCCGAAGAACCCGGCGTCCCGGTCCGGCACCGTCAGGCCCAGGAGGGCCGGCAGCTGCGTGACCGCGACGGTGAGCCCGACGCCGGCCTTCACGCCGGTCAGGGTCGCAGGGCTGATCTGTTCCACCAGCGAGCCGAGCCGCAGGAGCCGCATGACCAGGAGGCACACCCCCACGAGAGCGGTGAGCGTGAATGCGGCCCCGAGCAGGTCGTCCGACGCCGTGCCGGCCCCCGCGAGCGCCGAGGCGGTCAGCACCGCGATGGTCGACGTCGTCGAGACGCTCAGGGTGTGCGAGCCGCCGAGGAGCGCGTAGAGCAGCACGGGGACGATGCAGGTGTAGAGCCCGACGGAGACCGGCAGCCCGGCGATGGTCGCGTAGGCCATGGCCTGCGGCACCACGACGACGCCCGCGGCCAGCCCCGCCACGACGTCGGCCCGCAGCCACGTGCGGCGGTATCCGCGGAGCGAGGGGCCGAGCCAGCGGGGTGTTGCCGAGGTCAGGTTCACGCGGGTCAGCCAAGTCGGTGGGTGACCTGGGGCGTTCACCTGGATCGGGTGACGTAGCCCGTGGCGGGTCCTGCGGATCATCCGGGCACCACCGCTACGAGGAGGACCGACATGGCACGGGAGTTCCGGGGCAAGATCGAGCTCGATGTCCGCGACTCGCAGGGGGACTGGGAGGCGTTCCTCCCGCAGAAGGCGCCCCAGGGCGCACCCAACGTCCTGGTCGTGCTGTACGACGACACCGGGCAGGCCGCCTGGTCGCCGTACGGCGGGCGCATCCAGATGCCCACGATGGAGCGCCTCGCGGCGGGCGGCCTGACCTACTCGCAGTGGCACACCACCGCACTGTGCTCGCCCACGCGGTCGACGTTCCTCACCGGCCGCAACCATCACCTCAACGGGTTCGCGACCATCTCGGAGAGCTCGACGGGCTTTCCCGGCTACAGCTCGCACATCCCGCCGTCCAGCGCGAGCATGGCGAGCGTGCTGCGCGAGGCCGGCTGGAGCACCTTCTGGGTGGGCAAGAACCACAACGTGCCGATCGACGAGTGGACCATGGGCGCCTCGAAGAAGCGCTGGCCGCTCGGGCAGGGCTTCGACCAGTTCTACGGGTTCATCGGCGGGGAGACCAACCAGTGGTTCCCGTCGCTGGCGGAGGGCAACCGGTACATCGATCAGCCGTATCCGCCCGAGGACGGCTACCACCTGTCCAAGGACCTCGCGGACCAGGCGCTGCGGATGATCCGGGACTCCAAGCAGACCGAGCCGGACAAGCCCTGGTACCTGTGGTTCTGCCCGGGCGCCAACCACGCGCCGCACCACGCGCCCCAGGAGTACATCGACAAGTACAAGGGCGTGTTCGACGACGGGTACGAGGCCTACCGGGAGTGGGTGCTGCCCCGGATGATCGAGCGCGGCATCCTGCCGGAGGGCACAGAGCTCACCGACCTGAACCCGATGCCCGACGGCACCTTCTCGGAGACCGACCGGGTCCGGCCCTGGGGCGAGCTGAACGAGAAGGAGCAGGCGATGTTCTGCCGCATGGCGGAGGTCTACGCGGGTCTCTCCGAGTACACCGACGCCCAGGTGGGTCGCATCGTCGACTACCTGGAGGAGTCCGGCCAGCTCGAGAACACGCTCATCCTCTACTGCGCGGACAACGGGGCCTCGGGAGAGGGCAGCCCGAACGGCTCGGTCAACGAGGGCAAGATCTTCGGCGGGTACCCGGACGACCTCGAGCAGAACCTCGCGATGGTGGACCAGCTCGGCACCCCCGACGCGTACAACCACTACCCGACGGGCTGGGCCGCCGCGTTCTCCACCCCGTACCGGATGTTCAAGCGGTACGTCTACCAGGGCGGCATCAGCGACCCGATGGTGATCCACTGGCCCGCCGGCATCGCGGCGCGGGGCGAGGTCCGCAACCAGTACCACCACTGCACCGACGTGGTCCCCACCATCCTGGAGGCGTGCGGGGTGGAGTTCCCGAAGGTGTTCGACGGCGTCGAGCAGACC